>MGRL01000001.1:0-3792 GCA_001798165.1 Deltaproteobacteria bacterium RIFCSPHIGHO2_02_FULL_43_33
TATGTGTAATGTTCAAGCGGCGCATTAAGGAAGCTTATCTTTCCATCAATCTGAACTGCTTCGTGCACGTTGCGCTCATTAAATCTGCCTTTATCCCTTCTATATAGCCTTAGATTGTAATCAGGATACCAGCCGCAATGTCTTATCCATTTATTGCCGAAAAAGTTCTTGCGGGGGATATTGTATCCCTCGCAGTCACCATTATTTAAAACCTCTTCTATCTCTTTCTTTAACTCAGGCGTCACCCTCTCATCTGCATCAATATTCAGAATCCAGTTATTTCTGGCCCTGCTGGCTATTAAATTCTTCTGCTTTCCAAAACCAAGCCATTCGTCGTTAAAAACCTTTGCCCCGTATTCCTTGCAAATCTCAACCGTCCTGTCACTACTTCCTGAATCCGAGACAAGTATCTCATCAGCCCATTTTACGCTTTCAAGACAAGCGCGGATGTTAGTCTCCTCATTAAGGGTTATGATTGTAACAGAAACTTTTTGCATAATAAATAATAGTAGAGATTCTTCTCAGGAAGCCTCTCTTTTGCGCTCAAAAACTGTTTAAATGAATCCAACAGAATTAGTTAAAATATTACATCGCATGCGACATAATAATCAAGCATAAATTAATCTTCTTAAATTTCAATGTGTTACGAATAGCAAGCGCTGTATTTCTATTGACCTGACTCATAACTTTCCCTATAATCTGCACAAATATATGCATGCAACATAAAAAATAATGTTAGGCGCCTATGATCCATAAGAACTATTTAGAACTGATTGTCTTGATATGCTTCCGGAGTGCAAGAGAGCTCATGGAAGACGCGGAGCTTCTATACGGAATGAAACGGTTTGCTCGGAGCTTATTTCTCTCTTGCATTGGAATGGAAGAACTTGGGAAAGCTTCTCTGGCGCTGCGACTCTATGAGTCAAATCATGAACCCGACTTGAAAAGATTCCTGGAATTCTGGCGCGATCATGTTTCTAAGTTGGCCCATGCATACGGGTTTTGGCCAATCGACCCGAATTTTTTACAGGAAAGGGCACCCCAACTAACTCCGAAACCTCATAAAAACTGGGCGGAATTTGACAAATTTCAACGTGAGTTCTTTGGAAAGTACGCCAAACTTACATCGGATCTAAAATTGAAATCCTTATACGTCGACATCACTTTAAAAGAAAAAGGGCGGCTTGCCTTTAATCTCCCCAGCCAGGGAATCAAAAAGGCACACGCAAGAAATTTTATCGACGAACTCAGTGAAAAAATTGAGAAATTCCAGAAGAAGATTGTTGGTATAAAACCTATTCACTTACCCGCTTATGAAACAGGATACGATGAACTTGGCGCCTAACCAGCGGCTGCACCGGACGCTCCGCGCCGGTGAGCCTTCTACGTTGAACAGCGATAATACAAAATGGATAAATCCAGGGCCAAAGTTACTATAAAGAAAGAGCGAGAAGTGAACACATATGCTGATATGTGGCACACCTCTCATTGCCTTATGGACAAAGGTATTAAAGATCAAAAAGGGTGTTATCACCAGTTCATGGCCAGCCTAGTATTTACAGCGTTCACGCTTGAGGCGTATTTCAATCACATTGGACCACAGCTATTTAAGTGCTGGTCTGATCTTGAAAGACTCGGGCCAAATGAAAAGCTAAACCTCATTACTGAGCGCCTTGGTGTAAAGATTGAGCATGGAAAGCGTCCTTGGCAAGTCATGAAGGTCTTATTTGGATTTAGAAATGATATCGCGCATGGCAAATCGCAATTTATCAAGCTGTCGGAAATCGTTCCTCACCGAAAGTTCTCAGACGTTAGTTTAGGCGAACAAGTAAAGACCGAATGGGAGAAATATTGCACGAAAATTAATGCTCAAAAAGCACGGGAAGACGTAGAGAAAATAATCATGGCGCTTCACGAAAGAGGTAAGTTTAAACCGGCATATCCTTTTACTGCGGGCATTCAGAGCCATAGCGCGACTTACAGTAATGAATGATCACATGTGATATGCTCGCAAAATGACAAAGCACGATGAAACAAGTTAGCGTATTCAAAAAGGGGTTAACCAATGAAAAATATAATTGTGGATAAATTGAAACATTTGTTACTTTCATTTATCATGCTTACTTCGTTTTCACTCCCGGCATATCCCGAGGACAACATTCCAAAATACATCCTTTCTCAAGTCAGCAAATTCAAAAATGCTAAGGAAATGGTGGTTACACCTGACATCCCTCAAATTGAGGACATAGATTCTTTAGCAATTATTGAACCGCTTAATTTAACGGATGAACCCGATATCAGTTTGCAACTACACAACCTCCTAGTCAAATATTTTTTAAAAACTAATCGTTTCAAAGTTTTGGAGAGAACTCGATTAGATAAAATATTGGAGGAACAACAATTAGGTTTAACTGGAATAATCGATGAAAAAAAGGCTTCAAAAATTGGGGCACTGTTGGGGGCTAAGGCTCTATTATCCGGCGAAATTATATTTTCACATAATGCTGATGATCTTGATTTGGAAACGAACAAAAAGACAGGAAGTCACGCTGTTTATAATGCTCACCTCAAGTTGGTTTCTGTCGAACGGGGTGTAATCATTTGGAACGAAATTATTAGTTTTGATCAAGATAGTTTCTCTCATCCGAAAACGATCGAGAGCTATCTTCATAAATTATTGTTAAGACCCAAGACTATTAAGCTGAGGGCTGTTCAATTATTATCTTTTTATGATCGCGTTCGCGGTGCGGGTCAAAATAAATATGTATTTATTTCTTCGGAGGAGCCAGCACTTGTCTTAGATGTAGAGAATGCAAAATATGTCACTTTATCTTACAGTCTTTTTAAAAAGGGTTATTCAAAGCCGAAAATGGGAGGTAGCCTTACATCTCTCGATGAAGATAATTTGCTAGTAAACTTCAATCTTTCTTCTGTCGATACGCTTGCGCTTTTAGCTAAGGTTGACGGCTTGAATAAATTTCAGAAGAGAGGCACCTATATTATCGAAATATCAGCAAACGATAAAGTAATTCACGAAATTCACTTCTACTGCAAGTGATGACCTTTAAGAAACGAGCGATCCAACGAGCGGATCGAGAACGACGCGGTGAAGCGTCGCGTCTCATCCGCGCGTTCTCCCTTCGCTTCGCTCAGGGAGAACGCGGCGGCTGAGCCATGGGAAAATAAACGAATAAACGGGACGGTTCTATTTAATTGACAAAGGCAGTAGGGACCAGCGGGGCCAGTATGGTGTCAGGTCTTGACGGCCTGTTGAGGCCGCCTGTTGCCCAAATCTCTTTTTTAAGTCTGTCATGCCCAAATGACTCTGTTGGGCATCCATAATGTATTGAATTTATGAGAACTGGATTCCCGATAGAAGCATTCGGGAATGACTTTTAGTTTTGGGCAACAGCCCCTTGAAATATAAGGGGGGGGTGGGGACAACCCCCGTATTATTTTAACAAGCCACTTCATCTTAAATTGGCGAATTGATTTTCCCTCGCTCTTTTGGTAATCTCCTAAACACAGGAGGTCTATAATGTTATCAATAAAAGCACGAATGTCGGAAATAATTCAAGAACAACCGGATGATGCCTCATATGAAGAAATTATTCGTGAACTCGCCTTTGAGCACATGGTTGAACGCGGCTTGGACGATTCGCGCAGTGGCCGAGTGATTTCTAACGAGGATATGAGACATCGGATCCGGACATGGCAAAAATAATCTGGACTGACGAAGCTGAGCGGTGGCTTAAGGATATTCACGATTATATAGCCGCCGACAATCCAACG
>MGRL01000001.1:3834-5483 GCA_001798165.1 Deltaproteobacteria bacterium RIFCSPHIGHO2_02_FULL_43_33
TTCTCTCGATATAGACAGGTATTTACCGTAAAAATCATACACCGCCTAACAAGCCACTCCACATTGACGCCAGGAAGCACAAGCGAGCTTTGGCCGCCCTACAACCTATTCAACCCATTCAATGCCGCAACCTTGTATGCATCGGAAAGGGTCGGGTAGTTAAATACCGTGTCCTTAAAATAATCTACTGTTCCCCTGAAGCTCATGACCGCCTGGCCTATGTGAATCAGTTCAGTAGCCCTTTCTCCTATAATATGAACGCCAAGTAATCTCTTATCTTCTCTGTTGAAGAGCAGTTTTAACATGCCGTGCGTATCACCGATTATCTGTCCCTTTGCAACCTCCTGGAAGAGTGCGCAACCAACCTCATACGCAATAGCCTTTGCCGTCAATCCTTCTTCTGTTTCGCCAACCATGGATATCTCTGGTATGGTGTATATGCCGAACGGCAGGTGTGAGACAACCTCACAGGTAATATCCTCTTTGTGCAAGGCATTGCAAACAGCCCTTCTGCCCTGCTCCATTGAAGTCGAGGCTAAGGCCGGAAATCCTATGACATCTCCGATTGCATAAATATGTGGTATGGTGGTCTGGAAATTTTCATTAACACTTAGACTCCCTCGGCCATCTGGTTTAATTCCTATAGCATTGAGATTCAACATATCAGTATTCCCAACCCTGCCCATGGTGTATAATAATTTTTCTGAAACAACCTGTTTGCCGCTCTTTAAATTCGTCATAACCCTATCATTCGATTCAACTGTTATCTTCACAACCTCTTCATTCAACCGAAGGGTAATGCCGCTTTGAGTCATCCAGTAGCAAAGGCTGTTTACTATCTCATTGTCTGCAAATGGAAGGAGCCTCGGTTTCTTTTCTATAAGAGTAACCTTCACTCCGAGAGATGCAAATATGCATGCATATTCACATCCAATTACGCCGCCGCCAATTACTGTAAGGGTTGAGGGAATCTGGTTTATTTTTAAGATGCTGTCTGTATCATAGATATGCTCCTCATCAAATGGCACTTCCTTTGGTCGAAGGGGCCTTGTGCCTGCTGCTATGATAATAACTTCGCCATAAACTTCTTCCAAGCCGCCAGGGCTTTTGATTGATAGTCTATGTTCATCTCTGAATGATGCCTCTCCATAGATAATCTCTATGTTATTTCTATTAAACTGGTCTATGATGACCTCCATCTGCTTTTTCATAACATCCATCTTTCTATACATGAGCTCCTGCAGAGTTACTTCTCTTCCAATGGAGCATTGGAAGCCAAATATTGCCCTCTGTTTAAAGCCTGCGAGAAAGAGGGCAGCCTCTCTCAAGGTCTTGCTCGGTAATGTGCCTGTATGGAGACCTGCGCCGCCGATATATGGCTGTCTTTCTATAACCGCAACAGTTTTTTTAAGTTTTGCTGCCTGAAATGCGGCCCTCTGCCCTCCTGGGCCAGAGCCGACTATCAAGACATCAAATCTTCTCATAAAGACCCCCATAGGTGGAAGGTGAGGATATGAGTTTTCATCGTCTCTATTCCCATTTTCTCACCTTCTATATTTTTGCCTTTTTACAAAGATATATCAAGTTCTTTGAAAAAGCAACTTCTGATAGTATAATTAGTCTTCATGTTTAAAAAACTGCCATTATTT
>MGRL01000002.1 GCA_001798165.1 Deltaproteobacteria bacterium RIFCSPHIGHO2_02_FULL_43_33
CTATTCACCTTTCTCTCTTGCATTTCACACCTCCTTAGGTTTTAAGGTTCTATTATAACCTAACCTTTCGGTGTGTCCGCTATTTCGGGGGAAGGGCAGGGCTTTAATCTTGACTTTTTATAGATAGCCAGCAAGACCAAAAGTAAACGGCCTGTTGCCCAAAGCATTTTCCCATTGCTCTGAAACATCTCAATAATTTCATCTATAGAATGTTTAGTGACAGAGTTGCAGTCAATTATAGACTCATCTTTAGTAAATGCGGGGTATTCAGCTTTTGTTATTTTGACATTTGTTATTTTGACAACGGTATGAGGAAACCTTTTCCATCCCAAAACACGGGCAGATTGGCAAGGCTTGAAGGACTTTGGGGGGACATCCCGAATCTACGGCATTTTCTGAGCTACTGTTCTCCTTCGAGAAGTCTTCTGTGTGCTAAGACGAGCGCTCAGGGAGAACGGGATGGAAGGGCTCAGGACAGGCTGTTTACTGATTGATAACTCCTTTAAATTCCTTGACAACATCCGTGGCGTTCATGATAATCACTTTGAAAAGAACGTCAGGATGTCCGTAATATGGGACATGCAAGGGCTGTTGTAAGAAGCCTATTTTGAGATAATAACACCCGCTAAAGTTAACACAGTAACCATGAGGTTGGTTTAAGTTAAATAATGATCTTTAGAAAAATGAAAGTGTATGAAAATTATTGAATGTCATTGGTTATTTGAGTTATAAAAAATGATTACACAGACATTTCAAGGAGTTTCAATCAGTGTAATCAGAGATTGTTGAGTTTTTCAACAAGCTAAATTAAAGAAACAGGCATTGTTGCCTCTCCTGCATTCTTATCTTCATAGTCTTTTTTCAAAGATATCTCAAACAAGACCCATCGTAAAAAAATCTCATTTCCTTCCGCTCTATCCATTTTTTATTCACTATTCCAATTGTATCCTTGATTTTTACATTCATTACAGATATTCTTACTGGCCATCGCTTGAGAATTATTAAGCGGAGAGTTTTTGGGTGGGTAATTCTATGAAAAAGAATATTATTCTTATATTATCATCGCTTGCTGTATTTATCTTTAGTTTGCAGATTGATTCCTTTACAAGTAATTTTCAAGTGGAAGGGTTTGCTGTAGCGGCCCAATTTTTAAGCATAATTGGCGATGGTTTAACCCTTACAGCAGTATGTGTATTCCTCTTTGTAATAGGAATCATAAGTAAGAGAGAAAATATGCGAAATAGCGGTATTTATGGTTTAGGGATTGTTTTAGCAGCAGGTTTTTTCACTCATCTCTTTAAAATAGCTTTTACAAGACCAAGGCCTAATTTTAGCGGTACAGATATACTTTTATTTTTGGAAAACCCAATGCTATTTGACATGGGCGGAAGGTTTAATTCGTTCCCGTCCGGGCATACCACGGTTTCATTTGCCCTTGCCTATGCACTATCAAAATCATATCCGCGTTTATCTCCAATCTTCTATGCAATAGCAATAGGGGTCGGTCTTTCAAGGGTTTCTCTGGGCTCTCATTATCCGTCAGATGTTATAGGCGGGGCAATACTTGGGACCGGAGTCAGCATGTTTCTATTTTCAGAGGCCAGAAAACATTGGAAGGCAGGACTTTTTATCTCGCTGGCTGTATTTATCTCATTTTTAAAGTTAAACGGTTTTCTCTTGTTTGATGTGGATGAGGCTGTGTTTTCAGAGGCAGCGAGGGAGATGGTTGAGACAGGCAACTATATTACCCCAACCTATAATTATGAGCCGAGATACGATAAGCCGATTCTTTTTTACTGGCTTATGGCCATTGCATTTAAATTGTTTGGCATAAACGAGTTTTCCGCAAGATTCATCTCTGCCATGTTTGGAGCAGCCCTTGTAATCATGACATTCTTTTTTATTAAACGATTATATGGTGAGAGGGCAGGGATACTGGCAGGCCTCTGCCTGCTGTTAAATTTAGAGTTTTTTGTCTACAGCCATTCAGCGGTTACAGACATGACACTGACATTTTTCATAACAGCGTCTCTTTACAGTTTTTATCTTGGTTTTTATCCCACATCCCACATCCCACATCCCACATCTTATAATAAGTGGTATCTCTTATTCTGGATTTTTTCTGCTCTGGCAGTATTGACAAAAGGGGTGATAGGCATACTCTTCCCAATAGGTATTGCCTTTATCTACATTTTGGCAGCAGGGAAGGTAAAGGATATAAAGCCTTTGTTGGTTCCAAGATTCTTGCTGGCCTTTTTTGCGATTGCTGCTCCATGGTATATTGCCCAGCTTTATATACATGGTTGGGAGTTCTTCAATGCATTTGTAATAAAACATCACTTCCAGAGATATACAGAGGTTATTTCAAGCCACAGCGGTCCGATATATTTTTATATACCAGTCATACTCGGAGGTTTTTTCCCATGGGTTGCATTCTTGCCCAACGCCTTTTACAAGGGAATTAAAGAAAGCCGGGAGATAAGGGTCAGGGGCCTGCCCCCGCATGCCTCAAGCGGGGGGCAGGAGACAGAAGGAACATATCTTTTTTGTACAATATGGTTTCTTGTTGTATTTATCTTCTTCTCTCTTTCAAGAACAAAGCTTCCGAATTATATTATGCCTCTTTACCCGGCTATGGCAGTTGTAACCGGTCTTATGATAAATGAGCTTATAGAAAAAGGGTTTAAAAGAAGTTGGCTATACACTGCCTGTGGTTTCCTTGTACTTATTTCTCTATCAGCTGCGATAACTTATTTCTTTTTTCCGCTACGGATACCCACAGAAATAGTTTTTGCCCCACATCTTTTTACAGGCATAGGGATATGTTTTTCAGTAATTGTGGTATTGAGTTTTATCCTGCTGCGGGGAAGATATAACTTCCTTGCAATCGGAGGAATAGCGGTTGCAACGGTTGCATTGCTTATATTGTTGAGGGCGTATGGTGTGCCGCCTGTTAATATATACCTTCAAAAGACCCTTTATCAGTATTCTGCCTATGCCAGAGAAAATTTAGGCCCAGATGGCGTGCTTGCGACTTATGAGATAAATCAGCCGAGCATCGCATTTTATAGCAGAGGGAAAATTCTGAAACTTGATGGAGAGAGCGGTTTAAAAGAACTTATAAGCAAGGAAAGCTCTCAATACATTCTTGTAATAACAAGTAAGCAAAACATAGAAAAATTACAAACCATAGCTCATTTGATGCTTCTCAAGACAGACGGTAAATATGCCCTGTTGGCTAATAGGTTGTAAACAACAAAGTTCTTGACTTAGAAAAATCTCAGCCATTTATGGCTGGGGTTCTTTTAAATAAGCAGATTCTTCTTCTCTTTGCTCAGAATGACATGCGCACTGTTCTCGGATTTTTTCAGCGACCTGCTAATAAATGAATCACTATCGCAGAAAGCAATAGCT
Organism: Deltaproteobacteria bacterium RIFCSPHIGHO2_02_FULL_43_33; assembly: GCA_001798165.1. GTDB lineage: Bacteria > Desulfobacterota > GWC2-55-46 > UBA9637 > UBA9637 > UBA10170. The sequence continues at coordinate 3,415 of MGRL01000002.1, forward strand.
GCTTACTGTCCTTTCTTTTTTCCGTGAAACAATTCGCTTCCAGCCCCGGGATAAACCTTGCGTTCTTTCTTTGGTGTAGGCATTGTTGCGCTAGGCCATTTGTCAAAATGAGGCTCTGAACCTTCGCCGGTAATGGCAGAAGGCGTTGTGTCTTTCATCGCAGGATTCTTCCTGACATCAACTCCTTCTTTGTTATGGCTAAACTCAATGGGAATACCATTCGGGTCATAGGCATATATTGAATGGATAAAGCCGTGGTCAATAACATCTGAGACAGAGAACCCCGCTGCCGAGAGTTTGTCTTTGAGTTCCCATAAACCATCTTCGGTTTCAATGCCAAAGGATACGTGGTCAAAAATAAAAGGTCCTTTCACAGGCAGGCCGTGCACCTTTTCGGGGACAGACTTAACACCAGGCCATTCAAAAAAAGCGATGAGGTCGTTTTGGGAAATCTCAAAAAAGTAATGCCGGTAACCAGGCTGGCCCAAACCAGCTACCAACCTCATGCCAAGCAAGTCCCGCCAGAAGCGTATGGTTTTATCCATATCCCCTGTGGCCATAGCCAAATGATTTACTCCGTTAAATTTTATCATGGTATATTTTTCCTTTTATGGCGGTAAGTATAGCAGAGAAAGAAAAACGGTCAAGTGCAGCTTGAGTTGGTAATATTATGCGGCATATTATGCGGCATAGTGGACATCACAACATGTTTCTGATAGAATTTAGCAAACTTACGGAGAGAGAAGCGAGGGAACAATGCTGAGAAGACCTGCGGTAGCATATCAGTTTTATCCCGGCGAACCTGCGGCGCTCAAGAAAACCGTAGACTCGATGGTAAAAGAGAATGCTCCAAAGGAAGATGCTCTGGCAATTATTGCGCCGCATGCAGGTTATATATATTCTGGAAAAGTGGCTGGCTCTATATACTCTGCTGTGAATATACCTGACAATATTATTCTCCTCGGCCCCAATCACACAGGGCTTGGTGAAAGAGTGGCAATAATGTCAAGCGGTGAGTGGGAGATGCCTTTTGGCAAGGTCAATATAAATAAAGAATTAGCCCATCTCTTGATTGAAGAATCTCATACATTTTCAGACGACCAAACAGCCCATCTAAGAGAGCATTCACTTGAAGTGCAATTGCCATTCATACATCATTTCAATAAAAAGGCCAGCATAGTTCCTGTAACTATTATGTATCTTGCCTATAAGGAATGCGAAGAATTGGGAAAGGCCGTTGCAAATGTAATTCGTAAATATGATGGTAAGGTTTTAATTGCTGTAAGCTCAGACATGAACCACTATGAATCAGATGCTGTAACAAAGAAAAAAGATAAGATGGCCATAGACAAAATCCTTGAGCTAAATCCCAAAGTGCTTATGGAAACAGTGTCTAAAGAGGATATAAGCATGTGCGGGATAATACCTGCGACCATTGCCCTTGTAGCAGCAAAAGAACTCGGGGCAAAGAAGGCGGAGCTTGTTAACTATGCAACATCGGGCGATACGAGCGGAGATTATGTGCATGTTGTAGGGTATGCGGGGATTCTCATAAAATGAAGATCGGCAAACTAAAACTTGGAGATACTCCAAGAATAGCCGCTGTTATCGTAGACGGAGAAGACAGGAAGGCAATAGCTGCGGCCAAAAGGGACGGGGCAGACCTTTTAGAGCTGCGTATAGATTGCTTTAAAAAACAGGATGTTGTTGCTGTTCAAAAAATTGTAAAGCATATTCAAACTAAAAAATTGCCTCTCCTTGCAACTATAAGAAGCAAGGCAGAGGGTGGAAAAAGCGGCATAAGCGAGAAGGAACGGCTGAGGTTGTTTCAAAATATCATGCCGCTTGTTGACGCAGTTGATATTGAGCTTGGCTCAAAGAAGATATTAGGAGATGTAATTAAAGAAGCCCACAGGTTTAAGAAAAAGGTAATTGTCTCTTATCATAATTTTAAAAACACACCTGAGCAAAAAAAGCTTGAGGCAATTATAAAGAACAGCAAAAAGGCGGGTGGGGATATAGTTAAAATAGCTGCCTTTGCAAAAAACAAAAAAGATATAATACGACTTGCTTCGCTTGCTGCGTCTCATAGCGGTATCATTACCATTGCGATGGGGAGCATGGGAATTGTGTCACGGATACTCTTTCCTATGCTCGGTTCTCTCCTGACATACTGTTCTGTAACAAAATCTTCAGCGCCGGGGCAAATATCTCTCAAGACTACCGCAGCCTTATTAAAAGAAACCATAAAGTGAATTACCCGCCAGCTTACTGGTGGTAATTCACTGTTATCTCAAAAAAACCTTGCCTTTTGATGATGAATAATTATAATATTTAAGTCTTTGAAAAAAGAAGATATTGTGAGGAGGTTTACGAATGTCTGCAAGGATTGCAATCAACGGTTTTGGAAGGATTGGCAGAAATATTCTCAGAGCATCCTTGAAAGAGAAAGACTTGGACTTTGTGGCAATAAATGATGTTACCGATGCCAAAACCCTTGCACACCTCCTCAAATACGATTCTGTGTTTGGAATACTGGATGCTGACATAAAGGCAAAAGACAACTTAATTGTAGTGAATGGCAAAGAGATAAAGATTACGGCCATAAAAGACCCTGCCCAACTTCCGTGGAAGGATTTGAAGATAGATGTTGTGCTGGAATGCACAGGTCTTTTTACTGACAAGGAAAAGGCGGCAGGACATATAACAGCAGGCGCAAAAAAGGTTATCATATCAGCGCCTGCGAAGAATGAGGATTTGACTATCTGTATGGGCGTAAATCATGACAAGTATGACGCGAATAAGCATCATGTCATTTCCAACGCATCCTGCACAACCAACTGCCTTGCGCCTGTTGCAAAGGTGTTGTTAGAGGAGTTTGGGATTGTGCGGGGGCTTATGACAACAGTTCATGCCTACACAAACGACCAGAAGATTTTAGACCTTCCTCACAAAGATTTAAGAAGGGCGAGGGCTGCCGGCCTGTCAATGATACCGACAACAACCGGCGCTGCCAAGGCGGTGTCTTTAGTCATTCCTGAACTAAAAGGCAAATTAGACGGCATTGCAGTTAGGGTGCCTGTGCCTACGGTATCTCTTGTGGATTTAACAGCAGAACTTGAAAAAGATGTTACAGATGCGGATGTAAATAATGTTGTGAAGAAGGCGGCGGATGGAAAGTTGAAGGGGATATTGCAATACTGCGATGAGGAACTGGTGTCTGTTGATTTCAAAGGCAACCCGCACTCTTCCATCTTTGACGCAAAATTAACAAAGGTCATCGGAAAGAGGATGGTAAAGGTGTTTTCCTGGTATGATAATGAATGGGGATTTTCTTGCAGGATGAAAGACCTTGTTAGGATGATGGCAGAGAAAGGGGTATAAGAAAATCGTCATAGAAATGTGGCAATCAAAAATTTATTTTTAGAGGAGGTAATAGTATGGAATCTATTAAAAGATATTTTGTAGGTATACTTGGCTTATGTTCTATTTTATTGATAAATGCAAATCTTTCTTTTTCCCAGACCACTTCTGTAACGATATTCGGCCCCAAACAGTATGATAAACCAAAAGGAAAACCAGTTACATACACAGATACCTTTCAGGCAGCCTCTACCACAGGGACATATACCTTATGGGTTCAGAGTGGAGCAAATGGATTGAATGAGGTAAAGAATGTATCAGTTTCGATAAATGGGGTAGAGATAATTAACTCATGGGATTTACGAACTAACAATCCTGCTTCAAAGGTTATATCCATTCAATCCACCAATACCCTTACAGTTACCTTAAAAGGTCAAGGGGGAAACTACATAACAGTAAAGGTTTTATGTGAAGGATGTTATCCCATAGCAACTGGTACAATTTCACCCCAAGGTGGAACAGTTACACTTGAGGGATATGCTTCAGTAACATTTCCTGCTGGGGCGTTTGCCGCCAGTCAGAATGTTACTGTTTCGGCTACTTCTTTGCCTGAAACAGAGGAAGATTTTAATGTAACTGCCGAAGGCCCAAGACTCCCTTATGAGATAAGGATAAATTCAGGTTATGTTGCACCTACAGCCTCCTTTGATGTGCTTCTTAATGTTCCAGACTCTTTTATTGCTTCTCTTCCTTCAAATTATGAAATACATGCATATGCTCAGATTCATGAGCCACCTGATGCCCCGGAGCTCTATGACCATTTCAGCGATGATTTTGTCTCAACATTTGATTCTGTAACCAAGACTGTCCATGCCACATTATCAGACGATGCTTTTACAGACTTGCGTCATCTTGATAGTACATATGAGGCAATCATAATTGTTGGAACCACTTTCAAGTAAAGAGGATATAAAATTATGAGGAATCTACTATTGACAATTCGTTTTTTAGCTACCGTTTTATTACTTCTTAGCCCTAACTTTGTTACTTTTGCTTATGGACAATCAGGTTGTGAAGGAGCGGGTTGGGGTTCGCCGCTTGAAAGCCCACTGACCATTAAAGATCCATTTAATAACACCAAAAAACCAAAGCAAAGGCATTACGGCACAGATTACAAAGCAGCGGATGGGGACAATGTACTATCAGTGGCAGATGGAAATGTGCTTGTGCCAAATGGATGGAATTTTAAGCAAGAAACAAACCGTCTTGGACAAAAGGGAAAAGGGTGGGGTAAATATGTGGTGATAAAACATAAAGACGACTCAACGACATTATATGCCCATCTTCAAGAAGGTAGCACCAACCAGCTATACGAAGGAATGCCTGTCAATAAGGGTGATACAATAGGAAAGGCAGATAGCACTGGTGGTGTAAGTGGACCTCATCTGCACCTTGAATATTCTCCAAATGGCAAGTGGAAGCGTAAATCAGCAACAAGAGATCCTAACCCTTGCATAGTTTGTAGTTCTCAGGAACCTGCTACTGTAACCCTCTCCGGCCCCGATGCCCCTACTAACGGCAGCCAATACACAGCAAGCGGAGGGACAGAGCCATATGCATGGAGCATCAGCAAAGGTTCTATAACTCAAAGTGGAGTTGTGACTGTATCAGGACAATGTGGAACGGCAACAATTACAGTAAAAGACAGTTGTGGAAATCAGGCTACAAAAGATGTAAGACTACCTGGTGGGGCGTGGGTATTAGTTAATGTTATATCCTATCCATACTATTGTAAATGGTTTGGTGTGCGAGGGTCTTATCCAGAGGGGTGGTGGCTTTATGGCAGCCCTCCCTCCTACTATTGGAGTTGTGAAGTTATTTCAGGTCTCTATAAAACAATATATATTCCTAAGGGTGATCATCTTTCTATCTATTACGGGACTAACACCCCCAATTATGAGGACTGCGTGCCTAGTTCTGGTTGCGTTAGTCCTACTTACCCTACTGAATATATGTCCCAAATAGAATTTTATGAATGGAGATGCCAATGATACACAGTAACAACCGATATAGATTTCAATCACAAGAGGCTCAAATATTGTTTGGAGGTTTTCATTGGATCTGGATTTAATATATATAGATGACCTGGACATAAAGGGAAAGAGGGTTTTAATCCGCGTCGATTTTAATGTGCCTTTGGATGACAAGGGAAATATTACAGAAGACACACGGATAAGGGCGGTGCTTCCGACCATCAATTATGCGCTGGATGAGGGCGCTAAGGTTGTTCTGGCATCGCACCTCGGAAGACCCAAGGGGAAAAGAGTTCCTGATATGAGCCTTGCCCCGGTTGCCAAAAGGCTTGGCAGGCTTTTGGAAAAAGATGTGGTTATGGCCCCTGACTGTGTGGGAACCGAAACGGAAAAAATAGTGTCCGGCATGAAACAGGGGGATGTTTTGTTGCTTGAGAATCTCCGGTTTCATCCTGAGGAAGAAAAGAATGACGATGAGTTTGGAAAGAAATTGGGCAATCTGTCCGATGTTTATATAAACGATGCCTTTGCTACAGCGCACCGCGCCCATGCCTCAAATGTGGCTGTAACTAAATATGTAAAGCTCTGCGGCGCCGGCTTTTTGATGAAGAAAGAACTTACCTACTTCAAAAAGGCGATGGAAAATCCAATCAGGCCTTTGATTGCCATTGTCGGCGGGAAAAAGGTATCTGATAAGATAGGTATTTTACTCAGCCTATGTGAAAAGGTAGATAAGCTTATTATAGGCGGCGGTATGGCCTTAACATTTTTTAAGGCGCTTGATTATGAGGTTGGCAAATCCTTTGTGGATGATTCAGCCCTGAGCACTGCAAAGACTGTCATAGAAAAGGCAAGGCAGCGGAATATTAAATTATATCTGCCTGTTGACTTTGTTGTGGCGGATAAGTTTGACCCTTCAGCAGAGACAAAGGTTGTAACATATCAGGAGATACCAAAGGATTGGATGGCCCTTGACATAGGCCCTGCAACAACAACACTTTTTGGCGAGGCCATACAAAACGCAAAAACTATTATATGGAACGGCCCTATGGGCGTATTTGAGATGGACGCATTCAGCAGAGGCACATTCCAGATGGTTACCAATGTGGCCAACACATACGCGCTGACTATTGTGGGCGGCGGTGATACGGATGTGGCCATCCACAGGGCAGGCGAATACGCAAAGATGTCGTATCTTTCAACAGGCGGCGGCGCATTTTTAGAGCTGTTAGAGGGTAAAGATTTGCCAGGCATTGCGGCATTAAGACATTATAAAAAGCAAAATAATAGGGTTGCAAAGGCGGTATAAATAAGTTTGAGGTATGAGGTTTGAGGCAAAGGCCTCTATACCCTCCAACCTCTAACCTTAACCATTATGACACTCCCCCTTATCGCAGGAAACTGGAAGATGTACATGACCATCAACCAGGCTGTAGAGCTGGTGTTGAAGCTCAGAGATGCTATAAAAGGGGTAAGCAATGTTGAAGTAGCAATAGCTCCGCCATTTACAGCCCTGCACCATATAAACTATCTTCTGGCAGAGACTCCTATTAAATTATGCGGCCAGGATGTGTTCTGGGAAAAAAGCGGCGCTTACACAGGCGAGATATCGCCGGAGATGCTGAAAGATGTTGGCTGCCGGTATGTTATAATAGGACATTCTGAGAGAAGGCAGCATTTTAATGAAACAGACGAGATTGTAAATAGAAAGATTTTGTCGTCATTAAAGGAAGGTTTAAAGCCAATATTCTGCGTTGGCGAGTCTCTGGAACAGCGAGAAAAAGGGAAGACCATTACGATTGTTAAGAAGCAGGTGGAAGAAGGCCTGAGAAAAATCAGCAATGGTCAGATGAAGGATGTAACAATAGCGTATGAACCAGTATGGGCTATTGGAACCGGCAAGACAGCTACATCTGAACAGGCAGAGGAAATACACAACTCAATAAGGGAGCTTTTATACGATATGTTTAATCTGGAGGCAGTTAAAGAGACTCGGATTATATATGGCGGAAGCGTTAACCCAGATAATATTGATGGTATTATGGCTCAACCAAACATAGATGGCACATTGGTAGGTGGAGCATCTTTAAAGGCTGATTCATTTTCCAGGATTGTAAAGTTTAAAAAAACAGGCGAGAGGCAATAGGTAATAGGCAATGGACATCCAAAAATAGACATTGATTTTTGGGATAAAAACCAATAGCCTATCGCCCATAGCCTATAGCCTATTATTCAGGAGGTAGCAAATAAATGTATACAGCAGTAATAATACTTCACATCCTTGTGAGCATATTTCTTGTTATTGTGGTGCTGCTTCAGGCTGGCAAAGGGGCAAGCATAGGGGCGTCATTTGGCGGCTCATCAAGCCAGACGCTTTTTGGAAGCGCTGGGCCGGCTACATTCTTAACTAAGATGACAGCTGGATGTGCTGTTATATTTATGATAACATCCCTCTATCTTACCTATATGGCTGCCCATAGGGTAACCGGTTCTATTATGAAGGATGTCCCTGCTGCAAAAAAAGAGGTTCAACAGACCCCGCAGCAAGCGCAACCAGCAACAGCGCCACAAGATACCTCTAATACAACTACTAAATAGTTTAAGTATATGCCGAAGTGGTGGAATGGCAGACACGCTAGCTTGAGGTGCTAGTGGGGCGACCCATGGGGGTTCGAATCCCCCCTTCGGCACCAATATTTCACTGAACGAATCTGCTCCATCGTAGTTATAGTATTCCACGGTGGATTTTTTTGTTACGGAGAATCATCTATATCAAAGACATATTAAGAAATGTATTGACATAATTGAGTGAAAATGTTTATCCTAATACTTTTAAAATTTTTTGCGAAAAAGGAGGTTTTTGAATATGGGGATTAAGAATTATCTTTTTACATCCGAATCTGTTACCGAGGGGCATCCTGACAAGGTTGCTGACCAAATATCTGATTCAGTTCTTGACGCAATATTAGCACAAGACCCGAAGAGCAGGGTTGCATGTGAAACATTGGTGACAACAGGTCTGGCGCTTGTAGCAGGAGAGATAACAACAAAGGCTCAGGTAAATTATCCCGAGGTTGTGCGAAATACCATAAGGGATATAGGCTACACCGATGCCAGTATAGGTTTTGATGCCCATACCTGTGCTGTCATGGTAACTTTGGATAAACAATCACCTGACATCGCAATGGGCGTTGATACTACCGAAGGCAAAGAGCAGGGCGCTGGAGACCAGGGGCTTATGTTTGGATATGCGTGCAACCATACGCCGGAGCTTATGCCAATGCCCATACACTTTGCGCACAGGATAACACAGAGGCTGGCAGAGGCAAGGA
>MGRL01000003.1 GCA_001798165.1 Deltaproteobacteria bacterium RIFCSPHIGHO2_02_FULL_43_33
ATAAGGACTCTGCATTGACCCGCAATTTGGCTTCCTCCTCTGCCCTTGCCCGGGCGAGAGCCAGACTTTTAGCCAAATGCGTCACCTCTGAAATCAACGGCGCTAATACATCTCCTCTTGGAAGAGCAGCAGGTTGGCTTGCCCCGCCTCCTATGCGCAGTTCTCTAACCCACTGCGCAATCTGAGCTATAGGGCCTGTGATGCTCCAGCGCACCACTAAAAGGGTAATTACGACAATCAGTAAAGATGAGGTTACGAAGCGCAAGAGGTTATGCTTCCATATTTCCTTTAGTCTTATATCAATATAGGAGGCATCATGGAAAAGCGCCATGGCGCCAATGATTATATCTTCGTGAGAGATGGGAAGCGCAAAGAGGTACACTGTCTTGCCATCCAATTGTATAAAGCTGCCTGTCGCCCGATTTTCTGCGATAGAGCTAACTACCAGGGGAAAGGGTTGTGAAATTTTTGGCTTAAGTTCGGCAGTTGCCGCCAAGATATTGCTGCTGCTGTCATATACAGCCACACCCCGAAGTCTCTCGCGATTCCCGAACCGTTCAACAAGACGCTTCAACCGGTCAAGAGAGTTTGACTGCAAAAGGGGCGTCACTGATTCTTGCAAACTTTCGGCTAAAACAAGAGATCTTCGTTCCAACTCAATCACAAGACGAGCCTTCTCGCTTCTCACCTGATAAAATGAAAAAACAAAAGCTGCCAAAGCAACTACACAGACAAGAGACACTATTAGACGGATTGTAATTTTCATATAAGCAGTATGCCCTTTTCTCTGACGAGCTTGAGCGCCGGTACTGCATCTTCAAAGGAGTATGTGCTCTGATGCAGTAATGCGGCATCAAGGTCTGTAAACACTATAATCTTTGCCATTATACTCTGCCTCGTAGAGAATAAAGAAGTAGTATATTTATAAGATATGCAAGAAGCAAAGCCACAGCATCCCATCCGAGTCTCATAAACACCTTTTTCTCAAGACGGTAGATAAGCCCTATTACGGCAATTCCGGTCATAAGCGCCGCCATAAAACCGGTAACAGCATGGTTTGCCGACACGTGGGCAAGGAGCGGACCTTTTGCATAAAAAATATCATCTATGGCAAGGATGAGTATATCGAACATATTGCTTCCAAAGAGATTCGCTATGGCCATATCCGTTGCGCCGATTTTAAGGGCTGAAACAGAGACCGCCACTTCGGGTAAAGATGTAGTTAAAGCTATAAAAACAGTTCCGATAAAACTCTTTCCGAGACCTGTCTCTTCAGCAAGCCTTTCACCTATAAACGGCAGCCAAGCTGCTGCCACTATGATAAAAAGGGCATTTATGGCATATTTGACAACAGCCTCTTTTGTGGTTATATGCCCATACTGAATTGTCTGGGCCATATCGCCGACAAATTCTTTTATCCTTTTCTTTTCAAAGAAAAACACGCTCCTTACCCCGATAGCGTAAATCAGAATAATTAAAGGAGTATATATTCCAATGTACCCGATGGCAGGTATATTCTGATTCGCCAGTATTGAAATGGAGGCAATGCTTATCAGTATTATGCCGAATCCTGCGGAAAGGATATGGCCGCGCTCTGATTCTGAAAATATGGGTTTCTTCCCATGTAGAATATCCATAAGGGCAATGATTGACAGGTTAAAGACGCAGCTTCCCATAATATCGCCGAGGGCTATATTAGGAGTATCTGCAATAGCAACAGAGCTTATGCCGGTAATCAGCTCAGGCAGGGATGTAACGCTTGCCATGAGGATAAGGCCGATCCACGCCCTGCCAAGACCGGTCTTTTCAGCAATGACATCGCCATATCTGGAGAGCATTGTCCCGCAGATGATTATCACAAGGGAGCAAAATATAAATTCCAGCCATATAATCCACATAATTTATGCCTGAGGAAATATTTGAAAGCTCTGACACAGCCCTATTTCATCCACACATCAATAACCCACCAGCACCCGATGCTCGCAAAATATCCAAGGGCTATTACCGGCATCCATTTGAGATGCGCAGAAAAGGTATAGGTGTCCCGGCGAACTCCCATTACAGCCACGCCTGCAGCGGAGCCGATGGATAAAAGACTGCCGCCAGTGCCGGCAGTAAGCGTAATAAGAAGCCATTGGCTGACATCCATAGGAGGATTCATCTGCAACACTGCATATATTACAGGAATATTATCAATGACAGCAGAGACAAGGCCTATTATGATATTGGCATAGGTATTTCCAAGGCCGTCATAGAGAAGAAGGTTAATTTTAGCAAGGTAGCCGATATACTGCAAGGCGCCAACAGCAGTGATGCTGCCGAAAAAGAAAAAGAGCGTGTCAAACTCCGCTCTCTCTATTTTCCTGAAGATATTAAACTCTTCCTCATGCGTTACATTATATGACCTGTCGCTTCTCTGAAGCATATATCCCATAAACATTAAAAGCCCCAGCCCTGTCATCATGCCCAGAAAAGGCGGCAGATGGAGCATATGATGAAATAACACGGCTATGGCAATGGTCAAAAATCCTAAAAATATTATCCGCCTTGCCCCTTTTTTCATCTTTACGCCATCCGTATCCGCTTCCGGCGAACCTTTGGGAATGCTAAAAAATATAATAAGGGCAGGTACAAACCAGTTGACTACCGACGGAGGAAATAAAGTCAGAAATCTTGCTGTCTCAACCTTGCCTGCTGTCCATACCATTAAGGTGGTGATGTCTCCAAACGGGCTCCATGCGCCGCCTGCGTTTGCAGCTATGACAATATTGACAAACGCCGGAACAATAAAGCGTCGGTTTCCCCCTGCAACAGCATCAACAACCGTTGCCATAAGAAGCGCGCTGGTCAGATTATCTGCAACAGCAGACAGGAAGAATGTAATTATACCTGTAACCCAGAATAGAGAGCGAAATCCGAAACCCTTTTTTATCAGCCATGTCCTCAGAGCTGCAAAGACCAGCCTTTCCTGAAGGGTGTTTATGTATGTCATTGCAACAAGGATAAAAAAGAATATCTCGGCTATCTCGCCTATATCAGGCGCTTGACATGTTCTTCTACCTGTCCCCCGCCGTTAGCAGACTCATATAGGGCAACAAAGGCCCACATCAAACAACCGGCGAGCAGAACCGGCTTTGATTTTCTTAGGTGAAGCCTATTCTCAAATATGACGAGAGCATAAGCGAGAATAAAAACAACAAGACTTAAGTAGCCGGTCCAAGAGTTTACAAGATTATGCATTAGCCCTCAGCAGTATGTCAAAATAAAAAAGCTGGAACAAACACACGGTACGTGTCCATTCCAGCCTACTCTCCCCCTCCCCCTATCCCCCTCTATGAGGGGGACAAATGGGGAGGGGGCGCGTCCGTCCGCAAAATTTGTTTCTATTTATATCGTAGCAAGATTCTTAAGTCAAGAAAAGTCTGACACTTGTTATTTAAGTTTTACTTATCGAGATGAATTCAGGTAAAAACTCACTATTTAGTAAATCCTTTGTTTCCGGCATATGTTTTTCTTTAACTGAGGAAGCTTCTAACGGGGGTGAACAGGACAGTCTTTGTGCAGATGTAGGGGATACTTAGCTGAAGTGTTCTTTTTTATTCCAATTCTTTATCATTTCCCTTCTCAATTTCTTTCTAAATTCTGCCTCATCCACTTTAAACTTGAATACCTTCTTGCCATTGATAAAAACCGTAGGGGTGTCCTCCTTATATTTCCTAAAGAGGTCTTCATTGGCGCTAATATCAACCTCTTTAAATGAGAAGGGCACTTCCGCATTTACCCTATGTATAAGTTCCCTCGCCTTTTTGCAAAGGCAACAGCCCTTTTTAGAATATATCTCTACTCTGACCATAAACTCAACCGTGGTGCTTTAGATATTTAAGAAAGGAGACTGTTTAGATACCCTGTAAATATAGCAAAATAATTAAAATAAATCAAGATGCCTGTGAAAATGAGAAAGCTGCCTGTTACTATGGAGACGACTCTCATGTGTTTCTTAAGCCTGTTGAAATGTTTGAGGAAGGTATTGATGCCGAGGGAGGTGAGAAAAAATGGAATTGCCAAGCCGAGGGAATAGACGATGAGGAGAAAGATGCCTTGCAAGAGTGTTTTAGACGAAGCAGCCATCATGAGGATAGTTGCCAATATAGGCCCTATGCACGGCGTCCAGCCTGCTGCAAAGCCAACACCTATTAGAAACGAACCGAGGATGCCTGCAGGCTTCTCTCTGAAAAAGTGCAGTCTCTTGTCCTGCTGAAGCATCCTCAGATTTATTATACCGATAATATGGATGCCTAGTAGTATGATTACAACGCCGCCTACTTTTCTTATGATATCCTGATAGGTGCGGAGCAGTTCGCCTGCGAAACTGGCTGATGCGCCGAGGCTTACAAATACTGTGGAAAAACCTAAGATAAACATAAGCGAGTTTATCAGTATTACTTTCTTAAGCTCCTTGCTCCCGTCATTGCCCGACAATTCTTCAAATGATATGCCGGTAACAAAGGAGATATAAGACGGCACCAACGGCAAAACGCATGGGGATATAAATGAAAGAAGCCCAAAGAAAAATGCAATAGGTATTGAAACTTCTTGTGTCATTTCTTGAGTATCTCCTCTATCAATCTAAAAATTTCTTCTGAATCCCATGCCCTTGCCCCTTCTGCCTTGCCGATTACCATGCCCCTTCTGTCAATCAAATAGGTAGTTGGGAACCCGATAGCCCTATATGTATCAGAAGAAACTGCGCCGTCGCTATCTAAGAGGACAAGGAATGTGTACCCCTTCTTTTTGATAAACTTGCCAACCTTTTGAACGTCCTCCTCCGAGTCTACTGCTGCAATAACAAGCCCTTTATCTTTAAATCTTTTATGCAGGGCCTCTATGGAAGGCATCTCTACTACGCATGGCGGACACCATGTGGCCCAAAAATTTAAGAAGACTACCTTGCCTTTAAAATCTTTTAAGGAAACCTTTTTGCCGTCTAAGGTATTGAGCGTAAAATCAGGGGCCGGTATAGGCTTTTTTTCGCCAATCCTAACTATGCCTGCATCAGCCCAGTAATCATGGCCAGCCGCAGCCTTCTCTGGTGTGCACCAGGATGCAAACAGAAAAAAAACACTAACAAATAAACTTATTCTTTGCATCAAAACACTGCCTTTTTCTCTTTATCTTATGAGAAATTTTAAAGTTATACATTTTAAAAAGAGAGAAGGCTTTCCTCATAGCCTCGTTCTGAAGCTACTATGCTCTTAATGGGATTTATACTTATCAGGAGTAGATGGCCCGTTTGTCAACAGTTCAAGAACGGTCGTTATACTGTCGCGTTTATTCCAGTTTCTTGGCCCCCATACCTTTTCTGCCACAACACCATTTTGATCTATGATAAAGGTCTCTGGAACGCCTGTTGTTTTATAAACCTCTTTTATATAACCTTTTCTGTCATGCAATATAGGAAAGGTAACACCATATTTCTTGGCAAAAGATTCTACTACATCAGGGCCTTTTGAATCAACGCTTACAGCCAGCAATACGAAATTTTGACTCTGCTTTTTCAATACATCATACATAATCTGCATGGAAGGTATCTCTTCTTCGCACGGCTTGCACCATGTTGCCCAAAAATTTAAGAAAACCACCTTGCCCTTGTAATCAGACAACTTCACCATCTTGCCTTTTAAATCAGGCAAGGTAAAATCAGGGGCAGTGCTGCCTTCAAGGACAGGTGCAAATTTCTGCCTTTGCCCCAGTATTACCATTAATACCACTACTACAATGGCAGCCACAATGAAACCGATTGTGGCCTTATTTGTCAAGCCCTTGTTCTCGTCTGATGTATTCTGCATGGAATCCTCTATAAAAAAATGTAACCCTGAACATAGTTCAGAGCAAATATTGAAATACAAAACTAAAAAAATAGAATAAGTTTCTTCTATTGTTCACTTTTTAGTGGCAACTGTCTTATTGTGATGCATAGGCATGAAGGCCAGGCAAGACAAAGCTGACGCCCCAATAGAGGAATATGGTTGACAAAAATCCAAACACAGCCACATATGCTGCCTTTTTGCCTCTCCACCCTCTGGTAACCCTGGCATGAAGATAGGCTGCATAGATAAACCATGTAATAAGGCTCCATGTTTCCTTGGGGTCCCAGCTCCAGTATGTGCCCCATGCCTTATTTGCCCAGACAGCGCCAAGCACCAGCGCTCCGAGGGTAAAAAATATAAAGCCCCATGCTATTGATTTATAGCTGAGCTCATCAAGGATGTTAGAAAATGGCAGTCTGTCTATCAAGAAATTAGACGCCTTCCTTTCCTCAAATCTGGCCTTTATCAGATATACAATAGCCATACCAAACGCAATGCCGAAACCGGCATATCCTATAAAAGCTGAAAAGACATGCAATTCAAACCAGATGCTCTGCAAGGCCGGGTTCAATGGCTGAATATCCTGAAAACGATAGGGCAGTTTAGAGGTTGCAAACATTGCTATGAAGGCAATAGCCATGACAAACGCGCCTATTACCCTTAGTTTATATTTGAATTCCATAATGAGATATGCAATAGAGATGACCCATACGAAGAATGTCATTGATTCATAGAGATTAGAAAACGGCGCATGACCTGACTCTTTAGTCCTAAATAATAACATCATGAAAATAGCAAATGTGGAGATAATTGCCAGAACTGTAGAGGCCTGGCCAAGCAATTCTTTTTTGGTTATCCAGTAAGCAAAATAGAAAAGCATGGTAGCGAGATAGAACCAAAATGCCATATCAAAAAACAAGAGACTCATTATTACCTTCATTTTTTTACCCCCCTAATAGATTCAACAATTTCTAAAAGCTCTTGTTCAAAGGTAAACTTGTTTTTATTTATCATTCCGCCAAGATGCACCTCTGTTTCATTACGGCCCTTTCTCACGTGGACCCATACCCGCTTATGAAATATAAAAAATGCCATTAAGCAACCGAGAATCATTAATGTTGCCCCGCTCCACACAATGACGGTGCCAGGATCTCTGTTGATTGACAGCCCAGTGTATACTATACCTTTATACCCGCTAAATACAAGCTCATAATTGGAACCGGGTATCTGTGTAAAGAGTTCCGGCATATTATAAAAAAGCCAGGGACTGCCTACAGGTTTACCGTCTTTTTTATATATTTCTACATTGATTGCAGGATTATTGTGCTCAGCTGACTTTGGATATATCGTCTTGGTGGTAGGGTCATAGGCAAAATCTGATACAAAACTGACAACTTTAATCCGGTAGTCAGTGCCGGGAATATCATAAGGCATATTCCAATCAACTTGAAAAGGCGAGCCCACTGCCTTCTTGGTTTTGCTGTCCTGCAAAAAAAACTGAGCCTCTTTTACCCTGTCATATGCCAAACCGTAACTGCTTTGATAGAAAGTTAAACCTTTATAGTGGAGCGGCGCATTAACCCATATCTGCTTGCCCTTAATAACCTCTCTCCCATCATCACTAACAGTTAGAACGCTGTTGTATTGCTTTATCTGGCCTGTTTCATAATAATCTATCCAGAATTTATCAAGCTTCAGTTGGATAGCAGACGCTTTTTTCTGTCGTTCTACTTTAGGAAGTGGAATCCCATGCCATGATTTATCTATGCCGAACTGAAAATCTGCTACTGGTATCGTAGTAACCTCACCTTCATAAAATGCCCCAGAATCCTTAAATCCAAATATGCTTCCTACAATAACACCTACCAGTATCAAGAGAAGGCTTACGTGCACAACATCAGAGCCAAATCTGCCAATCATCCCTTTAGAGGCATAAAGGGATACCCCTTCTGTATTATTTGCCTCTTTTATCTTATATCTTTTTTTATGGAGAATATTGAATATCTTTTCTTTGGCTGCTTGCGGCTCATCCTGAAGGGCAATCGTGTGGTTATTGGTGAGGTTCTTAATAAATTTGGCGTCAACATCTACCTTTGCCTCTAAAGTAGCCTTCCACTTTGGCGGAAATCTGTCTATGGTGCATACGATGATATTTGAAACAAGAAAGACAAGGAGCATAGAAAACCACCAGGCATGATACATATCTTCAAGACCGATGTGGAGAATTAAAGATGTCCACTTGCTGCCGTATTCTGCTATATAGAATTGCAGAGACTGATTTTGCTGTAGCAATGTTCCTATTACAGAAACTATTGCAAGGGAAAAAAGTATAAACAAGGTAAATTTTAAGGAGCCAAAAAGCCCCCATATTTTACCGCCTATAATTTTAACTATTGGATTTTTCTCAGACGCTGTCAAAGTGACCTCTTTGTTTAAAAAAAATCAGACTTAAGAGGGTGATTCTTCAATCTTAAGTCTGAAAATCATAGCTTAATACCCGGCAAAAGCATCTTTTCTCTATTTGCCAATCCCCTGATGCTGGGCAAGGAAGCTTGCAGCAGATCTCCCTACATCGCTATTGGGGTCTATGCTATATGCCTTCTCCCATGCAGTCCTTGCCTCAGGAATACGTCCAGTAATGGCAAGGATAAACCCTTTGGTAAGCCACACCCTTTGATACACAGGGTTTCTCCGTAGCGCCTCATCAACATATTTAAGGCCTTCCTCTGGTTTCCCTATGTAGTGATAGGATAGCCCAAGGTCGTTATATGAGTCAATATCCTGGGGGTCTAATGCAATTGCCTTCTTATAATATTCTATGGCATCAGGAAACTTATGCTGGTCAAAATAGAGGTCGGCAACCTCTGCCAGTGCCTTTGCGTCATTAGGTCTTTCTCTTAGCACCTTCTGAATCTGCGCCGTATAATCATATTGCGGCATCATAGGCTGGTTGACTGTATTGTATGGCGCTGCTTCGCCGCCCCTGCCTTCAGATGCAGTTGATTGAGTTGATATATCTTCTTTACCAGATGTGTTTCTCATTTTTCCAAGGAAGACGCCTACACCCAATGAGAGAACAATTAATCCAATGATAAGAAAAATCTCCTTTTTACCCAAAGCTATATACCCCCTTTCTAATGAGAGAATTCACTGTCTATCGTTTTTCTAATAGTTAATATGTCTTTGCCTTGTTTGAAGAGTTCGTATGCCCGGATCGCCTCATCCATACACACATCGCAAAAGGCTGCGTGGTCGTCAACATAACATGTAAGGAGGCTTTTGTGGCCGAAGTGTTTTTTGCAGTCGCAGTAACAATAGAGACTATCCAATACCTCTGGTATTTCTCGGGCTATCTCGTAGGTTGAAGCAATTTTGCCGGTAAATCTTGCAGGTGATAGGGTGGGTCTTGTCTCACCGCCTCTGAGGGACGATGCATCTGTTATAGTGCCATTATCACGGCCATTCAGATATGAAGATACTAAATAACCGCCTCCAAGACCAATAACTGCCAATACAACAAGTCCAGGCAAGAACCATTTTTTGCTGTTTTTCCCTTTTACCTGTTTCCCCATACCTAAAAAATTGTATCAATAATCTGATTAATTTTTTGTTAAGATTTAATTATCTTTTTTTAATATCTGCTGTGGGATTTTAAACCGCCTTTTTAGGCAGAGAGGCATAATAAGCTTCTTTAGTCATCTTTTCCTCTTCACCAAAACGGATACATTCGGTTGGACATCTCTTTGTAGGCTGGTCATCCTGAGGACACTTAGCATAGTTTACAACAGCAAGGTTATCTATCATCTCTATACCGCCTTCTACGGCACAGTCTTTCACACAAAGGGTGCATGCAACGCAGGATACGCTGCAAATCTTCCGTGCAACAGCGCCTTTATCCTTATTCCTGCAATAGTTAAACAGCTTATGTTCAA
The DNA here is from genome assembly GCA_001798165.1 of Deltaproteobacteria bacterium RIFCSPHIGHO2_02_FULL_43_33. Taxonomy (GTDB): domain Bacteria; phylum Desulfobacterota; class GWC2-55-46; order UBA9637; family UBA9637; genus UBA10170. The sequence goes on from MGRL01000003.1 coordinate 9,800, forward strand.
TCGGGTGCATCTCAATAATATTTCTTGGACATGCCCGCGCACATGCCCCGCACCCGACACAAGCGTCATAGAACACAACAGGCAGGCCGTTGTTATTCATTGTCATTGCGTCAAATTTGCAGGCCTCAACACAGTCTCCATATCCAATGCAGCTATAGACACAGGCCTTTTCTCCGCCTGTAAGATTGGCGGCTGTGCACGTCCTCTCGCCTTTATAGACCGCATTCTTAACAGTCTCTTTTTCACCGCCCCCGCAGAGAACAACCGCAACAATCATCTCGGCTTTGACTGAGTCTACGCCCAGATATGTTGCAATATTGTCGGCTACAGCCTGTCCTCCTGCAACACAGCCGGTTACAGGGGCTGCCCCCTGAATAAGGGCCTCTGCAAACACCCTGCACCCTGCCCTGCCGCAGCCGCCGCAGTTTGTATTGGGAAGGATATTTAAGAGCGCCTCAACCCTCGGGTCTTCTTCAACCTTCAGCTTCTTATCCGCATAAGCAAGAAAAAAAGAAAGGACTGCGCCAATAGCGCCCATACTCACTATGGATATTATTACTATATTGCCTGTCATAACTTCTTCTGTTTGAGGCAGAAGGTTAGAGGCAGCAGCCCTTGCCTCCAACCTCAATCCCCTCACCTCTAACCTCTTATCAACCCCGCAAATCCCATAAATGCCAATGCCATCATACCGGCAATGATAAGCGTTATTGAAACACCCTGAAATACCTCCGGCACATCTGCAAATTCCAATTCCTCTCTAATGCCTGACATCATAAGCATGGCAATGGTAAAACCGACTCCTGTTGCAAAACCAAAAATGATGCTCTCAATATAATTATATTCCCGCAAAACCATAAAAAGTGCAAGACCCAAAACAGCGCAATTTGTCGTAATCAAAGGAAGGTATATGCCCATAGCCCTGTAAATAGTAGGGCTGCTCTTTCTTATATACATTTCAACAAACTGCACGAGGGCAGCGATCGCTATAATGAATGCCACATATGAGAGAAAAGGCACATTGAATTTTACGAGGATATAGGTGTATATCGGCCAGGTAACTGCTGCTGTAAGGGTCATGACAAAGGTTGTAGCAAGCCCCATATTCAGGGCATTCTCTGTCTTATTAGACACGCCCAAAAATGGACAGATGCCCAAGAAATAGGTCAACACAAAGTTATTTATAAGCGATGCTGATATGAAGATGAGGATGAGTTTCATAAAAAATAAAGGTTGAGGTTTAGGTCGAGGTTGAGGTTAAAATAAATAAGGTAAAATTTTTATTGCTTTTTGCTAAACCTTAACCTCATCCTTAACCTGTTCTTCTAATGGCAGACCGTTTCTGTCTTTCTCCTTAAAATATAATTCACCAGCGCCACTAAAAACCCAAACACAAAAAATGCGCCTGCGGGCAGAATCATCACTATCCATGGCTCAAACCAATTGCCCATAATTTTTATATCCAGTATGCTCCCAAACCCAAATATCTCTCTTATAAACCCCATTACAGCAAGGCTCAAGGTAAAACCTATGCCAATGCCAAGCGCATCCATAATAGACGGCATAATCGGATTTTTCTGCGCAAACCCCTCTGCCCTTGCAAGGATTATGCAGTTTACAACAATCAGAGGCACATAAGGTCCAAGTGCCTTTGATATGGGCGGGAACATTGCAGCAAGAAACATATCCGCCACAGTAACATACAGGGCAATCAAAACAACATACGCAGCAATCCTAACCTGCCCCGGCACAATCTTTCTTATGGCAGATACCGTGATATTTGCGCACAATAGAACAAACAAAGTGGCCAGCCCCATTGCAATGCCGTTTATGACTGAATTTGTTACAGCAAGCGTAGGACAGGTTCCGAGAACAAGCCTGAATGGAGGTATATCCTGCCACAGTCCTTTTTTGAATTCATGCCAGAGAGAGTTGTTATTTACCATCATCCTCGCCCTTATATTAGTTTTATGCTAACAATATTCATAAACCACATTACAATCAGACAAATTTCTAATTTCCAAATCCTAATTTCTAATAAAATGTCAAATGTCAAAAAACAACTCATTAGAAATCAGACATTAGGATTTAGGAATTATTCACTTTGACTTTATTTCAAAACCTCTTCCTTCGGAAATGCCTTCAACACCTTTTCAACTGCGTTATTTATATTTTTCACCACCGCATCCGAGGAAATTGTTGCGCCGGTTATTGCTGTTATCTGATTTGGTTTTTCAGGTTTGCGATATTTAATATATTCTACCTTCGGCTTAATTTCAAGGCCTTTAAACTGGCCCTCAAAGGCAG
>MGRL01000004.1:0-1908 GCA_001798165.1 Deltaproteobacteria bacterium RIFCSPHIGHO2_02_FULL_43_33
CGGCCATGTATTTGTGCTTGCCGGTTCTATTGGGAAGACTGGCGCTGCTGCAATGACCTCTATGGGTGCAATGAGGACAGGGGCTGGCCTTGTTACCCTGGGGATTCCAAAAAGCTTGAATCCCATCATGGCGAAAAAACTTACAGAGGTTATGACATTGCCTCTTGCTGAAAATTCCCCAATCCTACTGGGGACAGATTTTAAATCTGTCCCCAAAAAAGGTAAGGCGGGGGTACTTGGATACGAAGCAATTGACAGAATACTGGAATTCATAAAAGATAAAGAGGTGGTTGTCCTCGGCCCTGGACTTACAGCAGAAGGGCCTGTTAAAAAACTGGTTTTGAGGCTTGTATGGGAATCTAAAATACCCCTTGTCATTGATGCAGATGGTGTAAATTGTCTGGCAGAAGATGTGAAGATTCTTGGGAAAGCAAAGGCTCCGATTGTCATTACACCACATCCCGGTGAGATGGCAAGGCTGGTTGGTTCGACAGCAAAGGATGTTCAGGTAGACAGGCTCGGAATAGCATCAAGATTTGCAAAAGAGAATAAGGTCATTGTTGTATTGAAGGGCGCGAGGACAATTATTGCTGAGCCTTCCGGCAAAATTTTTATCAATCCAACAGGAAATCCAGGCATGGCAACAGCAGGGACAGGTGATGTGCTGGCCGGAATGATAGGTGGGTTTATTGCACAGGGGTACAGCCCACTTGATGCCTGTAATATGGCTGTCTATATGCACGGCCTTGCAGGTGATGAGGTTGCAAAGAAAAAGGGCGAAGTTGGCATGATTGCAACGGATATAGTGGATATGCTGCCACAAACGATAAGTTCTATTTTATAAGTTGAAGACCTATAGGTGAAATGGATTTAAAATCTGAAATCCGAAATCCGAAATCCGAAATCTTTTACACCTCGTCTCCAGAAGAGACCATAGAACTTGGCAGAAAAATCGGCGAGGGGCTTAAGACAGGAGATGTGTTTGCGCTTGTCGGCGAGCTTGGCGCTGGCAAGACTTTATTTACACAGGGTTTGGTGCGGGGGCTCGGTGTAAAGGGCTATGTAAAAAGCCCCTCATTTACAATAGTGAATAAATACGAAGGGAGTCTCCCTGTTTATCATCTTGACCTTTACCGTCTGGGTGATGTAAGTGAGATATATGAGCTTGGGATAGAGGAATATCTATATGGAGACGGTGTTTGCATAATTGAATGGGCAGAAAAGGCGTATTCTCTTTTGCCGGAGAAGTATATATTGATTAAGTTTTTTTACACAGGGGAGAAGACGAGGAAGATAGAGATTCGGCGAGTAGATGAGCATGGAAGCAAAAGACCCATGCCCTGAGAGGGGATGTTTTACTTTGGAACATAAAATTATTGGCTGGGAACAGCCTCTCCGCACAAGTAATTTGTTATGTCCCTATTATTTCGTTTAGCCCTTCAATGACCTGACATAATTCCTCAGGGTCTGCTTTGGCAATCATTTTTCCAATTCTCTCCACGGAAAGAGTCCGAATCTGACTTATTTTAACCCATGACCGTTTAGGCAAATCTGCTGTTTTCAATTCAAGAGTGAGAGGGAATCCTGCACGTTGAGGCTGGCTGGTAATAGCCACAGCAATAACAGTTCCAGAACGTTCATTAAAAATTTCGTGACTTAAAATCAAAACAGGTCGCAAACCTGCCTGCTCACGGCCACGCACAGGGTTCAAATCAGCCCACCTGACATCGCCCCTCAGTATTCGGGCCATTGGCTCAAATCCTCGGCCATGCCTTCTTCCGCCATTGCCTTTTCAAAAGTCATATCAAGTTTTGCACATTCTTTAGCTAAACGGGTACGTTTCAACCGTTTCAGTTTTTCTTCTACCGCTTCCTGTATAGCTTGACTGCGATTCTGGAAAATATGTGT
>MGRL01000004.1:1921-59325 GCA_001798165.1 Deltaproteobacteria bacterium RIFCSPHIGHO2_02_FULL_43_33
ATGTGTACTGACGAGTCTATCTATGTCTTCGATAAATTGTTCGTCTAATGTAATGGCAATTTTTGCTTTGCTCATAGGTTGCCTCCAGTATTACATTATATCATACCATTGGATTTGTCAATGTTTATGGACATAATGCCTGAAATCAACGATGATGTTACCTGCGTTCCCTTAGCAGATTATTGGGCCAATCATTTCAAATCCTTCTTGTTTAATGGTATCTGTCCCTGTTTTCCTTTAGAAAAGAAAAAGGGGTCAGGTCTTGTAGAAAAGAAAAAAGAGAAAAGAAAAAAGGAAAGAAAGAAAAGAAAAAAGGAAAAGAAAAAAGGGTCAGGTCTTGAATTATCGTTTTTTGTTCTCCCTCGCCTGAATAAGCTAAAATCACCTTTCCAATTTCACGCCCATCTTTAAAGCCACTTTGGCAAGGGTCTTGTCCGAGCAGAGGAATTTGGCGCCATGGAGACTGTGGGCTATAGAGAGATGAATAGAGTCGAGGGCCTTAATGCCATACTTGCTGCCAAACTCCCTTATCAAGTCGGCAGCCTTAAAATAGTGCCTGTCATCAACGGTAATTACCTCCATTTGTCCTGTCTGGAGGTCGTCAAGAAATGTATTCCATATAACAGCTTCCTTCTCTTTTTCAAGTTCACGCGTTCTCACTTTCTTTGATAAGGCGGAGGCCATCTCCACAATAGTCAGGCTGGAGATGTATATCCGCTCTGATTGAAGCAAGACAGCCTCTACTTTGTCGCTGTCAGGTTCAGGATAGTAAAATTTAACCAGAGAACTGGTGTCAACAAAGAGGGACGACATTAATATGCCTCCTCTTCCCTTGATTCAGCAACAACCTCTGACAATGGCCTCCCTTTTGCAATAATTAATGCCCTTAACTCTTTATGGCTCTCCAGACGGCGTTTTGCCTTTTTCTTGATAGGCTTGATTATAGCAATGGGTTCATTCCTTTTAGAGATAATGATTTCTTCCCCCTTCTCTACTTTTGAAAGGTATTCTGTAAGGTGCTGGCGCGCCTCTTTTATCCCTGCAGTAATCATAAAGTCACCTCCTTGCGCATTATGACTACCAGTGTACACATGAGTGTGTTATCTGTCAAGAAATGTTTTGCAAGGTGTTTTGCAAGGATGTTGTCTAATTTTTTACACAGGGAAAAGACGAGGAAAATAGAGATGAGGCTGGGAGATGGGCAAGGTGCAGTAGCTTGTTACGCGGCAAACAATATAGGATTTCCCTGTCCATATTCTACAAAGCGAACTCCAGATAGTACTGATATGGCAGAAAATCCAGGGATTTTGTAAGCCGGTACCCCGCCTGTTTGAACTCCTTTTTCACCTCTTCCTCAGATATCTTGTGAGCAACTGATTGCGGGCCAACAGGCAAAGGCTTTTTGTAGAAGTCAACAATAACAATCCTGCCGTTTGGTTTGAGCGCCTTTGACAGTTTCTTTAAGTAACTTACCCTGTTTTCAATATGATGATATGTGTTGCAAATGAATATGACATCAACAGACTTTGAAGGAAGCCCTGCGTCATCCGGCTTAACAACCCTGGCCTCATAATTTGTTAGTCTCCGTTTCTTTGCATCTTCTTTCATATAGTCAACCATGGACGGTTCTATATCCAAACCAATAGCCTTGCCTTCAGGGCCTACAGCTACTGCAAAGAGACGGGTAAAATATCCTGTGCCAGCGCCAATATCAGCAACAGTACCTCCGGGTTTAAGTTCCAGTTTTTTCACAACATCTTCAGGTTTCTGCCATTCTGCCCTTTCAGGGGCTTCAAAGATATCAATCCATTTCTGAATTTCATTGAATCTCTGCTGGGAAAGGGATGCCTTATGTTTGTGTTCGTCTGTCCAACCTGTTAAGGGATATAACAGCAATGCGAAGACAGAGATTAAGGTGAGCAATTTCCTTGTATGCAGTTTGACTTTCACAATACCCCCTATCTTCCGTATTCTCCCTGAGTAGCCGCGTAAGCGGGCCGTTAAGCCTGCTGTTAGCGAGAAAGCGCCTTCATCGCCTCAACGAAAATGTTTGTAGCTGCAGAAATCAGCTCTTCTCGCTTGGGAATGTAATCTTTTAAGCTTGGCTTCACCGCCTGGTTGTAAGCCTTCAGCACTTGGGCCGTCACGTCTGGCGCGTTATTTCGGAGGATGTGCTCAAATCGAGTCACGTACTGGTCGCCATAGATTTTCTGTCGCGTCGGCTCCCCGCGCTTCAGACCCACTTCCAGTTCCCACATGGCTTGGCGGAACGCTTGGTCGAGCTCAATGATCTTGATGCGTCGGATGGTTTTGCGAGTAACCGGCACGCCATCTATGAAGAACGCTTCGTCTTTGTCGTAGGGGACGATGATCTCGTCGATCAGTCGGCCGAACGGCAGGTTGAGAAGCACGAGCTGTCCTGTGCGACCCTCTACTTCAGCAGCGACCCCAAACTGGACTCGGTCTGCAGATCCTTGTTTTCCTCTGCCACTTGGCCTCCCCTTGCTCGCAACATTTAATATACGAATTTCCGGTTTTCCAATTTCTGGCCGGAATATAGCACATCTAAAAGATTTTTCAAAGAAAAACCGCATAAAAATCAATCTTTTCTCTTTAAATATTCTTTAAAATATGTTACCTACTTCGAATACAGAAAATGAAGATTGGGAGGCTAAATGCAGGAATTTGATGTCGTTATTATAGGCGGCGGCCCCGGGGGATATGTGGCTGCTATAAGAGGCGCGCAGCTTGGCGCAAAGGTTGCAATTGTTGAAAAAAAGAGTTTGGGCGGCACATGCCTCAACAGGGGATGTATTCCCACAAAGGCGTTGTATGCAAGCGCAAAGACTCTTGTGGCAGCAAAAAAGGCGGGTAATTTTGGTGTTAACATAAAAGACATTGCTTTTGACCTTTCAAAGGCGGTTGCAAGAAAAAATGATGTGGTTACTAAACTTGTCGGAGGCGTAAGGCAACTTTTGAAAGGCAATGGCATTGAGATTTTTGAGGGAGAGGCCTTTCTGGAAAATGCCGGGCAGGTGAGGATTACGCGGGCAGACGGTTTGAAAGGGACAATAACTGCCAAGAAAATAATTATTGCCACCGGCTCTGAACCGGCCATGATTCCTGTATTCAATATTGATAAAAAGAATATTATCACCTCAACAGAAATGCTTGACCTTCAGACTGTTCCAAAGACTCTGCTGATTATCGGCGGCGGCGTAATGGGGTGCGAGTTTGCCGGCATATTTGCCGACTTTGGAAGCAAGGTTACTATCGCAGAACTACTCCCGACCATACTTGCAACAGAGGATAAGCAGGTTTCGAGGGTGATATTAAAGAACTTCAAGGATAAAGGTATTGATGTATTTACAGAAGTTTCTGTGCAAAGTGTTCAAGATACAGGAAATGGCGTAAAGACGATTCTTGCTGACGGCAAAGAGTTTGTAACAGAAAAGGTGATGGTGTCTATTGGCAGGAGTTTTAATTCTCAAGGGTTTGGCCTTGAGGCATTGGGCGTGAAGACAGAAAAGGGAAGGATTGTTGTAAATGACAAGATGGAGACAAATGTTCAGGGCGTATATGCTGCCGGTGATGTAATCGGCGGGATGCTCTTAGCGCATATAGCATCAAGCGAGGGAATTGTTGCTGTAAATAATGCGCTTGGAAAAGATGTAAAGATGGATTATTCTATTGTGCCGGCAGGCATATTCACAGACCCTGAGATTGCAAGCGTTGGTCTGCGGGAAAAGGATGCAAAGGAAAAAGGGATGGAGGTTGCTATCGGCAGATTCCCTTATATAGCATCCGGCAAGGCTTTGTGCATGGGTGAAGAAGAGGGGTTTGTGCAGATTCTATCAGACCCCGGCACTGATGAAGTTCTCGGCTGCTCCATTGTCGGCGCCCATGCAACTGATCTAATTCAGGAGGTTGCAGTTGCCATGAAAGCGGGAGTAAAGATAAAAGAGATAGCGGAAACCATCCACGCCCATCCGACCCTGCCTGAATTAGTCATGGAAGCGGCAGAGGATGTGCATGGGATGGCGATACATAAGGTAGGAAGAAAAAAATAGAATTTTAAAATCTTTATCGGCAAAACAAATATGATAAACATCCAGAAGCAAATTGAATATTGGCGCAGCGGCGCATGGGAAGATTGGCAGGTTGGTCTGGAACTGATTGGCAGAAACCGTATCAGGCATGGTCTCGTTTTTATCCATCTTGCTCTTGAAAAGATTTTGAAGGCCCATGTATGCCGTAAGATCAATGATATCGCCCCGCCTATTCATAATCTTATAAGACTTGCTGAAAAGGCCGGCTTGCAAACTGCCGAAGAACAAGAAAACCTTTTGGCTGAGGCAAATGAGTTCAATATAGAAGGACGTTATCCTGAATTGTTGCTGCCCATTCCGACTATGGAAGAAGCAAACAATTTTATGGTTCGCGCAGAGGAGGTATTCAAATGGTTGACAAAGCTGTTAGAGCATCTGTAGAAGCTTTTCTGAGAAAGGTTCTCAAAAACGGGGTTTCTGTGCGATGCGGTGTCATATTCGGTTCACAGGCGACAGGGCGGTCAAGCTCACTCAGCGATATAGACCTTCTGGTAGTATCTGCCAGATTTGATGAAAGGCGGGAAAGGAAGGACATAAACATGCTCTGGCATCTCGCAGCAAGGACAGACAGCCGTATTGAACCGATCCCTTGCGGAGAGAAACAGTGGCTTGAAGATGATTCCAGCGCAATTATAGAGATTGCAAGGCGGGAAGGGGAGATTGTGGAGGTGTAAGTCTGAAGTAAGATATGTGTTTGCCGCATTTCAGTAGTAAGGTTTGGTTGTGTTTTTCAACCCAACGATTTCTTGCTATTGTGTTTAGCGAAGTTCAACCCAACTACAACCATTCAGTGGGTGTAAAAATAGAATTATAAAATCCGTCTTTATTATAAGAGCGGCAAGGAGAAATCAATGGCCTTAATAGTCCAAAAATACGGCGGCACATCTGTCGGCAATGTGGAGAGGATTAGAAATGTTGCCATAAGGGTTGCACAGACAAAAAAGAAAGGCCATAAGGTTATTGTGGTTGTGTCTGCCATGTCAGGAGAGACTAATAAACTTGTGGACCTTGCAAACCAGACAAAGGAATTTCCCATTGGCAGGGAATATGATGTGGTTGTGTCGACCGGCGAGCAGGTTACCATCGGACTTCTATCTCTTGCGCTTCAGGATTTGGGTTTTGGCGCAAAATCATTTCTTGGCTATCAGGTGCCGATTATAACTGACAATGCATTCAGCAAGGCAAGGATTGAAGAGATAGAGACGGCTAATATATTTTCTGAACTTAAAAAAGGAAATATAGTTGTGGTTGCAGGTTTTCAGGGTGTGGACAGAAACGGCAACATAACAACCCTTGGCAGAGGCGGCTCTGATACAACCGCTGTAGCATTAGCAGCAGCATTAAAGGCAGATGTGTGCGAGATATATACAGATGTAGAAGGCGTATATACAACAGATCCGAATATATGCCCTGATGCAAGGAAGCTAAAAAAGGTCTCTTATGACGAGATGCTGGAAATGGCAAGTCTCGGCGCAAAGGTTTTACAGACAAGGTCTGTTGAATTTGCAAAGAAGTATAATGTCCCTGTGATGGTGAAATCATCATTTACCGATGCCGAAGGCACGCTTGTTACAAAGGAGGATAAATCTATGGAAAAGGTGATTGTCTCTGGTGTTACTTATAATAAGGATGAGGCAAAGATAACTATTGCGAGAGTGCCTGACAGGCCTGGGATTGCAGCAAAGCTCTTTGCCCCGCTTACCAAGGCAAATATAAATGTTGATATGATTGTCCAGAATGTAAGTCATGACACTTACACAGATTTGACATTCACGGTATCAAAGGCTGATTTTAAGAAGGCATTGCAGCTTGTAGAAAAGACTGCAAAGGTGATAAAGGCAGGGAAGGTGCTTTCTGACACGAGCATCGCAAAGGTATCCATTGTAGGCGCAGGCATGAGGAGCCATGCAGGCGTTGCATCCAAGATGTTTGAGACTATGGCAAAGGAAGGGATAAACATCCAGATGATTTCAACATCTGAAATAAAAATTTCTGCAGTAATAGATATAAAATATACAGAGCTTGCAGTGAGGGTTTTGCATAAGGCATTTGAGTTGGGCAAGGAAGAGGTAACGGAGGAGAAGTGACTGTTAAACTCTATGACACAACATTAAGAGACGGCACTCAGGCAGAGGATATAAATTTCTCTGTTGAGGATAAGGTGCGGATTGCGCAGAAGTTGGACGAGCTTGGCATCCATTATATTGAGGGCGGATGGCCTGGCTCAAATCCACGTGATATTCAGTTTTTCAAAGCAATCCAGTCTGTAAGGTTTGCGAACTCAAGGTTGGTTGCCTTTGGAAGTACAAGGAGGGCTGGCGTAAAGACAAAGAATGATGCAAATATAAAGGCCCTTTTAAAGGCAAACACCAAAGCTATCACTATATTTGGTAAGAGTTGGGACCTGCATGTGAAAGAGGCCTTAAAAATCTCTTTAGAAGAAAACCTTGAGCTTATCCGTGATTCTATCAGCTACCTGAAGGATAAGGTTGAAGAGGTATTCTATGATGCAGAACATTTCTTTGACGGTTATAAGGCAAATCCAGAGTATGCCTTAAAAACACTCAAGGCTGCGCAGGAAGGCGGAGCAGAGTGCCTTATCTTGTGCGATACAAACGGCGGGACATTGTCTGATGAACTCATTGAGGTTATGCGGGATGTGAAGCATCATGTAAATGCCCCTCTGGGTATTCATGCCCATAATGATTCAGAGGCTGCTGTTGCAAATTCCATCCTTGCAGTAAAGGAAGGGGCTGTGCAGGTGCATGGCACTATAAATGGTTTTGGCGAAAGATGCGGGAATGCAAATCTCTGCTCAATTATCCCGAACCTTAAACTGAAGATGGGTATAGACTGCATAAGCTCTGAGCAGCTCCGAAAACTGAGAGAGACATCCAGATTTATCTACGAGCTGGCAAATCTGCCTCACAATAAACATCAAGCTTATGTTGGAGACAGCGCCTTTGCCCATAAAGGCGGCGTGCATGTAAGCGCAGTCTTAAAAAGGCCGGATACCTATGAACATATCAAGCCTGATTTGGTTGGCAATCATCAGAGGGTTTTGGTCTCTGACCTTTCCGGGAGGTCAAATATCTTGTATAAGGCGCAGGAGTTTGGCATTGATATAAAGAGCAAAGACCCGGTTGTCCAGAACATTCTCAAAACCCTTAAAGAGCTTGAACATCAGGGCTTTCAATATGAAGGCGCAGAGGCATCATTTGAATTGTTGATGCAGAAGGCGATGAAGCAGAGGAAAAAATATTTTAAACTTCTGGGCTTCAGGGTGATTGATGAAAAGAAGAAGGAAAGTGAGCCGCCGTATGCTGAGGCAACGATAAAGCTTGAAGTTGATGGCAAGGTTGAGCATGCGGCCAGCGAAGGGAATGGCCCTGTGAATGCCTTAGATAATGCCTTGAGAAAGGCATTGGAGAAGTTTTATCCTAATTTAAAGGATGTGGAGCTTCTTGACTTTAAGGTTCGTGTGTTGACTGCCGGCAAAGGCACTGCCGCATCTGTCAGGGTTTTGGTAGAGTCAGGGGATGGAAAGGAAAAATGGGGGACTGTCGGCGTATCTGAAAATGTGATTGAGGCAAGCTGGCAGGCCTTAGTTGACAGCCTTGAGTATAAGCTCTATAAAGATGAAAGGCAAATTATGAAGCAAGCAAGAAAGGGGTCAGGGGTCAAGGGCCTGCCCTCGAGTGTTTCTATCGGGGGTCAAGGGTCAAGAAAGACCCAAAAATAGGCTTTGATTTTTGGGGAAACCTGCAAGTTGCCTGCCAGACGAGGCAGAGGCCATTTTTGCGACGAGCCGTATATCACCAATACGGTGAGGAGCAAAAATGCGCCGATAACGAAGTATGGCAGGCATCCGCCTAAGGCGGACGCAGGTTTGTAAAATAGCGAGGTTTTTAATCGCTATTTTACGGAAAGACTTAGGCGAGCTATGGCAGTTAAAGACGCCGATAAATTGGTAACTACAAGTGCAAAAAATCAATCACAAAACATTGCCCTCCTTATCATAGCACTTTTTCTTGTTGCCATTTATTTTCTGAAGGAATTTTACATACAGAGAGAGCCTGCCCAAATTACTTCTGTCTCCTCAGCAGAACAAACCGTTCTCGAGGTCGAAGATTCTGCCGGTACCAGCAAGGTCTATACATTCTCCAAGGAAGCTTCTTTAAAAGATGTGATATCTAAAACCGAAAAAACCCCCCTTAATCCCCCTTTATCAAAGGGGGAAAAAGGGGGATTAAATTACTCGGACAAAGTTAAAACCGGTTCAAAGATTACAATCAGCAAAGACGGCTCTGCTCAAATAGGCTTGATGAGCGGAGAAAAACACCTCATCTTCTCCATTCCTCTAAATATAAACAAGGCTACTGCACAGGATTTTGAAGCCCTGCCCGGTATTGGGCCAAAATTGGGAGAGCGGATTATTGAAAAGAGAGAAAAGCTTGGGGGATTTAAAACTATTGATGACCTTAAAAAGGTAAAGGGGATTGGGGAGAAAAAGTTTGAGAAGATAAAGGGAATGATAAGTGTTGAGTGAAGAGAGTAGATATTCTCTAAATTTCCTTAGTGAAAGCCATGAAGACATGGGGTCAAACCTTCAAAAATCATTTGAAAAGATGGTGAAGTCAAGTGCAATATAGGGCGGGGATAGTTAATAGGTGCGGCTTATTTTGTTTGAAAAAAAGTGTGATGATGTGTTAAAAGTATAAGTCAAATCTACACTATAGATTGCGAGGCTTATTGATGCAAGAGAAGTATGATTCAAAGCAGATAGAGGAAAAGTGGCAGAAAATCTGGGAAGAAAACAAGGCCTTTAAGGTAACTGAGGATAAGGTTAAGAAGAAATATTATGTTCTTGAGATGTTTCCCTATCCCTCAGGAAAGATACATATGGGGCATGTGAGAAACTATTCAATCGGAGATGTGGCAGCTCGTTTCTTGAGCATGCGTGGCTATAATGTGCTTCATCCCATGGGGTGGGACTCCTTTGGCATGCCTGCTGAAAATGCTGCAATACAGCACGGAACCCATCCGGCAAAGTGGACTTATGAGAATATCTCATACATGAAAAAGCAGCTAAAGAGACTTGGCCTATCATATGATTGGGAGAGGGAGATTGCCACATGCACCCCTGAATATTACAAATGGAACCAGTGGCTCTTTCTTAAATTGCAGGAAAAGGGTTTAGCCTATAGAAAGCAGTCTGCTGTCAATTGGTGTCCAAAGTGCCTTACTGTTCTTGCAAATGAGCAGGTTGAAGGCGGACTTTGCTGGAGGTGCGAGACACAGGTTGAGCAAAAAAATCTTGAGCAGTGGTTTTTTAAGATAACAGCCTATGCAGAAGAGCTTCTTGATTACTGCGATAAACTTCATGGTTGGCCTGAAAAGGTTTTGATAATGCAGAGAAACTGGATTGGAAAGAGCATAGGCGCAGAGGTTGATTTCAAAATAGAAAATTCCAATGAGGCGATTAAAGTATTTACCACACGGCCTGATACGCTTTTTGGCGCAACATTCATAAGTCTTGCGCCTGAGCATCCGATGGTAGAGAAACTGATAGTCAAGAGTCAGGAGTCAGAAGTCAAGAGTTTTATAGAAAGGGTGAAAAAACAGAGTAGAACTGCAAGGACAGAGGCATTGCTGGAAAAGGAAGGCGTGTTCACCGGCTCTTACTGTATTAATCCGCTCACCAATAAAAGAATGCCAATATATATAGCAAACTTTGTTCTGATGGAATATGGAACAGGCGCTGTTATGGCAGTGCCAACCCATGACCAGCGTGATTTTGAGTTTGCAAAAAAGTATAATCTGCCGATGATAGTTGTTATCCAGCCTCCAAACTGGGGACAGATTTCAAATCTGTCCCCACTGCAAGAGGCTTATGTGGATGATGGAATCATGGTTAATTCCGGGACTTTTAATGGGATGAATAATAGAGATGCAATGGAGGCTATTGTAAGGCATCTTGAAGAAAAGGGGATTGGGAAGAAGACGATAAGCTATAAATTGAGAGACTGGGGCATATCCAGACAGAGATACTGGGGCTGTCCAATTCCGATGATATACTGTGATAGTTGCGGCGTTGTGCCAGTGCCATATAAAGACCTGCCAGTGGTTCTTCCGGAAGATGTGAAGCTTACCGGCGAAGGGGCTTCACCTCTTGCCCAGTCAGAAAAATTTATAAAAGTGAAATGTCCGAAGTGTGGGAAGCCGGCAAGAAGAGAGGCAGATACTATGGATACCTTTGTTGACTCGTCATGGTATTTTTTGAGATATGCCTCGCCCAGAGAGAATAACAGCCCTTTTAGCAAAGAAGTTGTAAAATGCTGGATGCCGGTTGACCAATATATAGGCGGGGTTGAACATGCTGTGCTGCATCTTCTCTATTCCAGGTTTTTTACAAAGGCAATACGAGATTTAGGGCTTACAGATATAGATGAGCCGTTTACGAATCTGCTGACCCAGGGCATGGTGTGTAAAGAGATTATGAAGTGCAAGGAACATGGTTATCTTTTACCAGAGGAGGTAAGGGATAAAAAGTGTATAAAGTGCGGCAAGCCTGTAGAGATAGGGCCCACAGAGAAGATGAGCAAATCAAAGAAAAATACTATAGACCCTGATAAGATTATTGAGAGATATGGCGCAGACACGACAAGGGTATTTTCTTTGTTCGCAGCGCCGCCTGAAAAGGATTTGGATTGGAGTGATGAAGGTGTTGAGGGGGCTTACAGATTTCTGAATAGGGTGTGGAGATTAGTGGCAGAAATGCAGGGGGCAGGGGGTAGGGGCCAGGGGTCAGGAGAGACGAAAAACCCCGAACTCAATTATGAAATAAATAGGGCTGTAAAAAAGGTTACGGATGATTTAAAGGAATTTCATTTCAATACAGCCATAGCAGCGCTGATGGAGCATATTAACTTTCTCTACAAATATGAAGATAAGAATTCGTCTCAATATGAAGAGGCTATTGAAATTTTGCTCGTTCTCCTCTCTCCCTTTGCACCGCATATATGCGAAGAGTTGTGGCATGGTATTGGGAAAAAGGATTCCATCTTGAAGGTTGATTGGCCTTCCTACGACGAGGCAGCCCTGAAAAAGGAAGAGGCGCTGGTAGTTGTTCAGATAAACGGCAAATTAAGAGGCCGTATCAGCGTGCCAGTGAACATACAACAGGCAGAAGTTGAAAAGATTGCCCTATCAGATAGTAAAGTTTCAGAGTGGCTGGCTGGGAAGAGTATAAAAAAGGTGGTTTATGTGCAGAATAAGATATTAAATGTGGTGGTGGGATGAGAAACAGGAGTCAGAAGCTTGCCCCCGCAGGCTTTAAGCGGGGGTCAGGAGTCGGAAGTCAGAAGTTTTTATTTTGTATTCTGTATTCTATATTCTGTATTCTGCCTTCATGCGGCTATCACATTGCCGGCAAAGGCGGGAGTATGCCTGGCAATGTAGCAACCATAACTATTCCATTTCTGAAAAATCAGACCCAAAAGCCTGATGTTGAAACTATTGTTACGACTGCATTGGTTGATGAATTTGTAAAGAGCGGGATTGTAAAGGTTGTTGAAGAAAATGCTGATGCAGTGATTAGCGGCGCTGTAACAAGTTATGACTTAACCCCTGTTTCTTTTAACAAGAACGATGTAATTCAAGAATACAGGCTTACCATTAAAATAGAGGTAAGCCTTGTGCGGAAAAGTGATGGGAAGATCGTATGGCAAGATAAAAATATTACTGACTATGAGGATTTTAAGGTAACTACCACGGATATCAATGCGACCAAAACAGCAGAATTGGACGCGGTGAAGAAGATGGCAAAGGATACGGCAAGATTAATTAAGGAAAGAATTTTAGAGGATTTTTAATGGCACAAGATGGTCTAAAGATTACTGAAGGCCTTAAAAAAGGAAAGGAGCTGCTTCCTGTCTATTGTTTTTATGGCGACAGCTATCTGATTGAAGAGGCGGTGCAGGATATTAAGGCAAAGCTTTTGTCTTCTGCATTTAAGGAGATGAATTATAATGCATATGATGCAAAAGAGGCGGATGCTGAAACTATTATCTCAACAGCCCAGACCTTTCCGGTTATGGCGCAGAAAAGGTTGGTTTTTGTGAGCAGGGCAGAATCTCTTTCAAAGCCTCAGCAAGAGGCGCTTCTTTCATATATCAAAAACCCAGCTGCCACGACTTGCCTTATGTTTCGTGTATCAGCAGATAAGGTTGATAAGAGGCTCTCATTTTTTTTAGAATTGGAAAAGGCTGGCTATCTTTTTCATTTTAAGCCGCCTTCAGATGCCCAACTTCCCTTATGGATTAAAAAAGAGGCACAAAGATTAGGGAAAAAGATTGAGGATGATGCAATAGGGATTTTTCTTGAGGTTGTTGGCAGCGAATTGATGGATATAAAACAGGAGATTGAAAAATTGGTCATTTTTGTAGGGGGCAGAGATACTATTGAGAAGAAAGATGTAGAAATGGCTGTTGCAAATGGCAGGATTGATACTGTATTTAACCTGGCAGATTCAATAGGCAGGAGAGATTTGCGAGAAGGCATGATAAACCTTAAGAAGATTCTTGAACAGGGAGAACAGCCTGTAAAAATAATGGGAATGATAGCAAGGCAGTTTCGCATTATCTGGCGGGTAAAGGCGCTTAAGAAAAGCGGTGCGGCAATGAATAAAATTGCCCAGACAATAGGGATATTCCCCATGTATCTTGACAGCTATCTTAAGCAGGAGAGAAATTTTACTCAGGAAGGGCTCTTAAAAGTTTTCAAAATGCTTCATAATGCAGATATAGCCCTGAAATCCGGAAGACAGACCCCTGATATGGTGATGGAGAGACTTGTGTTAGAGCTATGTTTTAAAGACAGGCTATAGGTGATGGGCATCCGCCTCAGGCGGAGGCGATAGGTAAAACCCATAGCCTATTGCCTATTGCCAGCTCCTATGGAATTTATAGCTAAGGTAAGGGTAGATATCTTTCTTGAAGCATTATTCCTGTGAAGGGTTTTTTTAGATACTGCCTTGTCAAGGAGTTTTACAGCCTTAGATATGGCTGCTTTTGCATTTTCTGCGTTGCCTGTTTTTATAGTGTCTTTTACTTCTTTAATCGCACTTTTTATAGATGATTTTATATTTACATTGTGGAACCTGCGCTTCAGATTTTGTCTGTATCTTTTTATTGCTGACTTATGGGTTGCCATTGAAATCCTCCGTTCAATTTGTAGCATATATTTTTAAACTATAAAGGTTTAATTGTCAAGAAATTTATGACAGAAATTAAGAATATAACAAAGGCAGCCTCCATTGTTGGAGGCGCAACATTTTTAAGCCGCATCCTCGGCTATATCAGGGATGCTGTTATTGCCGCATTTTTTGGGGCAGGCACGTATGCTGATGTCTTTTTTATTGCCTATAGGATTCCAAACTTCTTTAGGAGGCTTGTAGGCGAAGGCTCATTAACTGTTTCTTTTATTCCTGTATTTACAGAGGAATTAACCCTTGGCTCAAGAGAAAGGGCAAAGAGGCTTGCATCAACGGCGTTTACATTCTTCAGCATTATACTAACAGTGCTTACCATCTTAGGGGTTTTATTTTCAGCACAGATAGTAGAGCTTACAGCGCCGGGTTTTGCAAATATACAAAATAAACTGTCTCTTACAATCTCTCTAACACAATGGATGTTTCCCTTTCTCTTTTTTATCTGTCTTGTGGCCTTAGGCATGGGAGTTTTAAACTCGTTAAAACATTTTGCTGCGCCGGCATTGTCGCCTGTATGGTTTAACCTGTCTATGATAGGTTCCACCATTTTTCTTATACCGTTTTTTAAAGAACCTGTCTATGCCCTTGCATTTGGCGTGGTCTTTGGCGGTATCCTCCAGTTTCTTTATCAGCTTCCCTATCTTAAAAGATATGATATGTTTCCAGGACTTGACTTTAACTTTAACGACCCTGCCTTAAGAAAGATAATCCTTCTCATGCTGCCAGCCATTCTTGCTACAGGGGTGAACCAGATAAATGTCCTTATTACCAGCAGATTTGCATCGCATCTTCAAGAGGGGAGCGTGTCTTATCTCTATTATGCTGATAGGATCGTTGAACTGCCTATGGGGGTCTTTGTGATTGCGGTTGCAACTGCTATGCTTCCTTCTATGTCTGAGTATGCGGTAAAAAATGACTGGCCGGGATTTAAGGAATCTCTATCCTTTGCCATAAGGCTGGTAACATTTGTTACCATACCTGCAACCGTAGGCATTATAGCTCTGGGTATGCCGATTGTTGCTATGCTTTTTCAAAGAGGCGAGTTTAGCAGCGAAGCAACCCAAGGAACTGTATATGCCCTTTATTTTTTTTCCATTGGCCTTGCTGCATTTGGGGGGGCGAGGATACTGGTGTCAGCGTTTTATTCGCTTAAGGATACTTTAACGCCGGTAAAGATTGGCTGTATTGCTGTAGCTGCCAATATAATATTCTGCTTCATGTTCATTGGCCATTTACAACACGGAGGCCTGGCTCTGGCTACATCACTTTCATCTATGGTTAATTTGTTATGTCTTTTTATGATACTACGGAAGAGGTTAGGCGGGATTGGCGGAAGAAAGATATTTATATCCAGCATAAAGGTAACTGCGTCTTCTGTCCCAATGGGTATTGGCGTATACGGTATTTCGCTCATGGTTAATTGGTCTGATGGCGGTCTAACAATGATTAAGGTCTTTGTTTTATTGCTTGCAATAGGTTTTGGTGTGGCAAGTTTTCTTATATTTGCCCGTATTTTTAAAAGCCCGGAGCTATCTTGCTTAATGGATATGCTTAGGGAAAGATGGCGTAAATCAAGTTAAAAGGCTCTTTAAATACTTCCAATTGAAGCGAACATACCATGAGAAATGGCCTTCTAAGGGAATAAACAGAGGGAAAACCGAGGCGGTATTGAATAGAGGCCGTAAATCACATAATTATTTGAATCTTAAAGTGAATTTGCTGATTAAAAAATATGCAACCCAATGCAAAGCCTTATTTAACCGCATTCGGTTTTTTGCATTTACATTGTTGCCAACAAGTTATCCACATGTTGTGGGGAAATCTTTTTAACGCCTTGTAATCTTTAATTTTTTCTCTTTGTCCTTTGCCTTGCTCCAAAGTTTTTCCATTTCACTGAGAGATGCTGTATTCAAAGTCTTATTTTTTTTCTTTAGACTTTCTTCAATATAATGAAATCTTGTTATAAAGCGCGCAATGGTTTTTCTTAAGGCCTCTTCAGCGTTTATTTCTACAAATCTTCCTACATTTACCAATGAAAAGATAAGGTCTCCTAATTCATCTTCCATCTTTTTTGCATTTCCTTGTTGTAATGCCTCTTTAAACTCCTCCGTTTCTTCATTAACCTTTTCAAAGACCTGCTCTATGTTGTCCCAATCAAAGCCTACCTGAGATGCCTTTTCTGTTACTTTATGCGCCTTGAGCAAGGCAGGAAGGTGTTCCGGTATGTCTGACAGATAGCCGCCTGTTTTCTTTCTGCCTTTTTCTTCTTTTTTTATCCTTGCCCAGTGTTTTAAAACATCCTTTGATGTTTTTGCCTTTGCACTGCCAAACACATGAGGATGTCGCCGTACCATCTTTTCTGCTGATGTTGCTAAAACATCTTCTATGTCAAAATCTCCTTTTTCTTGAGCAAGTTGACAGATAAAGATGATTTGAAATAATAAGTCTCCCAGCTCTTCCTTCAGCATTTCAGGGGATTTTGCGTCTACAGCGCCGATTACCTCATAGGTCTCTTCCACAAGAAAAGGCAAAATACTTTCCATGGTCTGCTCTTTATCCCATGGACAGCCTGCCGGCCCTCGCAGTTTTTGCATAATTGCTACAAGCCTGGCAAGCCCCGTCTTTTCTTTCATGTCTTTTGTGGCCGGGAAGGCAAGGATGTAATTGCCCTATGAAGGTCTTCCCGCGTATTGATGTTGTCCAGAGATGATAAAATGGATTCGTTTGAAAGCCAGTCCTTTTCCTCAAGTTTTTTCGTTTTTACTTTTTTGAAAAGGTTGGTGATGCGGAGGTCTTTTTCCTGTATCATTTCAGCAATGGGCTTAAGGCATTTTTTAGAATATATGGCATGGAGGGGATGGTATCTCCCTATGACAAAAGGCACGATGGCATGGTAGCTGCCTGAAATCTTGCCCATCCTTGCGATAACTTCTTTATTCAGAAACGGCATGTCGCAGGCTGCAACAAAACTGTATTCGGATTGAGCATGGGAAAGGCCTGTATATATGCCGCCCAGACTGCCGGCGCCCTTAAATATATCGGTTACGGTGAGTATGTTTAATTCCGCATATTCAACAGGGTCGTTTGCTACGAGTATAATCTCATCAAATAGTTCTTTAAACAGGCCTACGGTTTTATGGATGATGGGTTTACCGTCTATATCTATAAAGGCCTTATTAAAGCCCATCCTGCTGCTTTTGCCGCCTGCCAAAATTATACCGGTCATGTTGTTTTGCTCCATTGTAAAATGCAAAGTGTATTTTTTACTGTCATTTAATCTTTATTTCTATTTGCCGTGGATTGCTGCATCCCTTTAAAGAGCCGACCATTCCCTTTATTGCCTCTGCAAGCAATTCCCGTATAAAAGGTTTAAGGGGCACCTCTTCGTTATTGACCATCAGGTCTATGATATCTGTTGTTTTATCGCGCAAAAATCTATTCTCTATCAGGCGGGCAACGCCCTTAGAATCATTAATATCAAGGCATGGCACATCTTTACTCTTAAATTTTATATCGCTGGCAATACCTATAAGATTTTTATCTTTTCTGCAAATAGGTTTCAGAGATTTTGCCTTTCTAATAACCTCTATCTTTGGATAGCCTGCCTTTTTATATCCCTCTGTTATTATGATATCTGTTCCATTGATAAAAGAAAGGCCGAGCATTGCCGGCGACCATTCCTTATTTACATCTTTTACAACTGCTATCTTATCAGGACTGGACAGGATTACTGTTGTTGCCCCTGCCTTTTTATGGCGCCAGCTGTCCTTGCCTTCATAATCTATTTCAAAACCATGAACATCGTGTTTGATAGTAGCGACCTTATAGCCCATTTTTGTCAATTCAGCTACCACCTTTTCAAGGAGGGTGGTTTTGCCGCTGCCGGATTTTCCGACTATTGAGACTATAGGAATCATATTTCATAAGAATAACAGTTTAAAGTGGGATGTGTCAATGGTTTGTATAAAACCGTAAAATAGCGATTAAAAATCTCGCTATTTTACAAACCTGCGATTTGCCTGCCATACTTCGTTATCGGCGCATTTTTGCTCCTCACCGTATTGGTGATATACGGCTCGTCGCAAAAATGGCCTCTGCCTCGTCTGGCAGGCAACTTGCAGGTTTCCCCAAAAATCAAAGTCTATTTTTGGGATAAAATTAAATATAAGAAATATATTTGGTCTTGGGTCCTCTTATTACCAAAGCTGCCATAGGCATTGACTTGAAATCTGAAAGGTGTTAATTTTTTCACAGAAGAAGCGAAGGCGAGCATTTCGTTTTTATTATATTGAGAAGATGGAGGTAGAAAAATTGCTGAATGTCCAAAACTTGAGCAGCGGTATTCAGGGGAATTTGTGGGATATGGTTTTAGGCGCAGGGATTATGGTAAAGCTTGTGCTTATTATACTCCTTGCATTTTCCGTATTATCATGGGCGATAATCATCTATAAGTACAGTATCATCAGAAAGATGGAAAGGGAATCTATTGCATTTTTAGATTTTTTTTGGAGCAAGAAACAGTTTACACCTATATTTGAGGCCTGCGTAGATTATAAATTTACGCCGCTGTCAAGATTGTTTGCCGCCGGCTATAACGAACTGATGCAGGTGAGAATACCAAAGAAAGATACTGCTCTCAGTCAGTTCAATGTCGGGGAATTTGACAGCATTCAGAGGTCGTTGAAAAAGACCATGTCTAATGAAATAAGCAGGATGGAAAAGGCAGTTGCATTTCTTGCTACAACAGGGAACACAACGCCATTCATAGGCCTGTTTGGCACAGTATGGGGCATCATGAATTCATTCAGAGGCATAGGCTTAAAGGGGTCAGCCAGCCTTGCAGTGGTTGCGCCAGGCATATCCGAGGCCCTTATTGCTACAGCCATGGGCCTTATTGCGGCTATTCCTGCGGTTGTTGCCTATAATCATTTTGTTACGAGGATTAACAGGATGGCAGTTGAGATGGAAAATTTTGCAGGTGATTTTTTGAATATAGTGGAAAGAGAATTGAGAAAGGAAAAGGGGTAATGGAGTTTTCAAAGTCAAAACAGCGGACTGTCCTGTCTCAGATAAATGTTACGCCGTTAGTGGATGTCATGCTGGTTCTGCTTATTATCTTTATGGTTACAGCGCCTATGCTTCAGGAGGGATTGGATGTGAATCTGCCAAAGGTAAAGGCTGCTGGGTTAACTACGGATGAGGAGCCTCTTGTGCTGACTATCCAGAAGGAAGGCACAATACTTATCAATAAGAATAAGATAATCTTCTCTGATTTGAAAGAAAAACTTGCAAGGGTTTATCAGACAAGGCAGTGGAAACAGGGTAAGATGGTGCTTTTGAGGGCAGATAAGGATGTGCCTTATGGCCTTGTCGTAAAGGTAATGGCAGAGATACGAAAGGCGGGCATAGAAAGGGTCGGCATGGTTACAGAGCCTGTAGAAGGTGGCTAAGTGTCGGCTGGTTTCTATAACCACAGGGAAGTGGAAAAGGGTTTTGGCACAACGGTCATAATTTCTCTTTGCCTGCACATTATTTCCTTAGGTATTCTCCTTTTGTTTTCAAATAACAACGTATTACATCTGTTTACAGCGCCTGTTTATACCGTTGATCTTATTGGACAGCTGCCGGCAGAAAGGCCAATAGAGACATCTTTAAAGCCTGAAAAGCCAGAGGCTGTAATCCCAAAGGCCGCCTCAAAACCTGCTGTCAAGGAAAAGGCTATTCCTCTGAAAAAGGAAAAGGAGGCATCTATAGATGAAGCGTTAAAAAAGATAAGAGAGCAGGTAAAGAAGAGGGAAGAAAGCGAGGCAGTCAATAAGGCAATCCGGAAACTGGAAGATAAGCAGTTGGAAAAAAAGATAAAAGAGATACGAGAGAGGGTTGTTCATAAGGAAGATATTGTGAGGCCGGTTAAGCCTGCCCCCGAGAGTATTAATCGGGGAACCAAAGCAGAAGGCAGGGAATTATCAGAGAGAGGGGCTGCGATAATGCGGGTTAAGGAGATAGAAGAAAAATATGCCCAGCTTATAGGCGATGTAATTCATGATACATGGAATTATGGAGGCGATTTTAGGGAAGGTGAAGCTGCGGTGATAGCTGTGCGCATAGATAAGACAGGCCGCCTCATTGAAAGCCATATCGAACAATCATCGGTTAATATAATGCTTGTCCAATCTGCTGTCAGGGCAATAGAAAGGGCAGCCCCGTTATTTCCGCCGTTTCCCAAGGAGTTAGAAAAGGATTTTGTAGAGATTGGCGTCTGTTTCCCTGGATGTAAAAGATAATGAAATACATAGTACTATTTTTTAAATGTTATACATTCTCTTTAATCATTCTCTTTCTTGCCGTATTCCCATTGCCTGGCCATGCCAAGGTCTATATAGACATAAATGCCCCTGTCGGCAAGAAACTGCCAATCGCTATTCCAGATATAAAAGATATAAGCGGTTTGGATACATCATCTGATATTGGCGCTAAACTGCGGGATGTGCTTGTCCATGATATGGAAACGGCTGACATATTTAATATCCTTGATAAAAAGGCATATATAGAAGACCCCAACAAAAAATCCGAGGGTATAGATTTCAAGGACTGGAAGGTCATAGGCGCGGATTTTTTAGTAAAAGGCAATTTCCTTATAGACGGAGAGCAGCTGACAGTGGAATTAAAGCTCTTTGATGTATTCCAGGAAAAGCTCATTATAGGCAGGAAGTATATAGGCAGAAAGATAAATACGAGGGCTATAGCGCATAAATTTGCAGATGATGTAATGGAAGCAATGACCGGCGAAAAAGGGGTTTTTAATACAAGGCTCTTATTTGTTTCAAGCGCATCCGGCAATAAAGAGATATATATATCTGATTATGACGGGTATAATGCGGCGCAGGTTACAAAGAATAACGCAATCAATCTTTCTCCTCACTGGTCGCCAGATGGAAAGAAGATTCTATACACCTCTTATAAAGAAGGACAGCCGTATCTGTATATGCTGGAACTTACGACTAACAGAGAGATAAAAATATCCAGTCAGATAGGCGTGAATATAGGCGCCAGGTGGTCTCCCTTGGGAAAAGATATAGCCCTTACTTTAAGCAAGGACGGCAACCCTGAGCTGTATATAATGAGGCTTGACGATATGAAATTGAGAAGACTTACAAATAACTGGGCAATAGATGTATCTCCGAGCTGGTCGCCTGACGGAAGGAGGCTCGTCTTTGTGTCTGATATAGGTGGAAATCCGCATATCTATATGATAAGCTCTGACGGAACAGGGCTTACCCGTCTTACCTATGAAGGCAAATATAACGCAGCGCCTGCCTGGTCGCCAAAGGGCGATAAAATTGCATTCTCAAGGTTGGATGGAGGAAAGTTTGACATCTGGGTTATGAACACCGACGGTGCAGGCGAAGCCAGGCTTACATCAAACAGCGGAGATAATGAAAACCCTTCATGGTCGCCCGACGGCAGATATATAACATTTACATCTACAAGAAGCGGCAGCGCAAAGATTTATATAATGTGGAGTAACGGAGAAAATCAGAGACAGATAAAAGTTGAGAATTTGGAGAAAGGGAGTCAGACCGCTCCTTCCTGGTCGCCGTATTTGGAATAAACGGTTTAATAGAGGAACAGCTTTTATATACAACGACATAAATAGTTCAGCATACAGAGCGTCAGAACACAGCAGACCAAGGCGCGACGAAGATGAGGAGTGAGGCGTATTTTTATGATACGCCGCAACGACGAATCAAGGAGCAACGCAGGTATGCAAAGTTATGACGCTCTGTATAGGTAACAAAAATCACAGCAATACCTTTTTCAATCTGTATAATCAGTCATAACCATAAGGAGGAGAAGATGAAGATAAATTATTTGTTCAAATTTACATTGGTAATGACGGTTTCCTTTTTTTTGGCTACCGGATGCATGAAGGTTGTAAAGGAAGAGGAGACGGTTGGGAAATCAGCGCAGCCTTCGGAACAGCCTAAAGAGGAGAAGCCGGCAGCGCCTAAGGAAGAGGTCGCTATTGCTCCAAAAGAGGAAAAGGTAGAGGCGCAGCCTGTGCAAGAAACGCCGCAGCCGGAGGTATCTGCCAAGGAAGAAAAAGAATCGTCGGCGAAAGCAGAGGCAGGCGATGAGGTGAGCGAGGCGGCAGCAAAGAAAGGGATGTTGTTGACTGTATATTTTGACTTTGACAGATTTACCATTAGAGATGATATGAAATCTACTCTGGAGAAAGATGCAGAATGGCTTAAGAAAAATCAAAATATTAATATTCGGGTTGAGGGGCACTGTGATGAAAGGGGCACGAATGAATATAATATTGCATTAGGCGATAGAAGGGCCCAGAGCATAAAAGAATATCTCATCAATTACGGTATAGCCCAGTCAAGGCTGTCCACCATAAGCTACGGCGAGGAAAAACCCGTAGACCTTGACCATACTGAAGAGGCATGGACTAAAAATAGAAGGGGAGAACTTGTAATCGTCAAGTAGATTATGCAATGCTACGGGAACAAGGGTGTGTTATGAAAAAAGCCAGTGGTCATAACACGATGAAACGGAGAAACGGAGAAACGGAGAAACGGAGAACTATAATCCACGATTCCCCGATTCCCCGATTCACCGCTTCGTTCACTTTTTTTTTACTGTTCACTGCCTTTACTGGCTGCATTGCCATTACCCCGGAAGAAGACCCTGTGAAGAAGGATATGAATAGCTTGAGGCAGGATATAGCAACCCAGCAGCAAAGACTTGCCTCTCTTGAGGAGGCTGTGAAAAAGGGGTTAGAGCTTCAAAAAAAGAGGCTTGAAGCTGCAGAGGATACAGGCTCAAAAGATAAGGCAAATATCAAGGCGTCTCTTGACAAGATCAGGGAGGATATGGTCTTTTTGAGCGGAAAATGTGATGAGGTAGAGGCGGCTGTAAAAAAGGGGCGTGAAGAAACTGCCGGACTGCGGGAAAAGAGCGCTGATAAAAAGGAGTTTGACAATAAGTTGGTTTTGGCGCAAAATCAGCTTGCGGCAATAGAAAAGAGACTGACATCATTGGATGAAAGAATTGTTGTATTGGAGCATCCAAAACCATCTCCTGTGCAGGAAGAAACGCAGAAGGAGCCTGATAAAAAAGATGCAAAACCTCCGAAACCGGATACGTTGTATAGCGAGGCCCTAACGCTTGCAAAGGATAAAGAATATTCAGATGCTATTGAGAAATTTACAAAGTTTATTTCTCTTTTCCCTGAGCATGACCGTGCTCAAAATGCCCAATATTGGATAGGTGAAATGTATTATGCGCAGAAAGATTATGAGCGGGCAGTATTGGAGTTTAATGAGGTAGTAAAGAAATATCCAAAAGGTAAAAAAGTCCCTGCCGCGCTCCTGAAACAGGGAATGGCCTTTTACGAGCTTGGGAATAAAAAAGAGGCAAGGCTTGTTCTGGAAAAGGTTATGGATAAATATCCCAAAACAGAAGAGGCAAATACGGCAAAAAAGGTATTGAAGAAAATCGAATCAGGAGGTCTGTTGAGGTGAAGGAAAGGACCATTTTAATAGTTGATGATTCGCCGGCTGTCAGGCAACTGATAAAAACTACAGTCATGAACAGCGGTTTGTTTTCTAATATCCTTGAGGCAGAGAATGGGATGGAGGCTCTAAAAGTTTTTTTTAAAAGCAAGGTGGATTTTATAGTTACCGATGTAATGATGCCTGGGGTTGACGGCTATAAGTTTATATCCGCTATAAAAGACAGCGAGGCAGGAAAGGACATCCCTGTAATAATGCTGAGCGCAAGCAGGAAAGAGGTTGTTGATAAGATAAAGGGTCTAAAGATAGGGGCGAGCGATTATGTAATAAAGCCTTTTGACGGTCATGAGCTTGTGGCAAGGATGCATGTTTTTATCAAGCTTACAGAACTCCAGGAAGACTTGAAGGAGAAAAACGCCCTGCTGGAGAAGCTGTCTGTCACAGACGAACTGACCGGGCTCTATAATAGAAGATATTTTTATGACCACATAAGTATGCATGTTGCGCTGGCAAAACGTCATGACTATCATATTGGATGTCTTATGATGGATATAGACCATTTTAAAAATGTAAACGATACCTTTGGCCATAATGTGGGCGATAAGGTGTTAAAAAAGGTAAGTAAGATAATGGCAGATAAGGTAAGGGAAGGAGAGATTGTGGCAAGGTTCGGCGGCGAGGAGTTTATTGTTTGTCTTTGCAGGGCAGATACAGAAGGCGCAATAAGCGCAGCAGAAAGGATGAGGAAGTCAGTGGAGAACAGTGACTTTTCTGAAGATAGCAGCAATCCTTTAAAAGTAACCATAAGTGTCGGAATAGCGATGTTTCCGCAGAAAGGGTTAAATAATGCGGATGACATCATAAAGGCGGCTGATGAGGCGCTCTACCATGCAAAGGAGGCAGGACGAAACAAGGCCATAGTTTATTCTGAATCACTAATATCGTCTAAAGACAAAAAGGAGGTATAGTATGAAAACAGAAAGTCATCAGAAGTCGGGAGTCAGGGGACTGCCCCCGAATGCATCTATCGGGGGTCAGAAGCAGGTATGCAGTAGTCGGTATGCAGTATGCAGCAAAAACTTTGCCTGTCTGTTGATGTTCACTATTTACTGCTCACTGTTTACTGTCTTGATGGGTTGCGGCATAAACAAGGATATTTATCAAAAGACAGTAGAAGAGTCTGAGGCAAGGAAGGCAGGCTTAGCAGAGGCTCAAAAACAGATTACAGCGCTCCAGGACGAAAATCAGCAATTAAAGTCTAAGACAGATGAGTTGGCAAAGCAGGCTGCTGATGCGGATGCTGTAACGAAAGAAAGAGAAGAGCTTGCAAGCAAAAATGAGTATATGAATAGGGAATTGGAGAGGTTAAAAGTAAAGGCAGGCGAGCTCAGCGCTGAAAAGGAAAAGGAGCTGGCAGGCGTAAAAAACACCTATGAGAAGCTCATCAGTGAAATGGAACAGGAAATAAAAAAAGGGGATATAAAGATTACTCAGGCTGTTGACAGGCTGTCTGTGAATATGGTGGAGAAGATACTCTTTGACTCAGGAAAGGCAGAGATAAAGCCGGAAGGCCTGAAAGTGCTTGACAGGGTAGGGGCAATATTAAAAGGCATAACTGACAAACAGATAAGGATAGAAGGGCATACAGACAATGTGAAGATAGGCTCTAAGATAAAAGAAAAATATCCAACAAACTGGGAGTTGTCTACTGCAAGGGCAACCAGCGTTGTGCGGTATCTTCAGGATAAGGTTGGTATAGATCCCCGACATTTGTCTGCTATTGGCTATTCAGAGTATAAACCGATTGCCGGCAATGATACTACAGAGGGCAGGGCGCTGAACAGAAGGATGGAGATAGTGCTTCTGCCTCTGGATTTGGGGAGTGTGGTAGAGGAGTTGAAGAAGAAGTAGATAAATGTTAGAGGTATGAGGCTGGAAGAGAGAGGCGGGGGATACATGCTGGAGGTTAGAGGTTTGAGGCAAATGCCTTTGCCTCCAACACCCATCCTCTAACGTATTTGGTGTGCCCTTTTTAATAATGAATTACCCTAATGTAGTTATTACTAAATGCAATGATTATGTTAATGAGGAGGTCTATAGGACAATAAAAAGCTCTGTAGACCTCCTCGGCGGTATTGGGGCATTTGTAAAAAAAGGAGAACGTATACTTCTAAAGCCAAACCTCCTTTCTGCAAACCCGCCTGAGGCGGCAATAACAACGCATCCTGCTGTGGTAGGGGCAGTAATACGGCTTGTCCAAGAGGCTGGGGCAGTTCCTCTTGTAGGCGACAGCCCCGGTATCGGCAGCGCTGTGAAGGTATCGCAGAAATGCGGCATTGCGGCAGTTGCAAAAGACTTAGGGGCTGAAGTAATAAACCTTTCTACATCGGTAGAAGTAGAAAATCCAAGTGGTAAGACCTTTAAGAGACTTGAGATAGCAAAAGAGTCCATGGAAGTTGATGGTATAATCAACCTACCAAAACTTAAAACCCACACACAGATGTTTTTAACCCTTGGCGTGAAAAATATGTT
Source organism: Deltaproteobacteria bacterium RIFCSPHIGHO2_02_FULL_43_33 (assembly GCA_001798165.1). Lineage (GTDB taxonomy): Bacteria > Desulfobacterota > GWC2-55-46 > UBA9637 > UBA9637 > UBA10170. The sequence continues at coordinate 27,358 of MGRL01000004.1, forward strand.
TGGCTGTGTTGTGGGCGCAAGAAAACCGCAGTGGCATATGGCAGCAGGCAGCGACAGTTATGCCTTTGCCCGGATGCTGATTGACACCTATCTATTTTTAAAACCAAGATTGACCATAGTTGATGGCATAGTGGGATTAGAGGGAGACGGGCCTGGAAGCGGAGGAGACCCGAGGCAAATAGGACTTCTATTTGCTTCTTCTGATTGTATAGCCATGGATAGAGTTGTCACAGAGGTTCTTGGAGGAAAGGCAAACGACCTTCCTACGACAAAGGTTGCAGAAGAGGATGATATTGGGGAAACAGATATATATAGGATAAATATCCTCGGAGAAAATATAGATGATGTCAGAATTTCTGATTTCAAATTTCCTCCCTTGGTTGGGATAGAATTTAAACTGCCATTATCTCTCCATAGCTATCTGCGGAACCCATTAACCGCGAGGCCGATTATAAACAACAAAGAATGCACTCTCTGCAATATATGTGTTGATATATGTCCTCCTAACATTATGACCAAAACAGACCGCATAAATATTGACTATGATAAATGCATAAGATGTTTCTGTTGCCTGGAGATGTGCCCTGAAGGGGCGATAAGTGTAAAAGACGGCTGGCTAAAGAGGATAATAAGCAGTTTGTAGTAGAAGTTTGTAGCTTGCCCATTTATGGGCGTCTTTAAAAAAGCCGATAAATCGGCAGGCTACATATATTTAAGGAGGATAAGGGGAATGAAGGTATCATTATTAAATCTTAAGCTCCAGTATCAGGGCATAAGAGAAGAGGTGTTAAAAGAGATTGAAAAGGTTTGCGATAATCAGTCATTTATACTTGGGGAAAATGTTGCTGGGCTGGAAAAGGAGATAGCTCAGTATTGCAATACAAAATATGCTGTTGGCGTCGCCTCCGGAACAGACGCCATATTATTGCCGCTTATGGCTGTCGGCATCGGCGCCGGAGACAGGGTTATTACAACGCCGTATACATTCTTTGCCACAACAGGCTCTATTGTGCGGCTGAATGCAGTTCCGGTTTTTGTTGATATAGAACCGGATACATATAATATTGACCCGAACAAATTGGAGTATATTATAAAAAAACAGACTGCGGCGCAAAGGGCGCGGCTCAAGGCCATTATCCCTGTTCATCTTTACGGCCAGTGCGCTGAAATGGAGCCAATTCTAAAAATAAGCAAGAAACATAAACTCACTGTGATTGAAGATGCGGCACAAACCATTGGCGCAGAATATAAAGGGAAGAGGGCAGGCTCTATGGGTGATTTTGGGAGCCTTTCATTCTATCCTTCAAAGAATCTTGGCGGTTTTGGAGACGGCGGCATGGTGACTACGAATAGCGAAAAACTGGCGGAAAAGGTCAGAATCTTGAGGGTGCACGGGAGCAAGCCAAAATACTATCATAAGTTTGTAGGCATAAACAGCAGGCTGGATGAGATACAGGCTGCGGTATTAAGGATAAAATTAAAACATCTCGCAACATGGGAAAATAATAGAATGGCAGGAGCGGAGAGATATAACAAACTCTTTCAGGATGTAAGTCTTCCGAACGCAGTTTCTCTTCCGGCAGCACGGCCATATAATCGCCATGTGTTCAATCAATATATTATCAGGGTTAAAAAACGGGATGCCTTAAGAGAGTATCTTGCCAAAGAATGCATAGGCACAGAAATATATTATCCTGTTCCATTGCACTTGCAAGAGTGTTTCAGATACCTTGGATATAAAAAAGGAGATTTTCCAGTATCTGAAAAGGCAGCCAAGGAGACTCTGGCGCTGCCTATCTATCCTGAACTTACACCGGAAGAGCAGGAATATGTAGTTAGCAAGATTGCTGAATTTTATAAGAAAACAAGTTGATGATTTGTCAAATGCGATTCAACATCCATCCGTGTTTTTTACCCATTATCAGAAATGTTTGCCAGAATATTTGACTAAGGTCAAAAAAGATGGTAAGTTGTTTTCATGAAAAAAAGGTACCTTGTCCCGCATATTCTACGCGATATTAATGAAAAGATGGTTTTCATCGGTGGTGCCAGGCAGGTTGGGAAGACGAGCCTGGCAAGGTATGTTGCCGAAAAATATTTCAAGTCATACGATTATCTGAACTGGGATGCGCGGGATGATAGAAAGAATATTTTACAGTCACAGTTTAAAGGTAATGCCGAGATTATCCTGTTCGATGAAATACACAAGTACAAGGACTGGAAGAGTTATCTCAAGGGGCAGTTTGATAAGCATAAAGATGATTTCAAGATTCTTGTGACTGGAAGCGCAAGGCTGGATGTATACAGGCGGGGTGGAGATTCGCTTATGGGAAGGTACTACTACTATCGCCTTCATCCCTTCAGCCTTGCGGAGTTTCTTGAAAAGGAGAATGAAATTGTTCCATTCAAAGGAATAGTCTTTCAGGAGTCAGGGAAGGAGACAAAAGAGACGTTAGAGGTTGCGTTGAAATTTGGCGGGTTCCCTGAGCCGATGCTTAAGCAGAGCGAAAAGGGACTGAGGAGATGGCATAACCAGAGGGTTGAAAGGTTGGTGAGGGAGGATATTAGGGATTTGGAGAATATCAGGGAACTGTCGCTTCTTCAGGTCCTTGTTGACATTCTTCCCGGCAAGGTCGGCTCCCTTCTGTCCCTCAACTCTTTGAGGGAAGACCTTTCTGTGGCTCATAAGACTGTAGCACACTGGGTGGATATTCTTGAGAGGTTTTATTATCATTTCAGGATTTACCCCTTTCATCATAAAAAAATAAGGTCTCTGAAAAAGGAGCCTAAGTTGTATCTATGGGATTGGTCTGAGGTTCCTGATGAAAGAGGCGCCAGACTGGAGAATATAGTCGCCTCCCACCTGCTCAAGATGTGTCATTTTCTGAATGATGTGGAGGGATTCAAGACCGACCTCCATTTTTTGAGGGATATAGAAGGACGGGAGGTTGATTTCCTAGTTACTGAAAACGGTAAGCCGTGGTTTGCTGTGGAGGTTAAGTCCAATTCCAGAGAGGTCTCAAAAAACCTGCTCTATTTTGGAGACAGGTTGGATATTCCCTTTCTGTATCATGTCGTCTCTGAAGAGAATGTCGACATAAGGAAGGATAAAGTGAGGATTATAAGCCTGGATAGATTTATGGTTTCACTTGTGTAAAATAGCGAGGTTTTTAATCGCTATTTTACGGTAGATGAAAGGCTGTACTCTCCAGCATGATAGTCACAACCTTTATTGTTGCGGTTTTTCGGACATAAAGCGCCCCCCTTTGCTTGGATATAAAAAAGGGCGATTTCCCAGTGTCTGAAAAGGCAGCCAAGGAAACTCTGGCACTGCCGATTTATCCCGAACTTACACCGGAAGAGCAGGAGTATGTGGTTAGCAAACTTGTTGAATTTTATAAGAAAATTTAACAAACGCTTATGGATATTTTTGTGAACGCAAAACCTGTTAAGGTTGACTTTTTCAAATATTGTGCTAAAGATTACCGCACATAATAAACGGCAGTGATTTCAAAATTCAGGAGATGATATGGTTACACTGATTTTAAGAAGCAGATTACACAGATTTGGACGGGAAGGTTGGTTTTTAATCTGTGCAATCGTTTTTTCAGAATCTGTGTAATCAATTTATTCATAGGAGGGTGCATGATAAAAGATATTGACCGTTATTTTTCAGAACTTGGGGGTCTATTTTTAAAGACGCAAATTACTGATAAAGACAATAAAGCTATTGATTTTGCCGACGCGGTGGGGAATGCCATAAATTTAATTGCCTCCCTGACTTCAAAAGGCTGCAAGGTTATATTTATAGGCAACGGCGGCAGCGCCTCTATTGCGAGCCATCAGGCAATAGACTTTTTTAAAAACGGCGGCATGCGCGCAATCGCCTTTAACGATTCATCTCTTTTAACCTGCCTGAGCAATGATTTCGGCTATGAATATGTGTTTGAAAAACCGATTGAGATGTTTGCCGGTAAAGGGGATGTATTGATGGCAATAAGCAGTTCAGGCAAATCTGAAAACATATTGCGCGGTGTTGATGCAGGCAAAAGAACCGGTTGCCATATAATCACCATGTCGGGCTTTAAACCGGACAATCCCCTACGGAGCAGAGGAGAACTGAATTTCTATGTTCCGTCAGATTCCTACGGCTATGTAGAGATTACTCACCTTACCCTTTGTCACTGTATGGTGGATACTATTGTAGCCAAAAAGAAATAAGTTTGTTGGTAATATGATATTTTATTTGGAAGATAAAGTTAATGACATTAAAAAAACACGCAATTCAGGCATCCATAGGCAGTATAATACTGGCGCCGTTTTTAGGTTTTGATGTCATTATCTTTTTCTTAAGCGTCATATTTATTGACGTTGACCATTACTTTGATTTTGTAATTGTTTGTAAAAGGTTTAGCATAAGAGATATGTTCAGATACTACGATTGGCTTTGGCAGGAAAGACATGCGGTATACGGGTTAAGTGTTTTTCATACGGCAGAGATTTTTTTACTGTTGTTTATACTTGGTTTTTGGAGCTATTATTTTTGGCTTATATTGTTTGGATTTTCTGTGCATCTTATGTTTGATCTTTATTATTTATATGCCCATAATTGTTTTTTCAACAGGGCTTTTTCCATTGTTGAATATATTGTAAAGAGCAAGGGGATAAAGTGTTACCCTGTTCCTGCAAAGGAGTTCTGGAATGTATGATCTGATTTTGATATCGCCTATAAATACTCAACTTGGAAGATTCAAAAGATTTGTGCCCCGGAGCGTGCCGATTGGAGTAGGTATCCTTGCCGGCTTTCTGAGGAAGCAAGGGTTTTCCGTTAAAATAATAGACCATGAATTGATAGACATTAATATCAATACAATAAAAGACATTCTTGAGCAGTGTAAAAAGCCATGTATAGTCGGCATCAGCGTTATGACAGCCAATGTGGCCAGCGGCTACAAGACAGCAGCTATTATTAAATCTGTCGATAAAGAAGCAATAGTTATTTTTGGCGGCATACACCCTACAGTAATGCCTGACGAGATTCTTCAAAACGGTAATATTGATTTTATTGTTAAAGGAGAGGCGGAATATACCTTTTTAGAACTTATTCGGCAAATTAAAGGTGGTTCAATTGAACGGGATAAGCTTGAAAATATCGGTTTTGTGGAAGATGGGAAGATAGTTTACACAAAAACCTCTACGAAAATGGTGGATGTAAATGAAGTGCCGATGTTTCCTTATGATATGTATGACCCGTCTCACTACAATTTGGGTTTCATTTTAACTTCAAGGGGATGTCCGTTTGACTGCATTTTTTGCAGCCAGCGGGTTATTACGAAAAGAAGCTACAGATATATTTCATCGGAACGGGTTATAGAAGAGCTTGATTATTTAATCAATGACTTAAAACAGCCCAATATCACATTTTTTGATGATTATTTTACCGGAAATAAAAAAAGGGTATTTGAGTTGTGCGAGATGATACAAAAAAAAGGTTTTCATAAAAAGGCTTGTTTCGGTGTGCAAACCCGCGGTGACAGTATTAATAAAGAGCTTATGAAGGCTATGAGGGCAGCCAACTTCAACAGTTTGATGTTCGGAGTTGAAACTGCTTCTGAAAATCTAATGAAGGTAATCAATAAGGCTGAGACCGTACAAGAAAATATAGACGCCATAAAACTTGCGAAAGAGATGGGTTTTGCTACTGAAGCCACATTCATATTTGGTTTTCCAACAGAGACCTTTGATGATAGATTTAAAGCCCTTTCTCTTGCCAATGAGATTGGGATTGATAGGGCAAGATTTAATAATGCCACGCCATATCCGGGAACGGCAATGTATGAGATGGTCAAAGATAAAATAAAGAAAGAGCCTATGTGGATCAATTTCAGTTCTGCAGGCGCTGTTACCTCTGGCATCAGAAAAAAATATCCGCTTCCGTATGTGCCGGATGAGTGCAGCGAGAAAGAGTTGGAGGGGACCATTCTTTTGGCAAATCTGTTATTTTATTTGAATTTTACCAATTTGAAGAAACTTTTCAATCCCGGGCAAAGCGGCAGCGGTAAATGGTTTGAGGTTTCTAAAAAAGAAATGTTATCTATTGGCACACTGATTGACCTCTCACTTTTAGCCGGCACAGTCTTAATAAGGTCATTGAACTATCTTTTATCAAGCAAGAACTGCCGCAGATTCTTTTTCAGAGGCATAAGGCAGTAATTCCCATGGAAAAGCCTTTGTAAATCTTCTGTTTTTTCCCGGCACAGACACATTTATTATGAAAAAAGATATTGGCGAATTTGTAAAAAAATATCCTGCAGCCATAGAGACAGTAATTGGCATATCGGCTATTGCGTTTTTGGTATATACAATGCGCTCTATGTTGATAACGGGTGAAGCAACACTCATCCACGACAACCTCTTATGGAATTATCCAATCTTTCAATTCTTTGCTGAAAATATAATCAATGGTCATTTTCCCATATGGGATCCATTCAGCCATGCCGGCGAGCCCTTCTATCCTATCATTGGGCAGATGAGGCTTTTTGAGCCCGTTGCTCTTTTAACTATATACTTGGGGCAATTTATCACGCATGACATTGTCATGCTGTTTAACTGGAATCGTTTTATCCAAAGTCTCATTATGGCCTTTGGGGTATATATTGTTTTTCGTCCATTGACAGCGAATCTTTTTATCAAACTTTCTCTGATACCCATTTTACTCTTCTCTTCATTTTTCCTTGGTTCATTCAGACAAGATGCCATCTTGAATCAATTCCTCTGGCTTCCTTTTGTTGCCTACTTTCTGCTTCGTATTATTTATTATAAAGAGTGCCGCTGGCATAACTGGCTCCTGCTTGCCGCTATTATTGGCCTTAACTGGCAATCCTATTTTTTTACCGGCACATGGATATTTCTTCTGTTTTTTGTTTTAGGCATTATTCTTTTTTACAGGAATTTATTAGCGGCACTCTTTAAATCTAAAATGATCGTATTAAAACTTACAGCAGCGGCTGTTATTATTTTTGCCATGGCTGTGCCAAATATTATCCTCATGATGGAAAAGGATAAGTATGTATTTCCTGCAAGAATGGTAGATATTTCTAAAATGCAGATTCTAGGAGGAGGGCCATTACAATACGAAAACGGATATTCTTCGGCTACAGCATCTGGTATAAATATGCCGTATAATTTTATTGCTTTTACAGGGACATTTTCAACCATATGGGACTTTATTCAAATTATATCGCCAGATGGAAATAATTATGTTGGTTGGCCTTCCAGGACCGGATGGGGACACCCTTCAGAGGCGTATATGTATCTTGGTTTTTTGCCGTGGGCAATTGCTCTATTGGGTCTTGTGGCAGGAAGGCATGATCTGAAGCGGTTGTGGCTGTTAATTCTTATATCTTTTGGATTGTTAATGATAGGCCCTCCCGGAGGTTTGCATAGGTTGCTATATTATGCATACCCACCTATGTGGTTTTTGAGACATACTCATGCCCTTGTCTTGTTTTTTATTTTTGCCTTCTTATATTTTTATGTTTTGGGTTTAAATCATATTTTTCAGACATGGGAGGGCAGAGTTTTTCCCTCCCACAATTCGCAAGGCCCCCTCAGCCGTTTTATTAAAAACAGTAAAGTGTGCAGAGTTGCCGCTTTTTTTATACTTTCTGCCTGTATGGTTGCATCTGTCTATTTGATGACAAAATTGACATATCCCGTAACAAACTATCTGTTTGGTTTTATCATTCTAATCTTTGCTGTTTATTGGCTCATAAGAAAGGGTTTGGGCGAAAAGGGTTTATATATGAGTTTAGTAGTAAGCCATATAGCAATAGTTCTTGTATTGTCTCCAAATACATTTAAATTTATAAGATATATAATCCCATCATTAGGGCTTCCGCTTGTATTATTTATATTTATAAAATCACGAGAAAGCCTTTCCTCCAAATTTAAACATTATGCGCCAATAATTCTATTATCTATATTTAGCATTAGTTTAATCAGCGACCTTGTTTATAGCCTTAGAAAATCTTCTTTTCTGTATCAAGGTGAAAAACATCCCGGCATTACACTTAATATTAATACAACACCACAACCGCCTTTGTTGCCTCAATACAGACTTCTTGAGCCGCATAATTACGCTGCTTATTCTGAACAAGGCGTGCGGTATCTTTCCCTTGCATACAGGCAGCCTTTTGTTTTTTCTCCTATAATGGAGCCTGACTATTCTGCTTCTTATGTGCATGTAAAGAAGGCTTTTAACGGGTTAACCAATAAAACTTTTGAAGATCGGGTTATATCTCCAGACGGAAGCTTTTTGCCTAAACAGTTCACATATCATCAAGAAGGAAGTGGCGGAAAAACAGAAAGAAATATTAGCTCCGAATGGCTCAAGGATGGGAGCTCCTCTGTTTTATTAGCCCCATCTGATGTAGGTGATTCTTATATAGCATATCAGACATCGCAGATTGAAGAAATAAGAGGTCAATATGTCAGGCTGTCGCTATGGGTAAAAAGCCGTAATAAGTCTGAGCAGGCTATTAAAGCGGAAATTCAGGTTGATGACGGCCCTATAGCTTCAAAACTTTATGATAATAGCGGCGATTGGGAGCATTTTACAATTGGAAAATATATTGATAAGGACGCAGCAAAACTGACCATAAAATGCAACATCAGCTCCTCTGCCACTGCGCCTGCATATCTTGACGGACTTGCTGTAGAGATAGTAGAGATTAAGCCGGATAAGATTGACGATGTCTTAAAGTCTAAGAGGTGGAGCAGCTTTTTGCTGCTTAAAAAATATTTTGCCCTTATTAATATGGGCATTCCGCCTTTAGCTTTAGAAGAAATGTTTGCAGTCGGCAAGCCTATGTTTCAATTTAAGCAAGGCGCTATTCAAGTAGAAGAAAGCAAAACCGCAACCTTTTTGAAACAATTAGGTTCTGATAAATCTGTAGAGTTACTGCAGAAGTTTATAATAATAAATGAACAGGTTGAACCATTGTTAGGTAAATTTATAATATCTCCCGCAGACTACGAAAAGAAAGGCCAAACAGTTTCTGATATGCAAAAGCAAGGAAGTTTTACATATGCCATTGAAAGATATAACTACAATTTCTTTGAAATGAAGTCTTCTGCAGATAACGACGGCATTCTCTACTGGGCAGATGGATATGATAAGAGCTGGCATGCATATATAAACGGGAAAGAGGTTCCAATTTATAGGACAAATATAAATTTTAAGGCAATTAGCCTTCCTAAAGGAACAAATACTATTAAGTTTATTTATAAACCCGTATGGTTTAAAGCTACCTTAATTTTCTTTTTTGGAGTATTTATTATATGTATTTTGGTGGTTACTACGACATCAATTATATTGAGAGTTAAGAAACTCACTTATAAAGCATAAAAACATATTATAAACCTATCCCCATCGTCAAGACAAAAAAACAGGGTTGTATTTGGTGGAAAGGAGATGGGGATAGAGTAAAATGTGATTGATGTAAGGATGTTATTATTTTGGACCGGCATTTGTTGAATTTCAGAACTTCTATATGGTGTGTATGAAAACAAATGGATATGGAGCTATTATAGATGGTTGAATCTGTAAGAAATAATTTCCAGAGAAAGCATGGTCTTATAAGATTTGGCCGGTGGCTTATATTTTTACTGATAGGTGGAGTCCTTCTATTCTTTATATGGTTAGCTATGCCCATAGAAGACTTTGATTCGGAAAGGCTTATTATTGGTGAGTCTACTGCCTATGTTTCTTTAAAATTGAATTTAAAAGACCGTGGTATAAAGAGTCTTCTGAATATTGTTAATGATATGTATATGAGAAATTCGCCGGCGGCCCGGGCTATTCCGTATCTTTTGCCACATAAAATTTCAGCCGGGATAATCTATAATATTGACAATCCGAAAAAACACGACTATCTGGTAATTGCCGATATCGGCAAGCGGATAAGGCTTCTTAATATTATTGGGAGGGTATTACCATATTTTACGATCAAGAATCTCACTGTTGAATATGCTGCATATCATGGCTACAGGGTGATGATTCTTGGAGGCAAAAACTTACAAGAAATAAGCCTTGCTGTAGTTTATGGAAAAATAGTTGCCAGTAATAATATTGAATTTCTCAAAAAAGCCCTTGATAATGTTGCTGAAGGGAAGAATTCTTTCTTTGAACAGCCTGCAATCAATTATCTCTATCGTACCGCATCCCGATATGATGGAGTAGTTCTTGTTAACAATATTAGCAGCCGGCTTACGAGGATTGTTAGAGATGCCGAGGATAAATATCATTACAGTATTTTCCCATCGGTAGATACTGTAGCCGCTATTGCAGCAGGTGTGGATATTGTGGATGAAGATAGGGTTGAGGGCGAGATGGTTTTATCTCAATATCATTCGAGTGAGAGTGAAGTGGTTGGTGAAGACATGCGGTTTTTTGCAGGGTTTTTTCGTAGGATTCTTAGGGCATATGATATAGATATCCATGGTGATGTAACTATACAGGATAACAATGTGCGCTTCTTTTTTAAGGGCGAAGGCTTTAGGGCATTATGGGAAAAGATTCTAAAAGGAGGTTTCTCTCATGAAAAAACATCTTTTAATCGCACTGAGCATTATCTTTTGGCTCATACCTTCTGTGAGTGTGGCTGAGAAAGAATCCACGCTTCACAGAGATGCGCTTGTCGCATTTCATATTGTGAATGACTCAAGAGATCCCGGAGTTTCCTGGCTGATGACTAATTGGCTTGCTCAGATTAAGGCATCCCGGAGGATTTCACAACAAGAAAAACAGGCTTTTGGGGAGCTATTTCCGAATATGCCTCGAGATATTGAAGGCGGTATTATAGATCAGGATACCATGATAGTTATTGCTCCATTAATATCAAAGAATAGCATTTCGGAAGATACCCTGATAAACCTAATAAAGAAAGACATACCTATGAAAAGGTTTAGTTATAAAGGCTATGCAGGATATCATAGAATAGGAGAAGGAAAAATGCACATATCTGCTTTTGCTTTAAGCAAGAAATATGCAGTTCTTGCCAGCAATAGCGACTATATTAAAAAAACAATAGATATTATGGAAAACAAGAAAGAAAGATTGTCTGATGATTCCGGATATAAGGAGACCTTGTCCCTCCTTCCACCGAAAGCTGACATTATGATTTTTGCTAATAATAAAGATAAGGGGTTTTCTCGAATATTGAAGGGATGGGAGAAAAAGTGGAAAATGACCGTTTTCCTTTCAGCACCTTACCTTGATTCCATGGGCTTATCTTTTGATGTTATTAATGAGGATAAGATGAAAGGAATGCTTGCCTTTAAATGCTCCCAGAAAAATAGAATTCCGGATGTAGTAGATGACGCAAGATTTTTGGGGGAGGTATTGAGGAGAAAGTTTGCAAAAGAAAAAATAAAGTATACTTCTAAAGTGACTTTAAAAGACAACTATGTTTTTTTAGAAGTGGAGATTTCCGGCATGAAACCTCTATGGATAATGCTTTTTAATCAGTAATATTCCATTAAGAACATCTCATTTTTTTGTCTTGACAATGAAGATAGGTTTAGCTAACTTGTGTAATCTATCTACATAATTTTTACATTATTCTATATTGGAAAAGTATAATTCTTCTATAGGTTGAAGCATATAAGTATAGAATAAAAGAAAGAAGGATTGTATCATAGGAGGGTGATTATAAAAGTTGTCAAATTTTTTTATGGGAATTTACAGAAAAAATTGGCTATAGAAACAATTAGAACACGGTTGAGAATTATATAGGCAAGCTAATCTAAGAGAAAAGTTACGATAACCGGAATTTTCAGATACCCTGCGGATATTGCCGATCAGATGGCCATTATGGAGGTTTATTAGTGAAAATATTTATTAAACAATATGAGTGGATAAAGAACATTTTTATTAAAGCAAATTGTGATGAGATTGGATTGAAAAAAATAGCTGTGGAACAAAAAACAAGTGTGGACGAAAGAAAACATTGGTTTAAACAAAATGCAACAGTAATTGTATCTTTAATAGCTTATTTTTATATTATGTGGGATTTCTTGATTGGGCGAGTATATTTTTCATCCGATTTTTATCATATCCACTTAGTATTTGAGTTTGCCTATAAGGCTTTGGATAAAAGTTTCTCATTACCTACATGGCTACCCCTTTTCCAAGGAGGGAAAGCAATGTTTGGAGATATGGCGAATAGTTATTCGCCCTTTGGTATTGATTTTATTTTTACCTATGTGTTTTCAAAGTTGCTGGATTTAGATCGTACTGTCGGGCTTGTGTTGATAGATACATGGCGTATGGTGTTGTTGAATGTTTTCTTTGCCTTTGGTTGTCGTCAATTCGCGCGCGAATTCTTAAAACTCCGCTTTAGTGTTGATTTTGTATTTTTTATTACTCTATTTGTAGGAGCTTCTTTTTTACCTCACAGGCCAATCTTTGTAATAGCAAATGTTTTTTCACCATGGATACTTTTATATCTAACCCGTATTGTTATTAATTCCCCTGATAGATGGTTGCATAATTTAGCAGGTTTAACTCTTGCTGTTGTAGGAAGTGTTTTTCATCAGTTCAATATTCAAACAACCATCGTGTTTCCTTACATAATATTCTATTTTATTGGTTTATTACTGTTTTTCCCTGGTAAAATTGTCCAGTTTTTTGCAGTATGGAAAAGACGCTTTGCTATAGTTTTCGTTTCTATTGTAATTATAGCAGCTGTATTGCCACTTGTTAGTGAATATAATTATTTTGATAAGTATAATCGTAAAATACTTTATCCGGGAGAAACAGTTGAAAGTTCAATAAATAATACTGTTTACAATCTTGATGATTTTGTCCAAGAACGTTTTGAATTTCAAAAATTATTATCTTTTTTATTTCCTTATCCTGCCACATTGGAACGTGTTACAAATATGACTAATGGTATGCCTGGAATGGTTATGCATAATTTTCAATATTTTGGGGTTCTCGCGGCTATTCTCATGTTAATTGGCATTATATTTAGTCGAAACTATTGCCGTTATCCAGTACTTACAGGAATCATACTATATATGTTGTTTGCTACCATAGAGAGATCTCCTTTCTTTTTAACTGCCTGGCATGCACATGTGCCAATGACGCGTCATTTTACATTTATACAATTACATCTTGCACCATTATTTGCTGTTCTTGCAGGTTTTGGAATGGATAAAGTCCTTACTGTGATGTCAAAAAGAAAAGTTAATTTTTGGTTAGGAAGGATTACTTTTGTTTTTGTTTTATTTGGCAGTGCCTATGTATCTTATCAAATGATTCAGGATAGTACGTTTTCTTCAGCCAATCAAGGTTATTTATATAGTATCTTTTTTATTCTATTGACAATTATTGGAATTCTTGGAGTGTTTCAGTTTACAAACCCCTATTTGCGGTTTCGTGTTTTATTTTTTATTGCTTTAATAGATATACTTTCTTTTAACCATATTATAAAAACTTATGTAATCAACTCTGGGCGAGGGAACGGTCCTTGGATTTATACCCAGTCTGTTACTTATGATAATGTTCTTCCAGATATATCAGTGCTTAATAATTTTCATGAGTTTTCCCCATTTCCTACAGAGGCATATTCTATGTGGGTAAGGCCCACTTTTTACTTTCCTGAGATGTATAGATATGCGGTTATAGGAAATAAAAGTTTTTATGATGTGCTGAGGAATACAACAGAGCAAAATAGAAATATGATTTCTGGTTTTACGCTGCCTCGTGTTTTTGTAGTCGATGCTGCGGTGGAGGATCCAACCGGAGATATTGCAAGAAAATATTTATCGAACGATAACGCTGAGCAGATTATGGGGAATGCAATATTTCTTAATGGACAAGTTACAACTGGTAAAGATGCGATAGTAGATGTGAATAATATTTCAGAATTTATTAAACCGCCCAGGGTAGTGGTTGAAAATGAAACTAATTTTTATGATATTTTGCCGGAGATGGTAAGTTCTAATATAAAATTTGATGATGGAACAGCAGGTAGTATATTTGACAACGATAAGTCTACTAATGTAAAGCTAAATAACTCTAATATTCCAAATGAAAGTCGGTGGTGGTTTCAAGTTGACTTTGGTGTTGGAAATGAAAAGATTGTTAATATTGTAAAAGTGACAGATGGTGTGGGGTCATGTCCAGGGGGAATGCAGTGTCCATGGCAGTTATCTTTTATAGAAGGTAGTTACAATGGTAGAGATTGGAGGCGCGTAGGCTATCTTACTTTTCATGATAGGCAAATACTTTCTGAAACAACTACTGAATGGCAATTTATAAATGATGAAGGTTTCCGTTATTATAAAATTATTATTGAAAAAAATGACAAACTTCCAGAGTTATTGCCGCGGATATCATCTATAAGTCTTAGTGGCAAGAGAAGACGATTGGTTAATGGTTTGGTGCATCGTCATACAGAAAAAGTGCCACTACTTCGTTTTAAAAATAATGGACTTTCTTCAGATGGGCAGTATTATTTATTCTCTTATTTCTTTCCCCGTCCAGTTGGAGTGGATATTTCAACAAATCCTACTCAGGGGTTTGGATTTAACTATAAAATTAAGTGGGATTCAGAAGATAGAGAAACTCAACTGCGTCCAGCATGGGATAACAATTGGCATAGTGAAAACCTGTTTCAAATAGGCTATCTTGTAGATGGTCAACTCACAATTAATATACCAAAGGATAAAGTTATAGAGTTTCGTAAAGGTATTTTAGATATTGCTATTGAAACTCCAGACACCGGAGGGGTAAGGGTGCTGGACTATGGAGCTGATAACCTGCTTGTGACAGTTGAGAGATCAAAATCAGGCTGGCTGTACTATTCCGATACTTGGGATAAATATTGGACAGCTACTGTCAATGGTGAAAAAGCATCTATTTATAAGGCTAATCTCCAGTACAAAGCAGTATATATTCCCCCTGGTAAATCAACAGTTCTATTTTTATATAAACCAAAATCTTTCTTAACCTTTATTGTAATTAGTTATATATTGCAGTTCATTATACTTTTAGTTTGGTTCAAGACATGGCAAAGCAAGCCGCTATCAAAAAAAGGAGAAAATTAAGTTCAATTGATATCTCGACGCACCTTTCATCTATTAGTTCATCCGATTGTCTTACCTATTTACCCTGCCATATTATTAATATTAATATATCATGAGGTTTTTATTTGCCGTACTGCAATTTTTACGCACGATACAGTCAATTGGTATGCGAACTTCAATTATTTTGTGTCAAGCTTAGCTCAGGGTAGTTTGCCACTATGGGATCCGTATGCGTTTAGTGGAGCGCCATTCTATTTAAACGTCAATATTGTAGGGGCATTGGACCCTACCGTGTTGCTTGCCGTACCTCTGATACGATTTTGGGATATCTCCATATTAGATATTTATAATATTCATTTTCTTGTTCGTTTATTTATATTTTATTTAGGATCGTATGCATTATTTTGTTATATCTCTCGTAATTATTGGGCTTCTTTGCTGGGTGCAATATTTACTTTATACACTAGTGCCCCCAATGCTTTTTGGCAGCATGGTTCAATGATTATGATAACATATGTTCCACTTATCATCCTGTTTTTACTTCAATTTGTGTCACCTGAAACTCCTAAAAAATCGAAAGGCCTGATTTTTATTGCGCTATGCTACCTTATTGGTATTTCATTCAACATATATTTGCCAAGCTATTTGTTAATGTATTTGAGTTTCATTCTTATCTATCTTTTTATAGCGAGGTTTATAGGACTTAAATCTATTCGTGATATCGTTATTTCAGCAGGAGTATGGAAGTTGCTAATAGGAATTCTTGTGTTTTTTATTGTAGCGGGCCCCTTTATTGTTTCTACCTTTAAAATATTGCCAAGCCTTTCAGAAAATTTCAGTCTTACACGGTTTGATATACCTAATAACAGTAGTAATTCGGAGATAACAATTCATTCTTATCCGCTGAAATTAAATGAATCTGCTCCTTCCCGTTCTACTATATATAACTTGTTGAGTTTTTTGATACCTGGTACGGACACGGGATTTTTTGTGGAAAGCAGACCCCCCGGTTATACTGAGAATTTTTTGCCCTTTGCTGTGATTCCAGTAATGATAGTTTTCCTTTTTTTTAAACGGACGAATTCACATTACAAGGGATTATTTTTATTTGTTTTGATTATTACTGGCTTATATTGGCTTAGTCCAAATTTATTATACAGCCATATCTTGCGATATTTTCCGGGAGCCAGCACCATAAGACAAATGCATAATTTCTTGGGTTATTTTATTTTATCATTTGGTGCATTGTTAGCAATATGTTTATCAGAAGCCATAGCAGTAATATCTAATTCCAAGAATAGGCATAAGTTATCACCTATTGTTGTTGCTATATTTACACTGGCTTATATAGTTGCACTGTATGTATATTGGCAACATATTAGAAATATGGAAATTGCTGGAACATTAGCAAGTCCAATATATAGATTGGCACTCCAAAATAATATTATTTCCAACGGATGGCAAGTAATTATTATCTGCATGTTGATAACATTATATTTCTTTGCATCTTATAATTTTCGGATATACATTGCTATAACGATTGCGGGTATTATTATCTATGACTTGGTAGATTTTAATAGTAAATTTAAGACGTATACAATTCAGCCAAGCATTAGTATGAGTGAAGATTACATACACCATGATAGAGAATTCAAATATAATGAGATCCGGGTTCCTTTTGTTCCACGACATACAGTCTTTTGGGGTTATTTGCCATCACTTTATCGGATACCAACAGCCATTCCCGGCTATATGAATACATACATGTCGCTTACCCGCAGGGCTTATGATTTTATCCGTTTTACGTCCGCTGAAAGAAGTAAGATAGTTAGTGGTGTTGGTTCAAGGCGGTTTGGGTTTTTTGATAAGTATATCATGGCTAAAAATAGCAGAGATGCGTTAAATTTAGTTGCTGGAATGCCTAAGGAAAGCCTGCACGATGTAATAGTGCTTGAAGAAGACCCTATTCAAATAGTTTCAAAGCTCAAAGCTGTAGAACGCGTTGATAGAGATTCAAATTCTCCTGCTTTGCAAACGTTATCACAAATTCGTGAAGCTATGTTAAGTGGTAAAGGTCAGTATCTTGCGGATTTTTATGATAAAAGCGAATATATAAATTATAAAGACTATCCTCGTGCATCTGATGGATTTTTATATATTGCACTTTTAAGTAATCATCCGGCAAGAGATTGGCCCTGGGATAAAGAGCATATTGGATATTTTCATATTTTATTTGGAAATATTTATATTTCTTATTATTCGTTTATCCATGGATATCATACTAATCCTTCAATTAGGACTGACTTTAAAGAGGATAAAGTTTGCTATACGGATATTGAAGAATGGCAGATGAAGCATATTATGCCTGGTTTCTATGAACAGATATATAATAAATATCCTTACCAGTGCGATTTACAGAAAGTTGAAAGAGAATTGATAGTATCACCAGAACTGCAAGGTGCATTTGTTACAGATGATATAGGAAAACCAGAGAAGGATAATATAATTCCTGGCTTCACCGTTGTGAGTTTGGATCCGGCCAAGGTTTCACCAAGCCGTTCTCCTTATGGCCGGGACGAGCCAACGGAAGTAATTGCCTTTGGACCAAACATGATTAGTTTTAAGGTACAAAACAGTAAACCTGGGCTATTTTACTATGCAGATTCCTATTCCAGCGATTGGGAGGCAACGGTTTCCGGTTCTCCAGCTTATATTTTTAAAGCAAACTTTAATTATAAGGCGGTATTTGTTCCAGCTGGGAATCATACCATAACTTTTTCATTCAACCCCAAGCTATATATTTTACTTTTTAAGATTTTCATTGTGGTTTCAATTTTACTGATGCCGGTTCCGGTTGTTGCTCTTTTATTATACGCTAAGAAGAGGTAAAGGTTCAAAAGTGAGGTCGCAGATTTTTTACCGTATTCTTCGTCATCCCATCGTTCTTCCAATTTATCCAGCCAGTGTACTAATACTTTTATACCAGAATGTCTTTATAAAGCAAGAGGCTATCTTTACCCACGATACCATTCATTGGTATGCTAACTTCAACTATTTTATGCTCTGCCTGACACGCGGAATCCTTCCACTATGGGACCCATATAGTTGGTCTGGAGCGCCTTTCTATCTAAATCACAATGCTGTTGGGACGCTAGACCCAACTGTACTAACAATGATACCACTGATAAAGTATTGGAATGTTTCTGTATTGGACATTTACCACATACATTTTCTATTACGGTTGCTAGTTTTTTATATAGGTGCCTATGCACTTTTTCGGTATATCTCTCGGAATGATTGGGCTGCCTTGATAGGGTCAACAATTGTTTTGTTTGTCATGGCGCCAAACTCGTTTTGGCAGCATGGTTCTATGCTAATTGTAACTTATGCACCATTGATAATACTTTTTCTGCTCAATCTAATCTCACCAAGCACTTCCTCTAAATCAAAAGGTTTGTTTTTTATAGCTTCATGTTATTTGTTTGGTCTCTCATTCAATATGTACCTCCCAAGTTATATAATTATCTATTTAAGCTTGATGTTTATTTATCTTTTTGTGAATAGAACACTTAATATTTACAAACTTCGTAAAATAACAAGAGTTATAGGAATCTCTAATATACTTGCAGGAATACTTATATTCTTAATTATGGCTGGTCCATTTATTTATTCTACGGTTAAGTTAATGTCAAAAGTTGATGAGAACTTTGCCTATGGTAGATATGCCCGTCTTGGAGAACCACCCACATCAGATACACTGATACATACTGCGGAATTGTCTTTAACGGAGGATAGTTATAGAGATCGTTCAACATTTCATAATCTTTTAGCGATATTATTTCCTGGTCCAGACATAAGGTTTTTCATAGAAAGTGCTTTAGCACGTGAAAACTTTCTTTTTTTTGGGTTGATACCAATAATCCTTGTTTTTCTTTTTTTCAAACGCGCTCAATCACCAAATAAGGGACTTTTTCTGTTTCTTATTATTGCTATTGGTTTATATATGTTCAGCCCTCCTTCTTGGTATAATAAAATATTGCAATACTATCCGACTGCCAGGACGATTACGCAGTTGCATAACTTTTTAGGTTTTTTTATTTTATCATGGGGCGCTTTAATAGCTATTTGCTTTTCTACTGTTCTTGATATGATAACCCATAAAAGCAGAACAGAGAGGGTTTCCTTAATCTGGCTTGCGATTTTGGCAATAGCTCAAATATTGGTAATTTTCTTATACTTCAGCTTTGTTCATACCGAACTAATAGAACGTTCACTAAGCAATAATTTCTTAATATGGATACAAGAATCTATTGTAGCACATGGATGGTTGTTAATTATTTCATACTTTATAGTTGCGTTATTTTTGTTACATAAATCTTCTTTGTTTCGATTTTTTCTTATAGTAGTTATGGTAGGACTTACATTCTATCAATTGGTAGAGTTTAATATTAACCTCCAACGTTATGTCATCCAGCCAGGTGAGATTGCACGTACTGGGTATATCCATTATGACAGGGAATTTAGCTATAAACCAATACGTATTCCTTTTGTATCCAGGCATACTACCTTTTGGGGATTCCTCCCCTCCCTTTACCGTATTCCGGCAGCCATCCCGGCCTATTTTAATGACTATTTTGTTGTAGGTCGCCGAAGCTATGATTTTATTCGTTTCGTTTCTGCAGAACGACAGAAGATTGTTAGTGGCATCGGGGCAAGACGATTTGGTTTTTTTGATAAGTTTACTGTGGCTAAAGACAGTATCCACGCGCTATCTCTTATGAGCCGCATGCCTACAGATATGTTGCATGAGACTTTGGTGTTGGAGGATGATATTGCAAAAGTTTTCCCTCAGGCAAGGGCAATTGAGCGTGTCGATGTTGATACAATACCGATCTCCGCTGATGTAGAGCGTGGTAGTAGTCAATATTTAGCTGATTTCTATGACCGTATGGAAAGAATTGATTACAAAACTCCAAATACACGTAAGGTGAAAGGTTATTTGGAGATTGACATCCCACAGCAGCATCCTATTTTGGATTGGCCATGGGATATAAAGCATATTGGATATTTTCAAATTATGTTTGGCCCTTTTCAATCAGTGTCTTCATACAATCCCATGAGGTACTATCCTAACCCAGGTATTCGTACCAATGTTGGCAGAGACTACATTTGTTATATTGACTTTCAGGAATGGTTGGTAAAACACGCTATGCCTGGTTTCTATGAACCGATATACAATAAATATCCTTATCAGTGCGATTTACAAAAAGTTGACAAAGATTTGATAGTATCACCAGAACTGCAAGGTGCCTTTGTTACAGATGACATAGGAGGACCAGAGAAGGATAATATAATCCCCGGGTTTACCGTTGTGAGCTTAGATCCGGCCAGGGTTTCACCAAACCGTTCTCCATATGGCCGGGACGAGCCAACGGAAGTGATTGCGTTTGGGCCTAACATGATTAGTTTTAGGGTACAAAACAGCAAGCCGGGACTGTTTTATTATGCTGATTCATATTCCAAAGATTGGAAGGCAACAGTTTCCGGTTCCCCTACCTATATCTTTAAAGCAAACTTTAATTATAAGGCGGTATTTGTTCCGGCTGGGAATCATACCATAACTTTTTCATTCAACCCCAAGCTATATATTTTACTTTTTAAGATTTTCATTGTGGTTTCAATTTTACTGATGCCTGTTCCGATTGTCGCCCTTTTATATTCTAAGGAAAGAAAATAAATGAAAAGAAGCATAAAAGAAGGTAGCAAGTATACTGTTCCTTTACTTATTTTGATAAGTTTCACTCTATGGTTTGCATACGATATATATACTTTTAAAAAATATTTTTCCCATCCCGATTTTAGACTTTATTACCCTTTTCGCCAATGGTTTTCCCAACGGTTGTTAAATGGAGAATTTCCTTTATGGAATCCATATTGGGGGATAGGCCAGCCAGCGGTGGTATGGGCTACTATTCCTATTGATATCTACACTATTCTGGAAATTATCTTTGGACCGCAATATCAGTATTTTCAAACTATTCAATTAGCACTCATCTTATTAGCCGGCTTTTACGCGTTTGTTAAATTAGGATTCACCCCTATGGTATCAACTGCTGGCATATTGCTGTTTTTTATGACCCCGTGGGTTACTTATTTTTATTTTTATTTTATGAAACCACATTCCTTTATTGCGCATATATTGCTATTTCTTTTTATTTACAAATGGTTTGGAACAGAAAATAAAAAGTACCTATTTTGTATTGTCTGGACAATCATTTTTAGCATGTTTGGCACAAAGCTTGAATTTTGGTTTTATCAAACTATTTTCTATATGTTTTTTTCTACTATGGCAAGTTTGGTTTTTTATTCAGGTAGCCTGCTTCGTTCTATTAAGATGGTTTCTTTGGTGATGTTAGCAATAGGTATAGGTATAACTGCTCACCTATGGCAATTGAATATACTTATTAGGATTATAGACACCACTGGTCGTATAGGGGAGCATAGCATGTACAATCTGTTTTCTTTAGAAATGTATCATAACTTGTTGATTAGCATAGGCGAATCTGGGTTATTAAAAATAATTGGAATTGGCTCTTTTTTATATTTGGGAGTTGTGCTGAAAAGGCGTTTTTCTTGGATATTTTTATTGTTAGGCATTGCAATACTATCATATTTCGCTCAGAACTGGCATATCTCCTTTACAAAAAATCCTGTGTTTTATGGAACCATACTTGGGATAATTCTTTCGCTAAGTTTTACCAGAGGCTTTAAATGGAAAGATTATATTAAATGTGGCCTTATATTCCTCTTATTAATATATTATTGGTGTCGCACCGAAAGAGGTGATTTGGGAGAGATGGAAGTTATGCGCTCAGCTCCCTTTGCCTTTAAGATATTAGTTGCTGCCCTTGTCTGGACAGGTTGCATGCAGTTTTGGAGAAATAAATTGGCAAAACTGGCATTTTTTTCCATACTTTTTATATTGTTAATACGAGATCAAGGACAGATTATTCTATCGTATCTGACCGGGCTGCTCTGGATACCGACTAGAGATAATTACATAATTGATTTTGGAGTAGCAGTACTAGCTGTTTTGGGTTTAGCGTCTTTGAGGTTGCAGGTACCTATCATTTTACTTAATAAACCAAACTGGGGTAAGTGGTGGTTGATTGTATCGCCTATTCCCATTGTTTCTATAGGTGTTATTGTTTTATCAGCATCTTCTAATTTCTACTATTCACATCCAATGATGCAAAATCCCCCTTCTGATTATGCAAGCTATGCAGGATTGTCTAAAATAAGGGAACTTATGAAAGAGTTACATGATTTGCCCCAGACACGGATATTCTTTTTCAATGATGATTGGTGGGGTTTTACCTATGGGATGGGGAGTTCTTTGGTAGAAGGAGTCAGCGAGGTAACCCTCTACGATAGTCTTGTACCTAAAAATTATAAAGACTGGACTGTATATAGAAGATTGGGTATAAGACCAGAACAGCAATGGAGTGGTTATCCTAATGAGTATACCGAAAAAACCATTTCAAAACTTCCCTCCAAAAACACTTTAGGTTATTCTAATTTGGAAATTTATTTAAATAGTTTGGTGCTGGCACCTTCAATAGATAAGAATGATCTAATATTGTTGGGAGTGAAATATGTTGTAAAATTGTCTTCAATATCAGATCGGATGGCAAAAGATATTGCCATTGAGGATATTAAAGAGAGAAAAGAGGTTACATATCCAGGTATAGATGGGTTTCTATCTACGGCTAGGATGAGTAATTTTTTGCCGAGGGCTTATTTAGTATACGGTATTCCCCCAGGCGGAATAGATGAATTTATAAATGAGTTGAACCCTACTGTGAATGAACATAGCATCTCGACAAAATCATTAAATTTACCATTTAGCCCAGCTCATATTGAAAAATATGAACCTGAGAGAGTATTTATAACGGTCGAAGCAAAAGAGGATGCCTATCTGGTAGTTTCAGATATTTATCACCCTTTTTGGCATGCAAGACTTGATGGACATGAGATAGACATCATACCCGCTTTTTATATTTTTAGAGGGATAAAAATTCCGCAAGGGAAACATTTTATAGATTTTTATTGCAAAATTCCATATTTTAAGATAAGCATAATTATATCGTTGTTAGTTATTCTTTTATGTGTTATATCCACAGTGTATTATTTTTGGCTATTAAAAAACAAGTAATTGCAATTTAGAATCTGACGTGGTTTTTATAAAAATAGGCTGTTGGATACCCGCCTGCTTGCTGGCGAGTATATACTATACAGGACAGATAATAAAGGAGGAATGACTATGACCCAAGTAAGGCAATTTATTGAGCAAACAGGTATCTACATTTTTTTTGTATCTTTATTCCTTTTCACTCAAACCAATTGGATGAGGCGGCGTGGCGACTATAATCATATCGAAATGAGATTTCTTCTTGCTTTTTTTGTCGGAATAATTCTATCTTGGGGGATTATTAAATTATTCAAAAAAATAACTGGCAAGGCTAATATAGAGCAAGAAAAATTTTTAAACAATATTTCCATGGTATTATCTCCAGGAGTATTTTTTGTTTTTGCATCCATTAATAAAATATTCTTTATTGTGGGTGCTATTCTTTGTTTATTGATTGCATTATATATTTGGGTTAAGCCTTTCAGGGATTATGTGCACCTAATTATCTCTATAGGTAATTTTAATAATATGCTGATAGTTGAAGACGGCAAGGCTTGTATTAATATGGAGGGCACCTATGAAAAAGATAATCTTCAGGCAAAACAAGCTTTTTTAATTGACCTGACAAGTAATTTTTATGAGTGTTCTGAAATGAAGATTAATGAAGTTAAGATTGATTTTTCAAATTTAAAAGGAATAGATGAGAACGAGTTAAAGCCTGTAATAGAATCTGTCTCAAGCTATTTTAATTTAAGAATTGCCTATTGAGAGTATGTAGGGTCTGACAAAATTAGGAACAACTGGTAAGTTAGCCCTCCGGTCGTAGACTCGAATCTACGAGAAGGAGGAAGCAGATGGCAAGGAAGAAATGGAGTGCAGAAGAGAAGCAGAAAATGGTAATGGCAGGCTTGCTTCCGGTCAACGCTGGGATGGCGCATTTTTAATGGGTTTTCTGCACCATGTGAAAGAATCCGCTCCGGTTATTGTCAGCCGTCTTTCAAAGGTTGTTCCAAGAGTTGTTGTGGTTGACCCGAATGGAGATAATCTTATACGCAAGACACTGGAGTGCCTTCCATCCTACCGCCGTGCAGGTGAAGATAGTTTCAGGTTGAATAAACTAAAATCTATTTTTGACTCTTGTGGATATAAATTAGTGAGCCATGATATAGTTTCATTTGTCCCACCATTTACCCCTGCGTTTCTAATGGGTTTAATGCTTCGTCTCGAAAAAGCAATTGACTCTAATTCATTATAAAAAGATTAACTCTACATACATATTGGGATTTGAATTAAAATAATAAGAAATGGGTGTAAAATTTAATCGGGATGAATTATTTTACAATCTTGACAACGGGTATCATAATTTTTGTTATTTGTTTGGTTTTACATATAGTTATCTGGCGGTGGTGGCATCCCAAAAGAAGGGTAATTGCATTGTTCCTGCTTTTTATCATATTGCCGCTTCTTTTTATAATTGGATATGTTGGATTGGAGCGGCTTGTTGTTGTGCCGTCTGTTTTATCTTTTACCATGGCAGGCTGGCTATCAGTTTATCTGTTCCATTTTGCCCTTGCCTCCGCATATATTTTAAGCTATCCAGCCATAGAGGCAGTATCTCCTTCGCTTGCGATAGTATTGATGCTCGGTGCTTCTAATTCGCAGGGTATAGCGCATAAGGATTTGCTGCCTCTTTTTGATGATGAAACGGTTTTAGAGCCTCGCATTAAGGATTTGATGGAGGCCGGGCTGGTAACGGCATCGGATAATTATTTTACCGTTACCCCCCGCGGCATGACTTTGGTTCAGTGTTTCATATTGTTGCGACGCGTGCTGGGTTTGCCCATAGGAAAGGGTTGATATGCTGCAATTAAACTACATGACATTGCTTGCAACTACGCCCGTATTGATATTTATCTTGCATGTGGCGGCTGCAAGGATTTTTATACGGCTGCCGGGGCAGGCTGTTGTCATTATTTGTTCTCTTGTCGGTTTTGTGCCGATGGCGGCAGCAGCATGGGCTGTTTATTTTCACCATACAACGGCAACTCGGCAGGAATTGATATGGGCAGGAATGTATGGGTTTATTGTTTATGCTGCCTTGGCGTACAGCTATTTTCATGTGTTTAATATGAGTGAAACTGCCCGACGTATCAGGATTCTCTATGAGATATATACAGCAAAACAATTAAAGGCATCGGAAATAGCCTCGTTATACAATGCGCATGATATGTTGCATAGCCGTCTTGAAAGGCTTTTGTCCATGAAGCAAGTTAAACTTTCCGATGATAAGTATTTGCTTGACCGACGGTCGCTTTATTATGCGGCAAGGATAATTGCATGGTGGGGGAATATTTTGGGGCTGCCTTTTTCACAGACAATATACGATAAACTGAAAAGGGCTCATGCTCTATGATGTTTGACAGAAAAAGACTTTTGCTGTTGCCCTTACATAACCGCATTCATGATTTGGATATTTCCGTCATAAAGCCTCTTCAAAAAAACTCTTTTTTCCACCCTTCTTTCAAGACGATCGCAGACAATATTAAAAACGCCAGGAAGGCCGGCAAGTCTGTAATTATGATGCTCGGCGGCCATGTCATACGTTCGGGTGTTCAGAGATATATTATTGATATGATGGAAAAAGGCCATATAACATGCCTTGCAATGAATGGGGAAAGAGATGTGGGTAAGGATTAGCAGCCCATGACTTTTATGCAGCATAGCGCATTTAGGTCTTGACTTTTATGAAGTTTAGTGCAAAATAGTCTGCATGAAGCGCAGTATAATGGATAAGATAAAGATAGACCTCGATCAAAAGATCGTTCTTTTGAGCGGTCCCCGACAGGTGGGCAAGACGCATTTGTCCAAAGCGATTTATCCGGACAACTCTGAATATTTTAATATGGACAGTGTGGAGCATCGCCTGCTTATCCAAAAACAGGCATGGCGCCGTGATTGCGACCTGGTGATATTTGACGAACTGCATAAGGTAAGAAAGTGGAAGAACTGGATTAAAGGAATTTATGATACCGAAGGGGTGAGGCCGCGCCTTCTTGTGACTGGATCATCCCGCCTTGATGTCTACCGGAAATGGGGGGATTCACTGGCGGGCAGATTTTATTCCTACCGGTTGCATCCTTTTTCCGTGGCTGAGGTCAAAGAAAAGTATACGGCTGATACGGCTCTTGAACATATCATGAGGTTTGGGGGATTTCCAGAGCCGTTTCTTAAAGGGAGTGAGGAAGAAGCCAAACGCTGGCGGCGCTCACATGTTGACCGCATCCTGCGCGAGGATTTGCTGGATATTGCATCGGTCAGGAACCTCAGAAGCGTAGAAACTCTGGTAGAATTGCTTCGCAATTCCGTTGGGAGTACAGTCTCCTATGAATCACTGTCCAGAGACCTGCAGGTTTCTCCTCATACGGTGAAACAGTGGATTAGCATACTGGAGAACCTTTATATTATTTTTGTGGTAACGCCTTATCACCGCAATATCGCCAGGAGTTTGATCAGGCAGCCAAAAATATATTTTTATGATACAGGTTTTGTGAAGGAAGATGATGGGGCAAGGTTTGAGAATGCCGTTGCCTGCGCCCTTCTGAAGCGGCTCCATTTTCTTGAGGATACGGCAGGGGAGAAGTGCGCGCTTCATTACCTAAGGGACAAGGAAAAAAGGGAGATTGATTTTCTGACGGTGCAGGATGGGAGACCGGAATGGCTTATTGAAGCCAAACTGGCGGATATTGACACTAATTCTCTTAAACACTTTTCAGGTTTTTTTGATAGAGAGACAAAACATATTCTTCTTGTAAAGAATCTGAAGAGGGAACTGTTTCTCGGTGGCATCCATGTCAAAAAAGCTGGCAGCTGGCTTCAGAGTCTTGAGGCATAAAATTTATGTCTGAAAGGGACTTTCGTCCCCCCGATAGAACCTTCGAGGGCAGGTTTATCTTGCGGATATATTCGATTCAGGCAGCGCTGTGGACAAACTATATACAATAAGAAAAGAAGGACTCATATAATATGTTTTTTGATAGAAAAAGACTTTTGCTTTTGCCCTTAAATAAGCGCATCCATGATTTAAATATCTCTGCAATAAAGGAGCTGCAGGAAAATTCCTTTTCTCATCCATCCTTCAATGTAATTGCAGACAATATCAAAAATGCCAAAAAAGGCGGCAAGTCTGTAATCATGATGCTCGGCGGACATGTCATTCGTTCTGGTGTTCAGAGATATATTATTGATATGATGGAACAGGGGTATATAACATGCCTTGCAATGAACGGTTCCGGGGTTATACACGATTTTGAGCTGGCCCTGATTGGCGCTACTACAGAGAGTGTTGCCCGCTATATACGGGAAGGGCAGTTTGGATTGTGGAAGGAGACTGGACAGATAAATGATATTGTTAATCAGGCTTATAAAAACGGCGGGACTGGAATGGGAGAGGTGGTAGGCAAGGCTATTTATGAAGGTGATTTTCCCGATAATGGCATCAGTCTTTTGGCGGCGTGTTATCGACTGAACATACCTGCAACTATTCATGTTGGTATTGGATACGATATTATCCATGAACATCCAAACTTTGACGGGGCCGCGGCTGGAGCCACATCATATATTGATTTCTTAAAATTTACAGAGGTTGTTTCAAACCTTGAAAATGGCGTGGTTATGAATTTCGGCAGCGCTGTCATGGCACCTGAGGTGTTTTTGAAGGCATTGAGTATGGCGAGAAATGTTGCTCATCAGGAGGGTAAGGTTATTAAACATTTTACTACTTTGGTTTGCGACCTGCATAATCTTCCTGATGATTGCAGCAAGGAACCTTGCAAAGATAACGAGGCGTATTATTTCAGGCCGTGGAAGACTATGCTTGCAAGGACAGTTGCTGACGGCGGAGAAAGTTTTTATATAAAAGGGAAACATGCGGATACCATACCTGCCTTGTGGACTGCCTTATATAAAATGCATTAAAAACTTGCATTTTATTGATTACACAGATTTTGTAAAACGATTACACCGATTAAAGACTTGGTTTATCTGTGTAATCTACGCTTTTTAATCTGTGTTAATCATGTGGCAATTATTTATTACGCTACATATAAAAGGCTGTTGAAAAAGTCATCAACAGCCTGATTACACAGATAGTAAAAGCAGATTACACAGATGAAGAATAGAGACCCGCTTACTGAACGAATAATAGCTTGTTGTTATAGGGTTCACTCGGAATTGGGACCAGGATTTAATGAAAAGATATATCATACAGCTTTAAAGTTTGCCCTTAATCAAGAATGTTTAAAATTTGAGGCAGAAAAACGATTTGAGGTTTATTACAATACTAACAAAGTTGGTTATCTGGTTATGGATTTGGTTGTTGAAAACGAGGCCATAGTTGAAATTAAAGCATTAGCAGGTAATATTCCTGATGTCTTCAAATATCAGGTGCTTTCTTATTTAAAAGCATCTAATCTAAAGGTTGGGTTATTAGTCAATTTTGGCAATAAGAGTTGCCACGTAAAAAGGCTTGTTTTTTAAAAGGCTGTTGAAAAAAACACCAACAGCCTGATATCGGAGATATTATGAAGATTTTAGAATTGGAAAAACTGGCAAAAAGGATTGAAGAGTTGAAATCTAAAGGCAAGAAGATTGTCTTGTGCCATGGTTGCTTTGATTTGATGCACCCGGGGCATATCAAATATTTTCAGGCATCAAAAAAGATGGGAGATATATTGGTAGTCACCGTAAGCCCTGATATCTACGTGGATAAGGGAGACGGCCGCCCTGTTTACAATCAAACACTGAGGGCCGAATCTATCGCTGCTCTGGAGTGCGTTGATTATGTGGCAATTAACAAATGGCCTACGGCGGTTGAAACTTTACGGCTGTTGAGGCCCAATATCTATGTGAAAGGACAGGAATTTGAAAATAAGACGGATAAGACCGGCAAACTCCAGCAAGAGCAGGCGGCTTTAGTTGAAATCGGCGCAGAGATGCGCTATACTCACGAAATAGTTTTTTCATCAACAAAGCTGTTGAATCAATATTTTAAAACATAAGAAAAGGTTGAAGATATGAGACGATTTGCCGAATGGAATGCAATGAACGGAAGAGAAAAAAGCATCTTGGTGCGATGTTTAAATGCGGTTAAGAAAGTTGACCCTGAAGCTGATATAATTCTTTACGGATCGAGGGCGCGTGGCGAGGCGGGTAGCGAATCTGATTATGATCTTCTTGTTTTGGTCAATGATTTTGCGAGTCTTGAAAAAGAAGATCTTTTTCGCCGTCAGTTATTCCCAATAGAGATTGAAACAGGGTGTGTTTTTACTGTTATTCTTTACAGCCGTTATGATTGGGAGACGCCACTTTATAGGGCAATGCCGTTTCACCAAAATATCGAAAAGGATGGTGTTATTTTATAGGGATAGAAATTAGAACTTTAGTTTTTTATCGGTTGCAACGCGCTCATGAATCGTTGGAAGAGGCTGTCATCCTTTTGAAACAAGGATACACAAATACCTTTGTCAACAGGCTTTATTATGCCTGTTTCTATGTCGTTTCCGCCCTGTTGCTTACCAAAGGCCTTTCTGCTGCAAAGCACAGTGGGGTAAGGGCGCTTTTTCATCAGGATTTTGTTAAACCCGGCACAGTAGATATGGAATTAGGGCGGTTCTACGACAAGGTGTTTGATAACCGCCAAAAAGGCGATTATGCAGATTTGGTTAGATTTGATCAAAGCGAGGTGTCTCCATGGTTTGAAGAGGCCGCAAGATTTGTTGATAGTGTGGAAAAGTTGGTCAGGAAAGAATTATCAGAAGAATGATATCTTTTAAAGGAAGAGGCATCTATGGAAACTGCTATTATAAATAAAATATTAACATTGGACGAGGTGGTTGACAAAGTAAAGGCCTTGAAGCAGGCTGGACAAGTTATTGTGCAGAGTCACGGAGTCTTTGACCTTATCCATCCCGGCATAATAAAACATCTTAATCATGCCAAGAAACTGGGAGATGTCTTAATAGTATCGGTCATTAAAGACAAGGATGTGCATCGGGGGCCTGGCAGACCGATTTTCCCTGAGGCATTCAGGGCGGAAAATGTGGCATCTCTTGAACAGGTTGATTATGTTTGTCTTGTGGACAATGAGATGCCGTTTGAATGTATTAAGATGACACAGCCCGATATCTTTGCAAAGGGGCAGGCCGCTCACGAAAAAGACAGAAAGATACATGAAAGGTTGTTTAAGGAAGAAAAGAAATTTTATTCCGATAAATGCCGTATCATTGAAACTGAGGGCTTTTCCTTCAGTTCATCTCATATTATCAATAATTTTTTGGATATATACCCTGAAGAGACCAAGAATTTTTTAAGCGATTTTAAGAAAAAATATAATTTTTCAGATATTGCAGACAAGATCAATGCCTTAAAAGATTTAAAGGTACTGGTTATCGGAGACGGAATTATTGATGAGTATCATTACTGCGATTCTTTGGGAAAATCTTCCAAGGCAAATCTTGTGGTCAGCAAATATCTGTCTCATGAGGTCTTCGCAGGCGGGACTTTTGCGGTTGCCAATCACCTTGCCGGATTGTGTGATACGGTTCAGATGGTGTCGCTTTTGGGCAGGGAAGATTCACGGGAAGATTTCATAGCAAAAAATCTCAAGCCGAATGTCAAGGCAAAATTTTTCTACCGGGATGATGGGCCTTCCGTTATAAAAAAAAGATATATCCATGAGTATTTAAATCAAAAATTGTTTGAGGTCTGCTATCTCAACGATGATTTCATTGGTAAAGAATGTGAGGCAGAAGTTATTGATTATCTTGTATCGGAAATTCCTAAATATGATATGGTTATGGTTTCCAATTTCGGACACGGTTTTATTACCAAAGATATAATAGAGGCAATTAAGGCGCATGCAAAAATATTTGCAGTTAATGCCCAAACTAACGCTGCCAATGTGGGTTATAATTTAATAACAAGATACAATGATCCTAATTATGTTTGTCTTGATGAAAGCGAGTTGAGATTGTCGGCGCAGGAAAAACATGCGGATATTGAGCAGGTTACAAAAAAGATTGCGAATGACGTTAAGGCGGATTGCCTCATTGTAACCCTTGGAAAGAAAGGGTCGTTCGGCGTGAACCACAACAGCGTCAACAGAACTCCCATCTTTTCTCATAAAGTGGTTGATACAGTCGGCGCAGGCGACGCTTTTTTTGCATATACTGCCCCATGTTATGCCAAAGGCATGCCGCTGGATATGCTCTCTTTTGTAGGCAATGCCGTAGGGGCTATAGCCGTTCAGATTGTCTGTAATAAAAAATCGGTTGAAAAGTTTGAATTGTTGGAATTTATAAATACCATCCTAAAGTAAATTTCTAATTTCTAAATCCTAATTTCTAATAAAATGTCAAATGTCAAAAAATATGATTTGGAAGATAGAACAGCGAAGTTTGGTGAAAACATTATTGAATTTGCAAAAGAGATACCCAAAACCACAATAACAATTCCTTTAATAAGTCAATTGGTTAAAGCCGGCACAAGTGTTGGCGCAAATTATTGCGAAGCAGATTGTGCCGAATCAAAAAAAGATTTTGAGCATAAATTAAGTATTTGCAAAAAAGAATCTAAGGAATCTATTGACATTTGCATAAGCAATAGGAATAAGCTAAACTGGTTCC
>MGRL01000005.1:0-11602 GCA_001798165.1 Deltaproteobacteria bacterium RIFCSPHIGHO2_02_FULL_43_33
TATCATTTTAATTTACGCCGACACGGTCGGCTTGCTCCAAAGTTTACGGCAACATGGTTGCCTTGCTCCATATAAAAAGTTAGATTCTATTTTACAGTAACCCCGCCGCTCCCACATCCTGCCACTGGCCGTTCACAGCCTTCCAGTCCCCTTTTTCCTTTTTGAATACTACTTCAAACCTGTATCCTGCGGCAGACTCAGGAATTATGTCGCTGATGCTCTTAATATCTTTGCCGCGGACAAGAATAACATTTGCCCTTACAAGGGCTGTGTCTTCTTTTATCTCTGCATCCACGCTCCTTACAAATACAGAAACTGTCTCTTCCCTGATGAAGTGATAAAAAAGAACCCTCCTGACGCCGTCATAGTCATTTCCTTCCTGGTCTCTGTATGATTTTGAGATATGCTTCCGTATCCCATCAATATCTTTTTTCTGCGCTGATTCTGCAACTTCGTTGACTATGTTTTTAAGTTTATCTTCTTCCGCAATTTGTTTTGTACAACCTGAAATAAATAGGCAAAGAAGAATAACCACGCATATGTTGACCGCACCCCTCACCCCAACCCTCTCCCATCCGCCGTGGCGGAGGAGAGGGAATCTGTGTCTTGGATTTTTTATTTTGCATTTTGCAATTTGCATTTTGCAATGTTATTTACACCCATCCCATCAAAGGACACAAGAGCATCAACCCGCCTACGATGATAAGAAAGCCTAAGATATCAAAGACTATCCCTGCCCTGACCATTCTTAAAATCGGCACAAGGCCTGAGCCGTAAACAATTGCGTTTGGCGGCGTTGAGACCGGCAGCATAAAGCCAAAGCTTGCGCCAAGACAGGCGCCAATGGCAGGCGGAATAGGCGATACATCTGCGCCTTTTGCAAGGGCTATTATTATTGGTACCACCATATTTGCAGATGCAGTATTTGAAGTTGTCTCGCTTATTATGATTGCCAGAAAAGTTCCGGCAGCAGTTATACCCCAGAGGTTTGAAGCGCCTGTAATGCCAGTAAGACCCTTTCCCATCACATCTGCAAGGCCTGTAGAAAACATGAGCCTGCCGAGACTTAAGCCTCCGCCAAATAAAAGTATCGTCCCCCAATCTATCCTTACAGCCCTTTTCCAGTTCATGGTAAATCTCTTTTCTTTCCAGTTCACCGGCAGGATAAAAAGCAGCGACGCTGCCAGCACAGCCACAACCCCTTCATCAAGCCTTGAGCCTAAGAATTTTGAAAATACGGCATCCTTTCCAAGAATCATGGAAACAAGACTCGGGAATATCCATAAAAAAACTGCTGTCATGAATGCAAGAGCAGTGTTTATCTCTCCCCCGCTCCATGCGCCGAGCCTTTCATTGGCCTGCTGCACATATGTTTTAATTCCACGAAGATTGGCTATCTCAGGCGGATGAAGGAATCTAATCAATAGATATAAAAAGACAAACATAATAATTGTGAGCGGCAGCGCAAATTGCATCCACTCAAAAAATGTTATCTTTGTACCAGTAAGATTTTGTATAAAGCCAATACCTATCAGATTTGGCGGAGTTCCTATTGGTGTTGCTATGCCGCCGACTGATGCGCCATAAGCAATAATAAGCATCATGCCTGTTGCATATCTGCTGCTGGCGATATTTGAAGCTCTGCCTGCCTCTCTATGGGCTTCATCCATTGCCTTAAGCACACCCAATGTTATGGGAAGCATCATGGCAGTTGCGGCAGTATTGCTCATCCACATGGAGATAATAGCTGATATTACACCGCAGGCAAAGAGAACCCTGTAAGGGTTTTCCCCAATAAACTTCAGTGAAAAAATTGCAAATGCGAATCTCTTGTCTAAGTGATGAAGGGTTATCGCCTCTGCGATAATAAAACTGCCGATAAAGAGAAAAACAATTGGGTCTGCAAACGGGGCAAAGACCTCTTTAGCCGGCGCAACGCCAAGGATAACATTTAATATGGCGCCGAGTATGGCTGTTACAGGGATTGGGATTGCCTCAGAAATCCAAAAGATGATTGCAAGACCTAAGATTGCTGCGAGCGTGTGGGCCTGCTGAGAAAGAGATGGTATAGGCGTGAAGTAAAGAATAAGAAAAACCAGAGGGCCGAAAAAGAAGCCAATGTTTCTTCTCCATCTTTCAAATCTCTCTTCAGTTGGGGATAGAACCTCTTTCGTCATACCGGGTGTTTGAATCATTCACCTTGATTTTAGAGCCTATAAACTGCCCTGCAAGGACAACCAGAATAGTAAAAGGGATAATGTCATACCCAAGGCCGAAAAACCTCCTTAAAATTATATTTGCCACTATCGGGATATAGAGGCACCTTGCCCACGGCCGTGAAAATTTTAGAAACCTTTTCCTGTAAAAACCGATAGGGATGTTACCGATCAAGATTACTGAAAAGAAACTTACTAATGCCACATAATGGTGACTGCTGAGAAAAGAACTCATAATGGTTGTCTCCGAAAAATATATTTAGTGTTTTTCATACGGCACAGTAAAAAGCTCCAGATGCGCGGTAATTGTAGTTTGCCGATTTGTCGGCGCTTTTAATCCGCCTCAGGCGGACGCCCATAAATGGGCAAACTACAGATATGTTGAGCGAAAAAGCCGCAGCGATAACACGGCAGATGGACTTTTTACGAAGCTGTTACCCGAAGAATACTTCTGCTACCTTATATATCTCCATATCCACTGTCTTTGTCTGTTTAACGCCTTCCTCTAAAGGAATGGCGACTATCTTATTTCCATGAAGCGCAACCATCATGCCGAATTTGCCTTCGTTTATAAGCTCCACTGCCCTGACGCCGTATCTTGTTGCCAAAATCCTGTCGTATGCTGTTGGACTGCCTCCCCTCTGGAGATGCCCCAATACAACATGCCGGGACTCAACACCGGTTTTCTTTTCAATCTCTTTTGCAAGAAATTCTCCTATACCGCCGAGTAAGACATGGCCGAAGGCATCCTTTTTTACATCCTTTGTTATATATCCCTCAATCCCCTTTGGCACAGCACCCTCTGCCACAACTATAATGCTGAATCCTCTCCCTCTCTTTGCCCTCTTTTGGACAATATCTGCAACATCATTTATCTCAAAGGGCTTTTCAGGGATGAGTATCATATCCGCGCCGCCTGCAAGGCCGCCGTAAGTGGCAATCCACCCTGCGTGCCTTCCCATCACCTCAACAATCATTGCCCTGTGATGCGCCTCTGTGGTTGTATGAAGCCTGTCAAGCGCCTCTGTTACAATGCTTATTGCTGTATCAAAACCGAAGGTAAAATCCGTGCCTGAAAGGTCGTTGTCTATGGTCTTTGGCACGCCTATTGTTTTTATCCCTTGCTTGTATAATTTTGCAGCAACGCCAAGCGTATCATCGCCGCCAACGGCTATAAGCGCATCTAGTCCAAGCTTCTTTATGTTATTTACAACCTTCTCTGCCATTTCAGGAGATTTAAAGGGGTTTGTCCTTGATGTGCCAAGTATTGTCCCGCCCCGCGGAAGGATGCCTGACGCTGCCTGCATATCCAGCGGCACAGTGTCAATCTCTACCAGCCCCTTCCATCCGTCCTTGATGCCGATAACTGCATAACCGTAATTGACAGCCTTTCTTACAACTGCCCGTATAACAGCATTAAGCCCCGGGCAATCGCCGCCGCCGGTAAGGATAGCTATTTTCATATATACACCTCCTTTGAAAGAAATTGATTACACCGATTTCTAAAATACGATTACACAGATTTAAGACTAACAGTTTGTTGAAAAACTCAACAAACTCCGATTACACGGATAAAAGATTAGATTTCACAGATTAAAACCCATTGGAATATCTGTGTAATCGTTTTTCCTAATCTGTGTAATCAAGGCTGTTGATGCTTTTTTCAACAGCCTGCTAATATTTTTTTAACCTGTGTAATCTGTTCTTATAATCTGTGCAATCATATCATCTTCTTTATTATCAAAATCTCAGCTCATTCAACAACTCATTGGTTTTATTTGCAATGGGTAAATATATTCTGAAAGTGCTTCCCTTGCCTGCTTCGCTTGTCACTTCTATCCGTCCTTCGTGGGCGTCAACAATCTCTTTGCATATACTTAAGCCCAGACCCACGCCCCCCTCGCCTCCGCCTAAGGCGGATGTTCGCGCCTTATCCACCCTGTAAAAGCGGTCAAAGATGTAAGGAATGTCTTCCTTTGCGATACCTATTCCGGTATCTAATAGGGTAATTATAGCCCACCCACTCTCATGTTCCAGCGAAATTTCTATTCTGCCGCCTTTTACTGTATATTTAATTGCATTATCTATAAGGTTAAATATCAACTGCCCAATCCTCAGCATATCCCCAATAATGGCAACCTTTTCGTTCTTGATTATTTTCATGTTAATGCCCTTATATCTCGCAAGCGGCATTGTTTGATTGAACCTCTCCTCTATAATCTCATTCAAGCTGACCTTATCCTTAGGCAGTTTAATCCTGCTGTCAATCCTTGCAAGATTAAGAAGGCTCTTCACAATTGCGCTCATCTTGTCTATCTCTTCAAGGCTGCTTTTGATTGCTTCCCTAAAACCTTCTATTGTTTTTTCTGTCTTGAGCGTAATTTCCATTTCGCCCTTTAAAACAGTAAGCGGCGTCTTTAGTTCATGAGATGCATCTGCTGTAAACTGCTTCATCTGTTTAAACGAAAGCTCCAGCCTGGCAATCATGTCGTTAAAAGTCTCTGTTAATCTTCCGAGTTCATCCTTTGGACCAAAAACCTTGAGCCTTTCATTCAAGCTGCCTGCTTCTATCTTTTTTGCCATCATGGTAATCGCATCTACAGGGCTTAATGCCTTTTTTGCAAGAAACCAGCCAACACCGCTTGCTAATATTACAGCAAGAGGGATTCCTAATATCAATATATAAAATAATGCATTTATCACAGCCGCAGATTCTTGCATTGGAGTGCCAACCTGAAGAATGCCAATTAACTGTCCTTTTTCCATAAGAGGAAAGGTAATAACTCTGGCTGGATATTGACCGATGTTAGTTACCGTATTATAGCTGATAGTGCCGCTAACAGCATGGTGGTATGACGCACTGGATAATGGGATATGGTTTTTCCCCAAGGTAGAGGACGTGAAAGTTATTTTTCCGTATTTATCTAATACCTGAATAAAATTACCTGCGGTTTTTATTCCAAAAAAATGTTCAAGCATGCTATCGAAGTCTTTTGGCAATTGCGCTGCGCTAGGCCTAAATACTGCCTTGGAAACTATTTCGGCAAGAGAAACCAATCTCATATCAATAGACGATGTAATGCTTTTTGAAAGGACTACATATACAACAGAACCAAATGTAATAAGGCTCGCAGTAAGAAGAGTGGTATACCAGATGGTTAATTTAGCACGGATAGGAAGGGACATGTTTAAATTGCCGTAATCCGTGTCCGTTGTCCGTGACCAGTAAAAACTTTTCTTCACGGACACGGAACACGGTCACGAATCACGGTTTTTACTAAAACTTTATCAAAGAAAATACAGGATGGTTTTTTATCTTGTTTCTGCCATTAAGCGCTTCAATCTCTGAGAGAAATGCACATTCTACAATCTCGCCGCCCATCTTCTCTATCAAATGTATAACTGCTGAAACTGTCCCGCCTGTTGCCAGAACATCATCGGCTATCAATACCTTTTGCCCTGGTATTATCGCATCCTGATGTATTTCAAGACTGTCTTCGCCGTATTCTAATTTATAAGATGCCTTATGAGTTTTGTGCGGAAGTTTTCCTGGCTTTCTTACCAGTATTACGCCTGCACCAAGCTTGTATGCCAGCGCTGCTCCAACAATAAATCCCCTCGCCTCAATTCCAACCACCACATCAACATGCTTCCCTATATAGCGATGGCTCATAAGATCAACAGTTGTTTGAAATGCAATGGGGTCCTTTAAAAGGGTAGTTATATCCTTAAAAAGTATCCCTTTTTTTGGAAAGTCAGGAACATCTCTGATAATCTTTTTTAGTGACTCCGGCATGAAAACCTCCCTTGTTCAGTTAACAGGCTGTTGAAAAAGGCATCAACAGCCTTGATTACACAGATTAGGAAAAACGATTACACAGATATTTCAATGGGTTTTAATCTGTGAAATCTAATCTTTTATCCGTGTAATCGGAGTTTGTTGAGTTTTTCAACAAACTGTTAATAGCTGATAGCTCATAGTAATTATGCAACCTGATAAATAACGACACCTTTTTTTCACTATGTCGCACCTTTGTAAACCATCGCAGTATATCCTTTTTATTGGAGAACTCCGCAGGAAAATTATTCTTTCCAGTTTTCCACAACTAAACCGGTTACCCTTTTAAAATGTTCCACATTATTGGTAACCAGAACACAATCATTGCAAATGGCTTCGCCTGCAATCATCATGTCAAAATCATCTATCAGATTCCCGTTCTTTGCCAAATCCGCTTTTATCTTTCCAAATTTTTCCAATGAACATTCATCAGGCCATAATATATTTATCTCTGCCGCAAAATCTTTAACTCGTTTTATGTTGTCTTGCACCAATTGAGACCTGTATGCACCATAAAACAGTTCAGCCACCGTTATCTCGGAAACGAAAATCCGTGCAAGGTCTGTTTGTAAAAGTCTATCACTTATGCCTTTATCTCCTTTGAGCCAATATACGCAGATATTGGTGTCAAGAAGATATTTCATAGAGAAATCCCTATTCCTCGTGATTTTCTGCTTCCGTATATATCTGCAATAATCTCTTCCGGCGTCCGCTTGTCATCCCATGAGCCGAAGGTAGCTAAAAATTTTGCGGAAGGTTTTCCGGCATATTCTTTAGCAACAATGACCTTTATCATATCGTCTGACTTGAGGTGTAATCTTTCCTTAATTTTGTCAGGCAGTGGCAAATGGCCATCGGGCAATATTTTAGCATTATATTCTAATTTCATATTGTTGACCTCCTGTAAATATCGTTGTCCGTGACCATAAAAAAACTTTTACGGACACGGAACACGGTCACGGTTCACGGCCTTTTGTTTTTTATACTACAACATTTCTGTTATGGCAAGAAGAAAAGGGGATTTCTTGGCTTTTTATCCTTTCTTACCTCAAAGTGAAGATGTGGGCCAGAGGCATTTCCTGTGTCGCCAAGCTTGGCTATAATATCGCCTTTTTTGACGGTCTCTCCAACTTTTACCAGATTTTCTTCATTATGCGCATAAATGCTGACAAAATCGTCCTTGTGTTTTAGTATTATCATGTTTCCATAACCTCGTACACTATCATCATTGTAAATTACCTCGCCTTCTGCAGCGGCAGATATAGGGGTTCCTCTTGGAGCGGCTATATTTAATCCATCATGCTTTTTTCCGTTCCTTACGCCAAAGTAAGAGATTATGCTCCCTTTTACGGGCCATGAAAATCTCCATTTTTCTACAACTATCTTACCTTCCGGTTCTTCGGAAAGAGCCTGATGGTTTGTTGTGGAACTTGGCTTTTTCCCTACGCTTTTTTTCTCGTCGCTTTTCAATTCTCCACTGCTGTCAGGCTTATATGGTTCAACCTTTAAAACCCGCGATGCGCCAGGGATAAAGAGTTTCTCTCCTTCCTTTATCTGAGTTATGTCAGTAATATCGTTAAACTCAGCCACATCCTGAATATCCACATCATAGGCCTTTGCGATCCGCCAGAGGGTCTGGCCTTTTTCTACTGTATGATAAATTCCATGAGATATGGCGCAGCCGGTTAAAAGAAGAAGAGCGGCGAGAAGTTGCACATTATGAATTTTAATTTGCATTATTAAACCAAGTTTATCCGCCTTAACTGCCATTGGAAATTGTTTTTCTACCCAATAGCTTTTTCGCAACATGTTTGTAAAAGAATATAGCAAATGCAATGCTAAGGATGAAGAAAATTACAATGCTTACCGGCCTCATATAATGGTGCAAAACCTCCCAGTTTTCACGCAGAAGATAACCCGTATAGGTAAGAATTGCGTTCCATATAGCTGCGCCGACAATGGTATATATGCAAAACTTCCTCACGTCCATACGTGCCACACCTGCAGGGATAGAGATTAAGTGACGTATGACAGGGATAAACCTGCATATAAATATTGTTGCCTCGCCATACTTTGAAAACCACCGTTCACTTGTTTCTAAATCCCCCTCATCCACTAAGAGGTATTTACCAAGGTTCTTAACCAACGGAATACCGCCAAATTTGCCAATGTAATAAGATACAAGAGAACCTGCAAGGCTTCCTAAGCTGCTGAAAAAGATTACAAGCCATATATTAAATCTCCCCTCTGCGGCCAAAAAGCCGGCAAAGGGCATAACGAGTTCGCTCGGCAGAGGAACCATGGTGCTCTCTAAAGCCATCAAAAAGGCAATACCGGAATAACCTGCCGCCTCAATAACCGACGCCACTGTTTTGCTCATGTGCAGCATTAATTGAAAAATTGTCTCCATCTATTCAGCCTCCATTGTTATTAAAATCCGCCTTCCAGCCATACCTTCCAATAAGCTTCACAAACCTGCACCCTCCCATATCCTGCCTTATTATTCCATCTTTTGTCTTTATTATCTTCGTGAGAATCTGCGAATACTCGTCGCCCACAGGTATTACAAGCCTTCCGCCTACTGCAAGCTGTTCAATATAACACTTTGGTATCTCAGGCGCTGCTGCTGTTGTCAGTATGGCGTCAAACGGCGCTTCCTCAGGCCAGCCGAGTGTGCCGTCAGCAATCTTTATCACCACATTAGAGCAATTCACAGAATCAAGAATCCTTCTTGCCCTTGCCGCAAGAGTTGATATCCTTTCTATGGAATAAACCTTTTCTGCCAGCATTGAAAGGATTGCTGTCTGATAGCCTGAGCCTGTGCCTATCTCAAGAACCTTTTCCATCCCTTTTAATTCAAGGGACTCTGTCATAAGGGCCACAATATATGGCTGTGATATGGTCTGTTTTTCTCCGATGGGGAGCGGGAAGTCGCTGTATGCCTGACTCCACAGCGCCTCTTCCGATACAAACAGATGTCTTGGCGCTGCAAGCATTGCCTCAATAACCCGCTTATCCTTTATACCCCTTGGAATAAGCTGGGTCTCAACCATCCTCTGGCGGCTTCTCACATAATTATCTTTTTCTCTTAATTTGAATGGCGGCATAATTCAATAAAGGTTAAGGCTGAGGCCAAGGTTGAGGAATTTCTCAACCTCAACCTAAATCTTAGCCTGTTTTTCATAGTTTCCACTTATGAAGTTCCTTAAACGAGGCATAATTTGTCATGTCAAGATGAACCGGCGTAATTGATGTAAATTTATTTGCAATAGCCTCAAAATCAGTATCCTTGCCGCCCTCCCACTTCAGCACATCTCCGCCTATCCAATAATATTTTTTCCCCCTTGGGTCAACTTTCTCCACTACGGCATCGCCATAAAATCTCTTCCCCTGCTTTGTTATTTTATAGCCCTTCACATTGACACCAGGGGGCACATTAATATTGAGGAGCGTATCTTTGGGAAGCCCTTTTTTTAGTATAAATCTCGCAAGTCTTGCTGCAAACTTTGCAGCTATTTTAAAATCAAAATTATCCCTGGATACAAGCGATATTGCAATGGATGGTATGCCGAGCAGGGTTCCTTCCATAGCAGCAGAGACAGTGCCGGAATATGTGACATCGTCGCCGAGATTTCCGCCTTTATTTATGCCTGATACCACAAGGTCAGGTCTTTTTTTCAGTATGCCGTTTACGGCAATATTTATGCAGTCTGTCGGTGTTCCATCAACAGCGTAAATATTGGAACCATGCTTTTCAACACGCAAAGGTCTGTGAAGCGTCAGAGAATGGCTTGCAGCGCTCCTCTCTCTATCAGGCGCAACAACAAATATCTCCCCTACCCTTTTTAGCGCTCCGGCAAGACTCTTGATGCCTTCAGAATGGATACCATCGTCATTTGAGATAAGTATTATTTTTTTCAAATAAAACTCCGTTTTTATGATTTAAAAAATAGCGCCGGTCTTTATGGTCGGCGCTTGGCATGGACTAAGTCCTGCTTCATTTAAAGAAGATAGCTTAAAGTTTGAGAGATTGTCAATTTGAAAAACTGAATCTGTCCATGAAAGATGCGCTATGTCTGGATGTTTGGAAGACAAAAATCACAACGATTTGCCGTCCCGCAGAAAACGAGTAATTTCTTCAGCAGGCTGCGGTTTGCTAAACAGGTAGCCCTGGAATACATCGCATTCATTTTCAAGCAGAAAAGTAAATTGCTCTTCAGTTTCTACACCTTCTGCCAGAGCTCTTAAATTAAGGTTATGAGCCATTTCAATAATCGTTTTGGTAATTGCCGCACTGCCAGAATCGGTAGTAATCTCCCTGACAAAAGACTGGTCTATCTTTAGGACATCCAGAGAGAACTTCTTCAAATAACTCAATGAAGAGTATCCTGTGCCAAAATCGTCAATCAAAAGGCTTACCCCTATTCCCTTGAGCTCTTGGAATATAATGATAAGCTCCCCAACATTTCTTACTAAAACACTTTCAGTGATTTCTAAATCAAGATAATGTGGATCCATACCGGTATCATGCACTATTTTTGCTATGGCTTCCATCAGGTTTTTTCTTGCAAAATGTTTAGCCGACAGATTTGTTGAAATCTTAATCGGTGGGAAGCCGGCTGCCTGCCATCTCTTATTTTGAGAACAGGCTGTCTTCAGCACCCATTCATCAATGGGTATGATTAGCCCGGTCTCTTCAGCCAAAGGGATAAAGCTCGCCGGCGATACCATGCCAAGTTCCGGATGCTGCCATCTGACAAGCGCCTCTACGCCAATAATGCGCCCGGTACGGATATCAACCTGAGGCTGGTAGTGAAGAAAAAATTCCTCACGCTCCAGCGCCTTATAAAGCTGGCCCTCCATAACAAGCAATGCAAAGGCCTTATCATTCATTGATTGCGTATAAAACTGGAAGTTGTTTTTACCCAGCTCTTTGGCGCGATACATTGCAGTATCGGCATCTTTGATAAGATGAACAATATCCGCGCCGTCATTAGGGTAAATGCTTATACCTATGCTTGCGGTAATAACTATTTCATGCCCATCCAGTAAAAATGGCTGGGATATTGACTCCAGAATACGCCGCGCCACTCTGGATACGTCCTGAATTTGAACAATATCGCTCAATAATATGGTAAATTCGTCTCCGCCGAGACGAGATACTGTGCCAGCTAATTCAGGGCCTTCGTGAGAAACACTGTCAGTTTTACGAACGCTTGTTTTCAGACGCTCTGCCATCTCCTTTAATAGCTTATCCCCTGCATCATGGCCAAGCGTATCGTTAATATTCTTAAAACGGTCCATATCCAGAAAGAGCAGTGCTATCATCTTTTTATGACGGGTTGCATAAAGTATTGCGCGTTCAAGGTGCTCTTTAAAGAGTGTGCGGTTCGGCAGGCCGGTCAAACCGTCAAAATACGCAAGGTAACGAATCTGTTCTTCAGTTCGTTTGCGGTCGGTTATATCCTGAACTGCACTTCCCCCGAATTTTAGGACACTCAGTTAGGTTAGGCTACCATAGATTCCAGCTCAAATGATACTGGGGAAA
>MGRL01000005.1:11652-27924 GCA_001798165.1 Deltaproteobacteria bacterium RIFCSPHIGHO2_02_FULL_43_33
ATAAAGAAAGATATTTCCCATCAAAGCCCACTGGATCTATGCCAAATATTCTATAAAACTCTTCGGAGCAATAAAACTTATCCGTCTGCACATCCCATTCCCAGTTTCCAACATGGGCAATACTTTGCACACGAACCAGACGGGCTTCGCTTTTATACAAATTGGAAAACGCCTTATTTGTCCGCAGCATATACAGCATGCGGTAGCTTAAAATTGTTAAATTAACCGGCTTGGTGACAAAATCTGTGATGCCTGCCTCGTATCCCATCATAATGGAATCGGTATCACCCTGTCCAACCATCATGAGCACAGGGATTGCATTATCACCTGAAAGACTGCGCATCCTATTGTATACAGTAAAGACATCTATATCAGGCAACCTGACATCTATCATGACAATATCCGGCCCCAGATGCTCAAAAGCAGACATTGCATTTGCCCCATTATCAGCTTCCTCTACAATAAAGCCGCGTTGTTCCAGCACCTTCCGCAGTTGGAGCCGCACTGACGCATCGCCATCTGCAACCAGCACCAATCCTTTTCCTCTATTAACATTATCCCCTATCACTAAGAATTCCCTTTCATTGGATATTATACCTGTTAATTCGGACATTGCAAGCCAGTGTATTACCTATATCCAAAGAAAAATTTAAAATTAGAATTCAATATTGATACAGTCTGTCCACGTTCCATCAACAGCGTAAATATTGGAGTCAAATTTTTCAACCCGCAAAGGCCTGTGAAGGATGAGAGAATGGTTTGCAACGTTCCTCTCTCTATCAGGCGCAACAACAAATACCTTGCCAAAACCTTTATGCCTTCAGAATGAATACTATCGTCATTTGAAATAAGGATTAGTTTATTCATAATGACAAGATAGCCTTAAAATTTGAAAGATTGTCACTCTAAAAAAGATAAATATAATTGAAACTATCCTTTAAAGTTGGTATA
Organism: Deltaproteobacteria bacterium RIFCSPHIGHO2_02_FULL_43_33; assembly: GCA_001798165.1. Classification (GTDB taxonomy): domain Bacteria; phylum Desulfobacterota; class GWC2-55-46; order UBA9637; family UBA9637; genus UBA10170. Next base: position 12,604 of record MGRL01000005.1, read on the forward strand.
TTTAAAACATTACTAATGAAAATTACCACCTTAATCGGTTTAATCGCAGCAACTTTGACTACCCTGTCCTTTGTTCCCCAAGTTATTAGAACATGGAAAATGAAGGAAACAAGGGATATCTCTTTATCAATGTTTATGATGCTGGCCGTTGGTATAATCTTGTGGACTGTTTATGGATTTATTATTCAGGATTTGCCTGTAATCTTAGCCAACTGCGTATCATTTATTCTTACTGTAATAATAATATCTTTCAAGCTCAAGTATAAATAATTTTCTCTAACACCAACCACCAACAACTAACTGCCCCAGGCTTATTCCGCCATCATTTGGCGGCAGGGCATTGTGGGTATAGATATTAAAACCATCTTCTTTCAGAAGATTTATTGTCCTCTCTGTTAAAATTTTATTCTGAAAAACTCCGCCGGATAAACATACGGTATTAAATCCTCTTTCATCCTTCACCATTTTAGCCGCATATAAAATCAACTGTGCAAGGGTTTCATGAAAGTTCCGAGAAATAGTCTTAATATCAACGTTGTCCAAAACATCTTTAATCATAGCTTTCACCATGGACTCCCAGTCAAACATATTTAAACCATCTTTCCTGCCCACTGCTACAGGATATGCCTGGACACTCTGCCCCTCTGACTCTATGACACTTTGCCCCCCTGCGCTGTCTTCTAACATCATCGCGCCCTGCCCTTCATAAGTTGCCTTATGACAGATGCCAAGGAGAGAGCTGACCGCGTCAAAAACCCTGCCTGCTGATGTGGTAAAAGGTGAATTAAAATCTTTTTTCAGCATTTGCAGAAACAGCATCAGTTCCGTTTCTGTAAAAATGTCCTTTAAATTTGCAATTTGCAACCCCTGCTTAATGCTTGCAGGGATATGTTTGCAATTTGCAATTCTTTCTGACCCCCTATCCCTTTGACTCTCTGATCCCATGACTCTCTTACTCTCTAATATATCTTCTCCATATATCTCATAAAGCATTGAAAGCAGCGCCCTTCTCGGCTCTTTTACTGCCTGCTCTCCACCCAGCAATCTAAATTTTCTGAATGTGCAGAATCTCTCAAAGCCTTTATAGTCAGCGATTAAAAACTCCCCTCCCCAGATTGTGCCGTCAGAGCCGTATCCTGAACCATCCCATGAAATGCCCAATACCTTGTCAGTCAAATTATTATCCAGCATACATGCTGTTATGTGCGCATGATGATGCTGAACTTGAATATGTTTTACATTATCTTGTGAGAGCGCCCATTTTGTGGAAAGGTAGTCTGGGTGCATATCGCAGACAATTCTTGAAGGTTTTACACTGTAAAGATCTGCCAAATCATGAATTGCATCTTCAAAGGCCTGAAACCCCTCCTCTGTAGCCAAATCGCCCAGATGCTGGCTCATTACTGCTTTATCTTCCCAACCAAGCGCTACTGTAACCTTTTGATTTCCACCCACTGCCAGAACAGGCTCTTTTAACTTGCAAGGCAGTTTAAATACATGCGGAGTATATCCCCTTGAACGTCTAAAAAATATTATTTTCTTGTTACAGGTGTGTATAACAGAGTCATCGCATCTTCTGACAATATCCCTATTATGCAGAAGAAAGCCATCCGCAATTCCTTTAAGTTTATCTATTGCCTCTTTGTTGTCTTTTATAATTGGACTGTCGCTAAAGTTTGCGCTTGTTGCAATGAGAGGCGTTTTTAAATCATGTAATAGTAAATAGTGTAAAGGAGAATATGGCAAAAAGGCTCCCACAGTATCAAGGCCTGGCGAAATAAGTTTGGAAAGCCTTGAGCCCGGCCTTCTCTTTAAAACAACAATTGGCCTTTCCTTGTTCAGTATTGCCATTTCCTCATCTGCGCCTACAAAAGCTGCACCCCGTATATACGAAAGCACATCGTCTTTATCTACAGGAAAGATTACTGCAAACGGCTTTTCATATCTATCTTTCCTGTCTCGTAAAAACCTAACCGCATCATCGTTTGCTGCATCTGCCATCAGATGAAAGCCGCCTATGCCTTTAATAGCAGCTACCCGGCCGTTCCGTATTATATCTTTACATAGCTTTAAAGCCTCATCTCCTTCTGCAATAATACTGCCGTCAGGTTTAGCCCAGAATACTTTAGGCCCGCATACAGGACAGGCATTTGGTTCTGCATGAAAGCGTCTGTTTGAAGGGTCGGTATATTCTCTGAGACATTCAGGGCACATCTGAAATGAATCCATAGATGTCCGGGAGCGGTCATAGGGCAGCCCTTTGATTATTGTAAACCGTGGACCGCAGTTTGTACAATTGATAAAGGGGTATCTGTATCGCCTATTAGAGGGACCAAACAATTCTTTGAGGCAATCGTCACATAGGGAAAAGTCGGCAGGGAACACAGGCTCTTTATTATGTGAGCGCCTGCTTTCCTTGATTATAAAATCAACATCATCTGCAAGGGGTATCTCGTATATTTCAACATCTGATATGAAGGCAGATGGCGGGTGGTCTGCACGTATGACATGAACAAAGTCTTTTAGCTTATGACTTCTCCCCTGAACCTCTATAGTCACTTTTCCGGAAGTATTTTCTACAAAACCAGCAAGCCCCCTCTCCTTTGCACATTTAAAGACAAAGGGGCGAAAGCCAACACCCTGCACAATACCTTGCACAGCAATTCTTATACGGCTTATTGGTTGTGAAATTTGCACCATGATGTTGCGTCTATTGTAGCAAAAAAAGGTGAAATAGAGAATAAGGCAATATGATTGATTACAGGAAGAAGGGTATTAAGACTGGGATTGCCCTAAGACTAAGCGAGAGAGAAAATTTTCCATTCACCCTTTATGGGTTTCATATATCTCATACACTTGTTTGTGGGTATCTTTAAAGACCTCAAGTATTTTGGGGTCAAAATGTGATGGCATTGTCCTTCCGTCACCTTTTGTAATAATCCGCAATGCCTTTTCATGGTCAAATGGGGGTTTATACGGCCTTCTGCACCTCAGGGCATCATATTGATCAACAATATTCATTATCCTCCCTTCTATTGGTATGTTTTCTCTTTTTAATTTATTTGGATAACCTTTTCCATCACACCTTTCATGATGCGTCAATGCAATCCGTTCTGCCATGTTGAGTATTTTTGAGGCAGAGCCAGAAAGAACCTTGCTGCCTATTGTTGTATGGGTTTTTATAAGGGTAAATTCTGCAGGGTTGAGTTTTGCCGGCTTAAGAAGAATATCTGATGGAATACCGACCTTGCCTATATCATGCATAGGGCTTGCGTAAAAGATTGTTTCAATATCCTCTTCAGGCCACCCAAGGCTTTTTGCTAACGATGCACAATAATGGCCTACCCTTTTTATATGGAGGGTTGTATCGCTATCTTTATGCTCAGCAATCATAGTCAATCTGTGAATAGTGTCAATATACCCCTCTTTAATCATCCGCTTTGATTCTTTCAGTTCTTTATTTATCTCGCTGACTTTTTGGAGCACAAACCTTAATTGTTTTGTCTTGTTTTCTACTTCCATGGCAAGGAGTTCGGAATGCCTCTTGAGAAAATCTCCAAACTCTTTAATCTTTAGAAGGTTCTTTGTTCTTACTGAAAGTTCCGCAGGGTCAAAGGGCTTTGAAATAAAATCGTTTGCCCCGCACTCAAGGCCTTTTATCCTTGATTCCCTGTCTATCAAAGCAGTCAATATAACTACGGGGATATTTTCGGTTGATGAGTTTTCCTTTAACTTCCTGCATGTTTCGTATCCATCCATTTTAGGCATGACAATATCAAGCAATATCAGATCTGGGAGAAAGTCTTTTGCCTTCTCTAATGCCTCAAAGCCGTCTTGCGCTGTTTCTACTGCATAACCTGTTGCAGCAAGTATCTCTTTCAAGACATATAAATTCCTCTCCTCATCATCTACTACAAGGATTTTCTTTTTTGTCTCTTGAGACATCATTGGCCTCCTCACAAGATAAACTGCTATATTGCTTTTTTAATTATTACAGGTAGATAAATAGAAAATAGCTAACAGAAGCGCTCAATACGGATATGATTTAGATATTTGAAAATAAACAATTGTAAATAAGTCTATCGCAATGTTCCTTTAAAGTGGCCTGTCTTTTTAAACTGGCTTATTAACAGGTTGTTGAAAAACTCAACAATCTCTGATTACACAGATAAAAGATTAGCAGGCTGTTGAAAAAGGCATCAACAGCCTGTTAATGTATCAGACCCTGCTCAAAGGCAATTGCAATAGCCTGTGCTCTATTAACGGCATTCAACTTTCTTTTTATATTCTGAATATGAAATTTCACGGTTCTCTCGCCTATATTCAAAATCATAGATATTTCCCAATCTGTTTTTCCTTCCTTTGTCCAATTAAGAACCTCCTGTTCTCTTTTGGTCAAATAAGGTAGCTGGCTATTAATTTTTCCTCCGCATATTCTCACTAATGCCTGATGAAGATGGGGCACCGCGATATCCATTATTTCCTTCTCGTGTTGTGTAAAATAATTCTTTCTTCTGAAAAAGGTTATTATACTGGCCAATGCGTCATACGGTGATTGAATACCTCCTGATATTCCAAAGTTGAGGCCAAAGTCGCCAGATTTACTGACAAAATCAGATGAGATTTTATTTTTATATTTTTTATAAGTTTCCGCCCACAACTGAATCCCAGAAAACTTAGATTGATGCCAAATGATGGGGTCCTTCTCATAAAGTTTATCGCCATCATACATATACAGCCATTCCTGCGGATAATTGCCGTTAATGACTTTCTTGATTCCTGACAGCTCTTGGCTGCTGCATGCCCCTACCCCGCATATACTGTAGTCCCCGCACACCAGTTCCTTGGCCTTTTCTAATAGTTGTTTTATGTCTGCTTCGGTTCTACAAAAAACAGCAGAATGCACCACATCAAGAATAGCAATCAACTCTCTCTTGGAAAATTTTTTGTAATCCACTGCCCCTCACTTATTACTCGGAACATTAAATAGTTTGCATTTTTTGTAGATCCCAAATATCATCTGGAATAAATCCCGACGCTTCGAAATTCGTGATTCAAGAATCCGTAGCGCCCCCGTTTACCCCCGATAGATTCAATCGGGGGTTTATCGGGGACATAATTGGTTAGATGTAAACTGTTTTATGCTCTACTGAATAACTTGGACATAACAAATCTAATTGATATTGTTATAAGGTTACCTCAACTTGAAAAAATAGTTCTATACATTTTGTCATTCTTATTAAACATATTGTCATTATCTTTTTGCTTATATATTTATTGGCTACACATATATACTTCAAACTTTCCACTGTAAAAACTGTAAAAACTTTTGTAAAACTTTCCACTTGCAATATAAAAATAGTTATGCTACCTTTTTCAAATCTTTCTATCATAATTGTTTTCTTAGAAAGTGGGCTTATGCCCGCTTTTTTGTTTAAGGGGTATGCTTTGTGGAGGTTTTTTAATCGTGAGACCTTTTTTAAAGGGGGAGGAAATAAGATTACAGGTAAGAGAGTTGATAGAACCAATACTCCAACAAAAAGGCATAGAGCTTGTTGATGTTGAATATAAGATGGAGCACGGGCACTGGGTTTTACGTTTTTTTATAGATAAATCAGAAGGAATAACCGTTGATGATTGCGGCGATGTAAGTACAGAGATCGGAACAATATTAGATATAAAAGAGATTGTTCCACATGCTTATAATCTTGAAGTTTCTTCTCCTGGCTTAGATAGACCTCTGGTAAAAGAAAAGGACTTCCTAAAATATGCCGGTAGAAAGGTAAAGATAAAAACAAAACTGCCAATAGTCGGCAGAAGGAATTTTACGGCAGTGTTGGAAGGTTTTAAAGAAGGCAAAGTTTTTATAGCGGATAGCGAAGGTAAGCGATGGGAGATTCCGTTTGAAGCAATTGAAAGGGCAAGACTGGAGATACAATTATGAATTATGAATTAGGAGTTTAGATTTGAGATTTTTAATTCGTAATTTTTAATTCGTAATTTGGAGGAGTACATGGGGCTTAATCTTAAAAATGTAATAGAGCAGGTAGGCAAGGATAAAGGACTTGACAAGTCTATCCTCATTGATGCCCTTGAATCTGCTATGGTCAAGGCTGCTGAAAAAAAGCATGGCCCAAATAAACTCATAGAGGCGCATTTTAACGATGAGCTGGGCGAAATAGAACTATTTCAGTTTAAGACAGTAGTTGAAGATGTCATAAATCCAGACAAAGAGATATCTCTTGCTGAGGCTAACGAGCTTGATCCAGAGGCAGTTCTTGGAGACAGCCTGGGTATAAAACTTGATACCAGTGAGTTTGGCAGGATTGCGGCTCAAACTGCAAAACAGATTATCATACAAAAGGTGCGGGATGCGGAAAGGAATGTTGTATATAACGAATATATAAATAAACGCGGCGAGATTATCACAGGTATAGTCCATACCTTTGAAAGAGGCGATATCATTGTAGATATGGGAAGGGCGGAGGCCATTCTCCCCAAGGAAGAACAGGTGAGAAGAGAAAACTACCGCCAGGGCGATAGGGTTCGGGCGTTGATATTGGATGTCAGGAATATTCAAAAGGGACCTCAGATTATGCTTTCAAGAACCCACCCAAATTTTATAACCAAACTGTTTGAAATGGAAGTGCCTGAAATCTACGAGGGTATTATCAATATAAAAGGTATTGCAAGAGAGCCTGGAGACAGGACAAAAATAGCAGTATCTTCCAACGACCAGGCTATTGACCCTGTTGGTGCATGTGTTGGCGTTAAGGGATCACGGGTCCAGGCGGTTGTGCAGGAATTAAAAGGCGAAAAGATAGATATCGTTCCTTGGTCTGATGAACCTGCAAAATTTATCTGCAATGCCCTTCTGCCGGCTCAGATAGTTAGGGTTATCATAGATGAAACAGATCATTCTATGGAGGTTATAGTGCCTGACGATCAGCTCTCTCTCGCCATAGGCAAGAGGGGACAGAATGTAAGGCTTGCTGCAAAACTTACAGGTTGGAAGATAGATATTCGCACTGAAACAGATGCAAAGAAAGCAGCGTTGGAGCAGGCAGAGGCAGAAACCAGTGGAATTCTAACAGAAACAAAAGAAGGTCAGCATAAGACCTCCGAAGCAACACAAAGTGATGATATAGCATTGCTTCATGGGGTTGGTCCAAAAACACAAGAGGCGCTTAAAAATGCCGGTATAAATACTGTTGCAGATATACTGAGTGCCGACATAGAAAGCCTGTCGGCAATAGAGGGCATTGGCCCGAAAAAGGCTCAAAAGTTGTTAGAGGCCGCAAAAAAGACAGGAGATAGGGAATAGAGAATAGAGGCTATGTATATATTTACTATACCCCAGCCCCTATCCTAATAGTCCCTGTATTTAAGGGGTGACAAAAAGATAATGCCGGAAAAAAAGAAGGAACAAGATAAATCTGATAAAAAATTGGAAGAAAAGCGGATAAAACCTACTGTTATAAGAAGGAGGACTGCTCAACCTACAGAGGCAGAGAAGCAGGAGTCTGCCAAAAAAGCAGAGGTTCTGGCCGAATCACTTAAGAAGCCTGAGGTGAGCGCATTTGAAGAAGAGAAAAAAGCTGTAAAGGGAAAAAAGACTGTTCAGGTTGAGAAGACTGTCAATAGGGCTGCAAGGAAAGAGGAAATATCTACAACAGCAGTTGCAGAAAGAGAAAAAAAGGGCATACATACTCCGACAGAGCCAATTCCTCCGGGAGCAACCAAGGCAACCCCTCTTGCGCCCGAGAGTATAAAACCGTTAGAAATATCAAAAGAAAAACACATAAAAAAAGAAGTAAAAATTGTTGCAACAGAAAAACCTGTAAAGAAAAAACAGTATGAAAAAAGAGGACCTTGGGGAAAGGGGCGTAAATTTGATAAACTGGAGAAGTTTGATAAAATCAAACCTCCCTCCCATACCAGAGAATTTAAAAAGACTGAAATAACGGTCCCGAAGGCAGCGAAACGTGTTATTAAGGTAGCTGACGCCATAAGTGTTGGAGAATTCTCTCAGAAGCTTGGGATAAAGGCTGGTGACATTATCAAGAAACTTATGAATCTCGGTATTATGACAACAATAAATCAATTTATAGATGTGGATGCGGCTACCCTTGTTGCAAGCGATTTCGGCTATGAAGTGGAAAGCATAGCCCCGCAGGAGGAACTACTTTTAGAAGAAACTGCAGAGGCTAAAGGAGAGTTGAAGATACGACCGCCCGTTGTCACTGTGATGGGACATGTTGACCACGGCAAAACTACTCTTTTAGATGCCATAAGAAAGACAAACGTGGCTGCTGGTGAGGCAGGAGGTATCACTCAACACATCGGTGCATATCATGTTCATCTGGATAAAGGCGATATAACATTTCTGGACACCCCTGGCCATGAGGCATTTACAGCAATGCGCGCCAGAGGTGCCAAGATTACCGATATCGTTGTACTGGTGGTAGCAGCAGATGATGGTGTCATGCCCCAAACAATAGAGGCAATAAACCATGCAAAGGCTGCCAATGTCCCAATAATTGTGGCAATAAATAAGATTGACCTGCATGGTGCGGAACCAAAAAAGATAAAACAGGCGTTGACGGAATATGGACTGGTGTCTGAGGAATGGGGCGGAGATGCAATATTTGCCGAGGTCTCTGCAAAAAAGGGCATCGGTATAAAAGAACTTTTAGAGCTTATCCTGCTTCAGGCAGAGGTATTAGAACTGAAGGCAAATTCGGAAAAGCCTGCCAAAGGCGCTATTATTGAGGCAAAGCTTGACAAAGGCCGCGGACCCGTTGCCACTGTCTTGATACATGAAGGAACTGTAAAAAATGGCGATGCCTTTGTAAGCGGTGTATACTCCGGCAGGGTGCGGGCAATGATGAATGATTGGGGGAAAAAAATGGAAGATGCAGGACCTGCTATGCCTATAGAAATTCTCGGGTTCGCGGGTGTTCCTGAGGTTGGCGATGTATTTTCCGTTGTCAAGGATGAGGCAACTGCAAAGCAGATCGCCTCTATAAGACTGAAAAAGAAACAAGAGTCTGAACTTAAGAAGACAGCAAAGATAAGCCTTGATGAGTTATATGAAAAGATTAAGGATGGCGAAGTAAAGGAACTTGGTATCGTTGTAAAAGGCGATGTTCAAGGCTCGGTAGAGGCTGTAAAAGAAACGTTAAATAAACTTCCAACAGATGCCATAAAAGTAAATATTATTCATAGCGCAGTAGGAGGCATTACAGAAGGCGATGTAATGCTGGCTGCCGCATCAAATGCAATCGTGGTTGGTTTCAATGTCAGGCCTGAATCAAAGGCCTATGCCCTTGCTGAAAAAGAAGGTGTAGATTTAAGGCTTTACAGTATCATATATGAGCTCATAGATGATGTGAAAAAGGCGATGGAAGGCATGCTGGCGCCTACAATCAAAGAAAATATCCTTGGAAGGGCACAGGTACGGGACGTCTTCCGCGTAACTAAGGTAGGTACTGTGGCAGGATGTCATGTTACTGACGGAAAGATATTAAGAATCGCAAAAGTAAGGCTTATAAGAGATAATGTTGTTATCTATGACGGAAAAATAGGTTCTTTGAAGAGATTTAAAGACGATGTTAAGGAAGTTGCTTCAGGTTATGAGTGTGGAATCACCATAGAAGGATATAGCGATATTAAGGTAGGCGATGTAATAGAGGCCTATCAGATGGAAGAAGTGGCAGCAAAATTATAAAGACAGAATACAGGATTCAGAATCCAGAATTCAGAAGAAAAGCATTTATAGAGTTTTTATTCTGACTACTGAATTCTGTATTCCAGATTCTTTTTTTATGATTATCGGCATCTGTCAAATAGATTTAATAATTCATAATAGCCATTCACTGAAAGGCAAAAGGCAGATTTTAAAGGCTGTCATAGAACGGATAAAGAATCGCTTTAATGCGTCTGTTGCTGAAGTAAGCGATAATGATGTGTGGCAAAGATCACAGATAGGTCTTTGTGTGATTGGCAATGACAGCAGCTATATAAATGGAATTCTGGATAAAGCGCTAAATTTTATAGAATCGCTCCACCTTGCAGAGATCATTGACCATAGGATTGAGATAATAAACTGCTAATTTATGATTTAAGATTTACGATTTTAGATTTTAAATCGTAATTCGTAAATCGTAAATCTAAAATCAGATGACTTACAACCGCCCTGAAAGAGTTGCTGAAGAAATAAGAAAAGAGATTGCAACAATGCTCTTTGAAGAAATTCACGACCCGAGGATTGGTTTCGTTACCATAACCAAGGTGGCGGTTTCAAAGGACCTTCGTCAGGCAAAGGTGTATTTCAGCATGATGGGGGACGAGAAAGAAAGAACGAAAACAATGGAAGGCCTTCAGAGCGCAGGCGGCTATATAAAGAGAGAGGTAGGCAAGCGTCTCAAATTAAGGCATTTTCCTGATATTATATTCAAGTTTGACGATTCTTTGGAATACGCAAGCCGCATAGAGAAGATAATAAAGGAGATTAAGGATGGACAGGAAGTCTGAACAAACATTTAGGCATGCCGTAGAAGAGATTAAGAAGGGTAAAAGTTTTCTCGTAGCATCCCATGTTAACCCAGAGGGCGATGCAGTTGGGTCAACCCTCGCCCTTGCATTGGGATTAAAAGAGCTTAAAAAAGATGTGACTGCCTATTTGTATGACCCTGTACCTGCCACATTTAGGTTCCTACCTTTTGCAGACAAGGTTGTGCATAAGATAAATGAGGATAAGATTTATGATGCCATCTTTGCCGTAGACTGCGGCCAGAGAGACAGACTTGGTGAAGAATTTGATAAGATAAGAAATAAAGGTAAGCTTATTAATATAGACCACCATGCTACAAATGACTGTTTCGGGGATATAAATATAATAAACCCAGATGCCTGCGCTGCAGGAGAAATGGTTTATGACCTTTTAAAAGAGATACCTGTTGCAATTACCCTTGATATAGCGATAAATATATATGTCTCTGTGCTTACAGATACAGGCTCATTCAGATACTCCAGCACCACTCCAAAATCATTTAACATTGCAGGAGAAATGGTTAAGCTTGGGGTAGAACCATGGGATATAGCGCAAAGGGTGTATGAGAGCTATCCGCTTTATAAACTAAAGCTGCTTGCGACGGTATTAAACACCTTGGAATTAAGTAATAATGGAAAGGTTGCATTACTTGTTGTTACCCTTGATATGCTCAATAAAGCAAAGGCAAGTAAAGAAGTGGTTGACGGATTTGTAAACTACGCAAGGACAATTGATGGCGTTGAGGTTGGTATACTCTTAAGAGAAGCAAAACCGGGAGAATACAAAATAAGCTTTCGGTCAAAAGGCAGGATAGATGTTGCAAAAATTTCAGAAGAATTCGGAGGCGGCGGCCATAAAAATGCAGCAGGCTGCAACATAAAAGGCAGTTTAACAGAAGTTAAGGAAAAGGTTATAGGCGCAGCAGAAAAAAAGATATATGAGACAGCAGCAATATGAGAGGCGTATTGGTTGTAGACAAGCCGGCAGGTCCTACATCTCATGATGTGGTGATGATGGTGAAGAAAAGGTTGAGGGCAAGAAAGGTAGGACATATCGGCACTCTTGACCCATTTGCCACAGGGGTTTTGCCTCTTTGCATAAATGATGCTACAAGACTTGCCAGATTTTTAGAAGATGGAAAAAAAGAGTATATTGCAACAATCAAACTTGGCGAAGAGACTGATACCTATGATAAAGAAGGCAGGGTAGTTGCAAGAGAAGACACAACGTCAATAAACAGAGAAGACATAATTTCTGTTCTTATGAGTTTTAAAGGCAGGATACAGCAGGTTCCGCCAATCTTTTCTGCTATAAAAGTGAATGGCACCCCGCTCTATAGACTTGCAAGGCAAGGGGTTATAGTAGAAAGAAAACCAAAGGAAGTAGAAATATACGATATAGAAATAAAAGATATTGAGGCGCCGTTCGTCAGTATAAGAATAGTATGTTCCAAAGGAACATACATACGGAGCCTTGCCTTTGATGCAGGGAGAAGACTTGGATGCGGTGCCCACCTTATCAGCTTAAGAAGGACAAAGAACGGCCATTTTTCTTTGGAACAGAGCATTTCAATAGATAAACTTGAGGGAGTGAAAGAAGATTTTTTGAAGGAGAATATTATCTCTATAGAAAGGCTTTTTGCAAATATTCCTGATATTGAGGTTGACAAAAACTTGGCAGAGAGGATAATACATGGAGTATGGCCTAAACTCTCCCAGTTCGATTCTAAAAAAGATTTTCTTTCTTCCATTGAATGTAATGAGATGGTAAGATTCACACTTAACGGAAGGATTATTGCCCTTGCAAGACACAAAGGCAATAATGAATTCAAATTAGAAAAGGTATTTCAAGAGCAGTTGCAGTAAACCCCGTTAGAGAACAACTTCTCTAACTATTTAAGATGGCGGCTTTCTCTAACAGTTTGTTGAAAAACTCAACAAACTCCGATTACACGGATAAAAGATTAGATTTCACAGATTAAAACCCATTGAAATATCTGTGTAATCGTTTTTCCTAATCTGTGTAATCAAGGCTGTTGATGCCTTTTTCAACAGCCTGCTAATGGGGTAAACAGCTAAAATAGCTTCAATAATAATTAAGGAGGTAAGAGTTATGCTTACACAACAAAGGAAACAGGAGGTTATAAAAACCTTCAAAAGAAGTGAGGCCGATACCGGTTCAGCGGAAGTGCAGATTGCAATACTCAGCGAACGGGTTAACTATCTTACTGAACATTTCAAGGCCCATGTGGATGACCATCATTCACGAAGGGGCCTTCTCAAGATAGTTGGTCAACGGAGAAGGCTGCTTGATTACTTAAAGAGGAAAGATGCCAGCAGATATAAGGCAATCGTTGACAAATTAGGCTTGAGAAAATAAATTAAATTTAGAATACAGAATTCAGAATCCAGAATTCAGAAGAAAAACCGTTTCTATTTTCTTTCTGACTCCTGACTTCTGGCTTCTGAATTCTGGAAGTTAAAAGGAGACTTTTAAACTAATGACAAAACAATATGAAATAGATTTCGGCGGCAGACCGCTCTCAATAGAAATTGGAAAAATGGCCAAGCAGGCAAATGGTTCTGCAGTGGTAAGGTACGGCGATACAGTGGTTCTCATCACTGCCTGCGCCGCCAAAGAGGCGGCTGAAGATAGAGATTTTCTCCCGCTTACGGTAAATTATATGGAAATGACATATGCAGCAGGAAAGATCCCTGGCGGGTTTTTCAAGAGAGAAGGCCGGCCGACTGAACGGGAGGTATTATGCTCCAGGCTGATAGACAGGCCTCTAAGGCCTCTTTTCCCGGAAGGCTATTTTAACGAAACTCAGGTTATTGCTACCGTGCTCTCGCTGGATCCGGAAAACGATCCTGAAATAGCGGCAATGGCAGGGGCTTCGGCAGCGCTGTGTGTTTCAGATATCCCTTTCGCCACGCCTATAGCAGGCGTCAGGGTAGGCAGAATAAATGGCAACTATATATGCAATCCTACTTATAAAGAACAAAAAGAGAGCGATATTGATTTAATAGTTGCCGGAAGCGCTGATGCCATTATCATGGTAGAAGGCGGCGCAAAGATGGCTACGGAAGATGACCTTCTGGAAGCCATGATGTTTGCGCATAACTCTATCCAGGATATCATAAAGCTTCAAGGCAAGATTATGAAAGAGATAGGAAAACCGAAGATGGCTGTCCCCGCTCTTAAGATAGATAATGAATTGACAGCAAAGATAGAGGGATTTGCTGAAGCTAAAATAAAAGCGGCATTGAACATTCCTGCCAAACAGGAAAGGTATCAGAGATTATCTGACATTGCGAAAGAATTGTTAGCAGCCCTTAAGTCTCAGTATGAAGGCAGGGAAAGTGAAATAACGAAAATATTTGAAGACCTAAAATACCGAATATTGCGAGAAGCTGTCTTATCAACACATATAAGAATAGATGGGAGAAGGCTTAATGATATAAGGCCGATAACCTGTGAGGTTGGAGTGCTTCCAAGGACTCACGGTTCAGCCCTATTTACCAGAGGCGAGACACAGGCAATGGTTGCTACAACATTGGGAACATCAGAGGATGAGCAAAAGATAGACGCCCTCTCAGGGTGGGAGTATAAGACATTTATGCTCCATTACAACTTCCCTCCTTTCTCTGTCGGGGAAGTAAAGATGCTGCGAGGCCCTGGCAGAAGAGAGGTGGGCCATGGAGCTCTTGCAGAAAGGTCTGTTGTAAAGATTCTCCCAGAGGCTTCAGAATTTCCTTATACTATACGGGTTGTCTCTGATATTTTAGAGAGCAATGGCTCGTCATCTATGGCAACCGTATGCGGCGCCTCACTGTCCCTTATGGACGCAGGCGTGCCTGTGAAGGATGCTGTGGCTGGCATTGCGATGGGGCTTATTAAAGAAGATGAACGGATTGCTGTCATTTCTGATATCCTTGGCGATGAAGACCATCTTGGTGATATGGATTTTAAGGTTGCCGGCACAGAAGATGGGATTACCGGATTTCAGATGGATACAAAGATTACAGGCGTAACAAAAAATGTTTTAAAAGATGCATTATATCAGGCAAAAGAAGGAAGGTTGCATATTCTTAAAAAGATGAAAGAGGCTCTCTCTCAACCTCGGCCTGAACTTTCTGTCCATGCCCCAAGGATAATAACCATCTATGTAAAACAGGAGAAGATAAAGGACGTTATCGGGCCTGGCGGGAAGAACATAAAGGGTATTATAGAAAAGACCGGTGTAAAGATTGATATAGATGATTCAGGAAAGGTAAATATTGCATCATCAGACGATGAGGCAGCGCAAAAGGCTATTGCCATGGTCAAGGAGCTTACTCAGGAGGCAGAGGTTGGAAAGATTTATCTTGGCAAGGTAAGAAAGATCATGGACTTCGGCGCATTTGTGGAGATATTTCCAGGCACCGACGGTCTGATACATATATCTCAATTAGCCGAGGAAAGAGTGAAGGATGTGAAGGATATACTCAAAGAAGGCGATGAGGTTCTGGTAAAGGTTCTGGAGGTAGACAAGCAGGGGAAAATAAGGCTCTCCCGTAAAGAGGCGCTTGGCAAAGCAGTAACAAGCTAAAAAAGACAGTAATAAGTAATACAGAAATGAGAAATCGGAATCCCTTTTCTTGATTTCTTATTTCTGACTTTTAATTTCTGTATTTCATTTCCTATCAACTATTGACATTTGCATAAGCAATAGGAATAAGCTAAACTGGTTCCATGAGACCCCATGGGACCCCAGCACAGCTTGA
>MGRL01000006.1 GCA_001798165.1 Deltaproteobacteria bacterium RIFCSPHIGHO2_02_FULL_43_33
CTGTCCGTTTCATGGTCTCCTCCTTGAAATTTAGGAAACCATACAATAGGACAATTCATGTGCTATAAAAAGGACAGTTTATGTGTTGCTGACATGTTGTCTTTATTGTCTTGACAACCATTTTTAAATAATATATAAATTTAGCTACAATTTAATATTGGATACTTATCCAGAGTGGCGGAGGGATCGGCCCTATGATGCCACAGCAACCGCTCCGATGTAACATCGGAGGCAGGTGCTAACTCCAGCAAGGCTTAATTAATAAGTCCTTGAAAGATAAGATTAGGTTTAAGGCCTCTTCTTGATGTTTCAGGGAGAGGCCTTTTTTATTTGCAAGCGCAATCTTTGGCCAAATACCATACTTAAATAGTATGCTCCGTTTTGTCCAGTCAGTTTTTCCTTGTCCCCTGATAGATTCTCTCAGGGACAAGCTTTTGGCTCAAATCTTGCGTTTGCTTAATTTAAGTAATGGGAGGGAGATATGAGTTATGTAAAAGGTCTAAAATGCCGGGAATGCGGCAAGGGTTATCCAAAAGAGGCATTACATGTATGCGAGCTTTGCTTTGGTCCTCTGGAGGTTGACTACAATTACGAAAAAATAAAAAAGGATGTTACGCGGGAGACTATTGCAAAGAGACCGCCTAATATGTGGCGGTATAAAGAGCTTCTGCCGATAGACGGCGAACCGGCAGTAGGTTTTGATACGGGATTTACCCCTTTGGTAAGGGCAAGAAACCTTGAAAAGGCTCTCGGCGTAAAAGAACTTTATCTGAAAAACGATGCGGTGAATCACCCTACGCTTTCGTTTAAGGACAGGGTTGTTGCAGTTGCCATATCAAAGGCAAGAGAGTTTGGCTTCAAGGTGATTGCCTGCGCCTCCACCGGCAACCTTGCGAATTCGGTTGCGGCAAATGCGGCGGCGTGCGGCATGGAAAGTTATGTGTTTATCCCATCCGATCTTGAGCAGACCAAGATAATTGCAACGCTTGTTTATGGAACGAATGTGATCGGCATAAAAGGCAATTATGATGAGGTTAATCGTTTATGCAGTGAAATATCCGGCAAATACGGCTGGGCATTTGTGAATATAAATATAAGGCCTTATTATGCAGAGGGGAGCAAGGCATTTGGCTACGAGATAGTTGAGCAGCTTGGCTGGAAAGCGCCGAAACATATTATTGTGCCGATGGCAGGCGGCTCACTCATAACAAAAATATGGAAGGCATTCAATGAGTTTCAAAAGATAGGACTCATTGATAAAATGGACACAAAGGTCTATGGAGCACAGGCAACTGGCTGCGCCCCGATTGTTACGGCTGTGAAAGAAGGGACCGAGCTTATAAGGCCTGTAAAGCCAAAAACAATCGCAAAATCCCTGGCAATCGGAAATCCGGCAGACGGTTATTATTCCGCAAAGGTGATGAGAGACAGCAACGGGTGGGGCGAAGATGTGTCTGACGAAGAGATTATTGACGCAATGAAGCTTCTTGCAGAAACAGAAGGTATATTTGCCGAAACAGCAGGCGGCGTTACTTTGGGGGTAACGAAGAAACTTATTGAGCAGGGCAGGATACCAAAAAATGAATCGATTGTTGTTTCAATAACAGGCAATGGCCTCAAAACACAGGAGGCATTGCAGGATAAGATAGGTGCGCCCAGAATCATAAACGCCAGGCTTTCTGATTTTGACGAACTTGTGGCGAAAGAGGGGAAGGTGTATGCGGTAAAGGCAGGCAATAGGCAATAGGAAAAGCTTATAGCCTGTCTTTAAAGATATGTTGGAAAATCTTTATGCAATATAGTATGATTTTAATCTCAGCAGAACAATCCGTAAAATAGCGATTAAAAACCTCGCTATTTTACAAACCTGCGATTTGCCTGCCATACTTCGTTATCGGCGCATTTTTGCTCCTCACCGTATTGGTGATATACGGCTCGTCGCAAAAATGGCCTCTGCCTCGTCTGACAGACAACTTGCAGGTTTCCCCAAAAATAAAAGTCTATTTTTGGGACAAATTTCTGCTTTTAAACATAATGGGAGGATTCAGAAATGGTTGATAAATTTATAGAGGACAAGGTAACCCGAGTCCCTATTAAACAAGACGGCCAGGAGGTAAAGGTAGATTTTAATGACCTCAAATCCGGCGGCTTCATAAAACAGCGTCAAAGAGACCTTTTTGCAGTCAGGCTCAGATGTCCTGGCGGAAGGCTTGATACAAAGAAGCTCGTTGAGATTGCAAAATTAGCGGATAAATATAGCAAACAGGGTGTGGTGCATTTCAGTTTCAGGCAATCTCTTGAGATATTGTATGTTGATTACAAGGACTTTGATAATTTAGTCAGAGACCTTGAAAAGATAGGCCAAAAAGTTGCATCATGCGGCCCGCGTGTTAGGGTGCCAACTGCATGCGGAGGCTGTGAATATAACCCAAATGGTTTGACAGACACACAGAAGATGGCTAAAATGGTTGACGAGAAATACTTTGGCACGCCATGCCATCATAAATTTAAAACATCATTTTCCGGCTGTCCTATTGACTGTGCAAGGACAAAAGAGATGGACCTCGGCTTTCAGGGAGTTGTTGAGCCGGTATGGGATGAGGACACATGCACAGGCTGCACAATTTGCAGTAAGGCATGTAAGGAAGATGCAATTAAGTCTCATCCGGAAACAGGAAAACCCATATACGATCCGCAGAAGTGCATCTATTGCGGCGACTGCATAAGGGCGTGTCCAACAGAATCATGGCAGGCAAAGAGATATGGCCACTTTGTAAGGATAGGCGGAAGGCATGGCAGGCATCCGAGAGAGGCAAATAATGTGGCTAATTTTATCCCTGATGAAAAAGTGCCGGAGACAATAGAAAAAACCCTTGAATGGTATAAAGTAAATGGTAAAAAGGGAGAACGTATTGGCAAGACTATTGACAGGGTCGGCATAGAAAGCTATATGAAGTTTATGGAGCCAGTTTTCAAGAGCGGTGAACCTCTCAAAACCAATACAAAACCAGGATGGGAAAAGGTATAACCATGGCAGATATAAAGGCAGATGATTCATTGGATTTACGGGGTGTTTTATGTCCTATAAATTTTGTAAAGACGAAGCTCAAGCTTGAGACTATGGACGTTGGCCAGGTTTTAGAGATCGTGTTAGATGATGGAGAACCAATTCAGAATGTCCCAAAGAGCATAAAGGAAGAAGGGCATAAGATTGTTGAGGTAAAGAAGGAAGGGGATTTTTTTAGGTTGAAGATAGAGAAACGATAAAAAACCGTGATTCGTGACCGTGAACCGTGTCCGTAAATACAAAAATCTTTTACGGTCACGGATAACGGACACGGACAACGGTATTACGGAGGTAACCGATGGCTGTAAAGGTAAGGATTCCAACACCGCTGAGAAAACTGACCAATGGGCAGGATGAGATTTCTGCGGAAGGCAAGACTGTAAAAGATGTCATAGAGGATATTGAAAGACATTATCCAGGGTTAAAAGAGAGGATATGCGAAGGCGAGGGTAAACTCAGACGGTTTGTTAATATCTATGTCAACGACGAGGATATAAGATTTAAAAATAATATAGATACAGCGCTTAAGGCAGACGACGAGGTTTCCATCATTCCTGCCATTGCTGGAGGATTACTTTGAAAAAGCGATTCTATCTCACATATCCGCCAGAGCTTATCAAAGAACCATTCATCTATGAGGTTGGCAAACGTTATAAAGTTGTAACTAATGTCCGACAGGCAAGCACCTCAGACAAGCTTGGACTTGTTGCAGTTGAAATAGAAGGTGAACCTGCTGAAATAGATAAGGCTGTTAAATTTCTTACTGATAAAGGCGTTAAAGTAGAACCGATAGAGTTGGATATTATAGAGTAATAGTTTTTCATGTTACCTCATCACCTTGTTTTTTATCCATTCATTCAGCCAATCCATATTTTAAAGTAAGGAATTATAATAAAATGGTTTTTACAATAGCTTTATGGCTTCATCTTCTCGCAGCAGTTATTTGGGTAGGCGGAATGCTCTTTCTGGTCGCTGTGTTGCGGCCCGTTATCATGGGCGCTAAAAAAGAGTCTTGCAGTCCTGCACATGGGAGGGCAGAGCTTATTAACAATATTCACAGCCGTTTCAGAACCCTTGTGGGTATCATGATAGGTGTTTTGATTATCACAGGCTCTATAAACTTAAGCCGTTATATGCCAGCTCTATCCGCAGGGATTGTAACCCCGGCAATAATTGCCCTCTGGATAAAACTCGTCCTTGCAATCGGTCTTTTTACTATCTATACTGTGAATGTCTTGGCTTCAAGAAAAACGCAAGCGCAGCACTGTATTGACAACCCCACGCCGCAGAAGATGAAATTCCAACTGGCAGCTATTATTATGGCTGTCGGGATACTGTTTTGCTCGGCATGGTTGAGGGGATAAAGCTGGGGAATATGGGGGACAGCTGTCCCTGTCTTTGCTTCCTAATGATTACAACAAGATGAATGTTTTACAAGGTCTTTGCGGATATAGTCGTCCTTGTCCACTTCCTATGGATATTGTTCCTGTTCTTCGGTGCATTTTGGGGGATAAGGAATAGGGCTGTAAGGATTTTTCATATCTCAGGTCTTGCCTTTGCCTTCATTATCCAGATATTTGACTGGTATTGCCCCCTTACTCACCTTGAGTTCTGGTTAAGGTCAAAACATGCCCCTGCATTAGCCTACACAGGCTCATTCATAATCTATTATGTGGAAAAGATGGTATATATCGAGCTTTCCCGTTCCTTAATTCTTATATTTACTCTCTTTCTCTGCGGATTGAATGCATGGCTCTATTTTGTAAGAAAGAGATAGTCTTTTATATCTCATAGTCTAATACGAACAAAAAATATTGGGATATGTTATTTGATTTTCCCTCACTTTGTGGGAGAGGCAGGGTGAGGGGGCAATAAAGTGGGTTAAAGGCGAACCTCTCCATGTAGTTGCAGCATTTGATTCTTTAACAGGACGGTGTTTTGTCATTACAGCATATAAACCTGATTTAGAATATTTTGAGTCAGATTATAAGGCAAGGAGGCAAAAGTGAAAATAACGACATCGCCTGATAGATGCCCGTTGTGCGGCAGCGCCAAAAAAAGGGGGAAAACCACAGTTACCGTAGATTTGGGATTCGGGGTGGTTGTGGTAAGAGATGTGCCTGCAACTGTATGCTCACAGTGCGGCGCAGATTGGATTGAAGATGTTATTGCTGGAAAGGTGGAAGAGATTGTGGATGAAGCCCGCAAGAAACATCATTTAGTAGAAGTGACAACGCTATTAGCAAATTGACCATTCGCAAATAATGGTCGCTGTCCATTTCTTTATTTTTATTTTTCCTTTATTTTTTGCTTTATTCTTTTTGTCCCCTTTATTCTTATTCTTTCTTTATTCTTTATTTGCCTGTCAAGCCAATTTTATTACTATTTATTACTATGTGGCAGCAAAATAAATCTGTCAGGGTATTAACGACCACTATCCCCGCTTACTACCTGCAAGGACAAGTTTTACCGAGAAGCTAATATAGGATGTGATCTTTGTGTAGTGCGTCTATGGCTCCTTGAGACAGGCAATATATTTTTCAGAAATATCAAGCACACCCACTCGCCCTTTGTATAAGCCTTAAAAAACCTAAATCCTAACCCCTTATACACCGGCATAACTTCATCAGCCCTTTCCTGCAATATACCTGACAAGATTAAGAACCCGTTATCAACCATCTTCGCTTTGAGAAGGTCTGCAATCTTTATAAGCTCCTCAGCAATTATATTTGCAAAGATTACTGAAAACTTGCCATTAATTTTTTCCAATGGTTTTGTGCTTAGTATGACCTTTTTGTTCACATTATTCAGCCTGACATTCTCTCTTGCAACTTTTAGGGCCTCTGGGTCTATGTCAATGCCGACCACTTGTTTAGCGCCAAGCCTGGCAGCAACTATGGCAAGAATCCCTGAGCCTGTTCCAACATCAAGGATGCTGCTGCCCTTGATTACATTGGCAAACCTATCCGCTGCCTTAAGGCACATCATGGTTGATGCATGAGAACCTGTGCCGAATGCCATGCCTGGGTCTATTTCTACGATTATCCTTACGGGTTTGCGCGCAACCTTTTTCCATGTCGGTTTTATTATCAGTCGTTGGGAAATCCTGATTGGTTTGATATGCTCCTTCCATTTTGTAAGCCAATCCTGATTTTCAAACAAGCTAACGGTGCTGGTCCAGCCATATTTTTTAAGCTCTTTATTGAGGTCAATCTTTTTCCTGTTGAGAGACGAATCAGCAGGGATATATGCCTTGAGAATCCTCTTGCCATCTTGTTCGTCTTCCCATACGCCTGGGCTTCCTCTATCTATTAAAATCGCAGTCACTTTCTCTGCTGTTTTTGCAGGCCCGGCAGCTATTACCTCAAACCAGCTTCTTATCATATACTCTTCAATACCAGATAGTCACAAAAAATAAAACAAATTTCTTGACAATTACCCTGGAGTGGATTTTAATTTTAGCGCTCCCTTAATCCGCGACAAACATTTTTGAGCGAGGTTTAAATGGCCAACAATAACTCTTTCCAAGAGGTTCTGGACAGACTTGAGGATGTAAATAAATACCTGAAGCTTCCCCCTGCAATTTACAACAGGCTTCGCTGCCCGCGCCGCTCCTTAATAGTAACCCTGCCGGTGAGGATGGACAATGGCGAGGTTAAATATTTTGAGGGCTACAGGGTGCATTACAATACTGCGCGGGGTCCTGCCAAAGGCGGCATAAGGTATCATCCCAATGTTACTTTAAATGAAATAATAACCCTTGCCGCACTTATGACCTGGAAGTGTGCTGTTGTAGATTTGCCCTTCGGCGGCGCTAAAGGCGGCGTTGCCTGCGATACAACAAAGATGAGCCGCGATGAATTAAAAAGAATGACCCGCAGGTATACCCATGAGATAGCTATGCTCATAGGCCCTGAATCCGACATACCTGCGCCTGACATGTATACAGACGAGCAGGTAATGGCTTGGATAATGGACACATACTCTATGATAAAGGGGTACTCTGTGCCTGGTGTTGTTACGGGAAAGCCTGTGTGTATCGGCGGCTCATTGGGCAGAAAAACGGCCACATCCCAGGGCCTTGTAACAGTTTTACTGGAGGGCATAAAACATCTTGGTCTTTCACAAAAAGAACTCACTGTTTCGATCATAGGTTTTGGCAATGTAGGCGCGGCAGCGGCAGATATCTTATCTGAAAAAGGCATGAAGATAGTGGGCCTTGCAGATTCCAAGGCTGCCATCTATAATTCAAAGGGCATTGATATAAAGGCTGTAAAGAAACATAAGGCTGAAAAAAAATCTCTGTCTAACTTCAGAGATACGGAGCAGGTTTCCATAGATGAGCTGGTGGGACTTAAGTGCGATATACTTATTCCTGCTGCTGTAGAGGGCCAGATAAACTCAAAAAATGCAAATAATGTCAAAGCCCGAATTATTGCCGAAGGCGCTAATGACCCAACAACCCGCGAGGCAGATAAAATACTCAATGACAAGGGTGTGCTTGTGCTGCCTGACATCCTGGCGAATGCAGGCGGTGTTGTTGTCTCGTATTTTGAGTGGGTGCAGGACATTCAGAGATATTTTTGGCATGAAGACGAGATTCAGAAGAGATTAGAGGGCATTATGACCAAGGCCTTTAAGCATGTCCTGACAATAGCCCAAGATAAAAAGGTGGACATGAGAATAGCAGCAATGATTTTAGGGGTTGGCCGTGTGGCTGAGGCCAGCGCTGTACGAGGTCTGTATCCTTAGTTCCTGCTGGTAAAAAATACCTCTTGAAAAGTGAAGACAACTCTGGTAAAGTGGCCACCCTCTACAGTTAGCAAATACTTATCAACAACTGTTGATAACTCTGTGAATATCTTTCGCCGGTGTCTTTTTATGACTACAACTACAGTTGATATCTGGAAAAATTGCCTTGAAACCATTAAAGGCCGAATATCCAGTCAACATTTCAATACATGGTTTAAACCCATCCTTGTAACAGGGTGTAATGAAACCTCCTTAGAGTTGGAGGTTCCAAATCGTTTCTTTCTGGAATGGCTAAAAGATCACTACCTCCCGCTCATACAAGAATCCATTACAAAGGTAAGTCAGCGAGAATATTCCATTGTTTGGCGGATAGGAAAAACTGCATCCCATCGCACCACTGCAGCCGCTTTAATGCCTCATTTACCGGCTGTTGCTACAGCTGAACGGATTATTACTAATACATATCTTAACCCAAATTATACTTTTGAAAATTTCGTTGTGGGAAAGGATAATCAGCTGGCTCACGCTGCGTGTATTGCTGTTGCCAACCAATTTTCAAATAAATACAATCCCCTTTTTGTATACGGCGGCGTGGGTTTGGGAAAAACCCATCTCCTTCAGGCTATCGGACACAGGGTACTTCAGAAAAATATCTCTTCAAAGATATGCTACTATACATCTGAAGGGTTTATGAATGAGTTTATCAGCGCAATGGGCCGCAATAAGATGGATGATTTTAGGAACAAATTCAGGCGGACAGACCTTCTGCTTATAGACGATGTCCAGTTTTGGGCAGGGGGAAAGGAGAGGACGCAGGAGGAATTCTTTCACACATTCAACACCTTATACGAGGCCAGCAAGCAAATCGTAATTACCAGCGACAAGTATCCGAAGGACCTCGACGGCTTAGAGGAAAGGCTCAGAAGCCGCTTTGAGATGGGTTTGATTGTTGATATCCAACCGCCTGATATGGAAACAAAGATGGCTATTCTACAGAAAAAGGCCGCCTTGGACTCTGTTACTCTCCCGGATGATGTTACTCATTTTCTTGCATCTGCAGGCGGCTCCAATATAAGGGAGTTAGAAGGCTATCTTGCCAGGATAATCGCAGTATCTTCTTTATCAGGCAAAGAGATTACGTTGCCTATGGTCAAAGATACACTAAAAAACATTATCAGGGATAACAAGGTAAAGACAATTACCATAGACAGGGTTCAAAAGGTCGTTGCCTCTTTTTTTAACATAAATATGGCTGATCTAAAATCAAAAAGGAGGCTTCAAAAACTTGTTCTGCCGAGACAGATAGCAATGTATCTTGTAAGGGAGTATTGCAAGTCTTCCTTTCCGGAAATAGGGACAGCCTTTGGCAATAAAGACCATTCTACTGTCATACACGCTTTCAATAAGGTCAAATCTATAATAGAAAAAGACCATGAACAGAGGAGGAATGTGGCCTCTATAAAAAATCTTTTAGATAATGGCTAATAACTTGTGGAAAGGTTGAGTATTATATTGTAAATTAAAGTATTATTTTCTTAAAAATATTTTCTATTTTTTATATTGTGAATATGTTTTGTTTTTTTCACAGGTAAACATGTTTTAATTACTTAATAAATTCTTACAGATGAAATGTTTTCCACAGAAAAAACAGATACTACAACTACTACTATTAAATTATATATTTAAGAGTATAAAAAGAAAGGGGTGACTATATGAAATTTGAAATAGAGAGAGATGTTTTTCTAAAGATACTGCAAAGGGCGCAGGGGGTTGTTGAGAAAAGAAATACTATGCCGATACTGGCAAATATTTTGATAACTGCAAAGCGCGGTAAGATAGAAGTTATGGCAACAGACCTGGAGGTGTCAATAAAAGACCAGTGCGATGCAGTGGTGGCAAAAGAAGGGAATATAACAATAAATGCAAGAAAGCTTTTTGAGATAATAAAAGAGGCCCCGGAAGATAAGATAGATATCTCTGCTGAGGGAAGCGGGAAGATAATCATAAAGAGCGGGAAGGCGAAATTTAATATAGTCGGCCTTCCCGTAGATGAATTCCCGTCATTTCCAGCCTATGATGAAGGGGAGTTGTTCAGGATAGCGCCGGATGTATTGAAAGATATGATAGAGAAGACTGTGTTTGCTGCCTCTACCGATGAGACAAGATATAATATAAATGGCGTATTTGTGGAAAAAGATGGGGCGAATATTAGGATGGTGGCAACGGACGGCCATCGTCTGGCATTGATAGAGAGGAGCAGCGAGTGGCCGAAGCTTGACAAGGGCGTTATATTGCCGCGGAAGGGGATTCTTGAGCTGAAGAAGTTTCTTGAAAGCGGAGAGGGCGCCATTTCGCTGGCCTTTACAGTGAACAATATGATTGTAAAAAAAGATGGCACTATTGTGGTTATAAGACTTATAGATGGTGAATTTCCTGATTATAAACAGGTTATACCAAAGGGCAACGATAAGAAGATAGGTTTAGAGAGGATAGACTTGTTAAGTTCTTTAAAAAGGGTGTCTTTGTTATCCATGGAAAAAGGGAGAGGCGTCAAATTTGGTATCTCAAAAGGAAAATTAGAACTCTCCTCAAGCAATCCGGATGTAGGAGAAGCACGGGAAGAGATAAATGTAGATTATAAAAATGATGAAATGGATGTCGGTTTTAATGCCACATATATGATGGAGGCCCTGGGAGTGATCGATGCCGATAAGGTTGTGATAGAACTGAAAGACCGTGAAAGCCCTGCAATATTAAAATCAGCCACTGCAGCAGGTTACTTATATGTGGTAATGCCAATGAGGATATAAAAAGATAAAGAGGCTAAAAGATTAAAAGGAAAAGAGGAGGTAAAAATATATGGCAGGGGTAAATAAGGCTATATTGGTGGGAAGGCTCGGGAAAGACCCTGAGATAAAATATACGCCTAACGGAACAGCGATAGCAAATTTTACAATGGCTACCAGCGAGAATTATAAGGACAAGGATGGCCAAAAACAGGAGAAAACAGAATGGCACAGAATAGTTGCCTTTGGCAAGCTGGCGGAGATATGCGGCGAATACCTTGTAAAGGGGAAGCAGGTTTATATTGAGGGCAGGATACAAACCAGAAGTTGGGATGATAAAGACGGAAACAAAAAGTATATGACAGAGATAGTTGCCAACACGATGCAGATGCTGGGCAAGGTGGATGATACAGCAAGTCCGGCAACCGTTGGTGAGAGCAACGTAGTATCAGAATCCTCCCCAGTAGAGGAAGATGTACCATTTTAAAAACAGGTTGAGGTTAAGAGGAGAGACAGGTTGAGGAAATATCTTAACCTTAACCTCAACCTTAACCTGCTCTTTCTAACCCATGCTTACCAAACGAATCATACCCTGCCTTGATGTAAAAGACGGCCGAGTTGTAAAAGGCATCAGCTTTGTCAAATTAAGAGATGCCGGCGACCCTGTGGAGTGCGCCAGGGCATATGAAGAGCAGGGGGCTGACGAATTGGTTTATCTGGACATAACTGCATCCCATGAAAAAAGGAATATTATGATTGGTATTGTAGAAAGAACAGCTGCAGAGGTTTCCATGCCCTTGACCGTTGGCGGCGGCATAAGGACATTAGAGGATATAAAAGAACTGCTCCATGCAGGGGCTGACAAGGTTTCTATAAATACTGCAGCTATAGAAGACCCGGAGTTTGTAAAAAGGGCATCTGAGCGGTTTGGAAGCCAGTGCATTGTTGTTGCCATAGATGCCAAGAAAAGAGAGGCAAAATGGGATATGGCAGATACCAGCAATATGGGAGAAACCTTTAAATATTACACCCCGAGCCAAGCAGCCCTTGTCCCTGCATGGGATGTATATACCCACGGCGGCCGCAAGAACAGGGGGATAGATGCTGTGCTCTGGGCTAAAAAGGTTGAAGGGCTGGGCGCTGGAGAGATACTATTGACCAGTATGGACAAAGACGGCACAAAAGAGGGTTATGATTTGGACCTTACCTTTAATATCTCGCAGACCGTATCAATACCTGTAATTGCGTCAGGCGGCGCAGGGCAATTGGAGCATCTTTATCTCGCATTTACAGAAGGCAAGGCAGATGCTGTGCTTGCGGCCTCAATATTTCATTTTGGCGAGTTTACTATCCCGCAGGCAAAAAGATTTCTGAAAGAGAAAGGGATAAATATAAGAGTAGAAACATAAATATAAATTAGCGCCCTCTTGACACCTCCTAATTTTGTGATAATACTTGTATATGAATTTCAGAGGAGGTGATTAAGATGTGTCAAACATGCGGATGTTCACCGTGTGCAAAATGCGGTAAACCGATTAAAAACGGTGTGTGCAGCGGGTGCAATAAAAAGTCAGCGCAATGTACCTGTAAATAAAAAAGACCTCCTTGTTTAAATTTAAACAAGGAGGTCTTTTCGTTTCTATTTTGGTTCTACAGGGTATCCAGCATCTAACCAGGCATAAAATCCGTCTAAAAGAGGTCTCACATTCTTAAAACCCTTGCTTAATAGTATCTGTGCCGCACGGGCGCTGGAGTGTTCATTTGTTCAGGTGCAGTAGGCAATTATCTCTTTGCCTGCAGGAATCTTTTTAATATCCCTTTCCAGCTCATCAAGGGTTATGCGCACAGCTCCTTTAATCTTCTGATTGCTGGTATTATAGGAATCCGCTGCCCGAACATCCAAAATTACCAAATCCTCTTTTTTATCCATCTTTATTTTAAGCTCTTCTTTGGTTATTCGCGGTATCGCCACATTGCCTCCCGCTTTATTTCTTTCTTGGATCATCCGCAGGGTTAATATAGTTAATTCCCCACGGCCCCATCACATTGAGTTGAATTATTGTTTCTTTATTTCCGGTCCAGCCGAACATGCCTGTATTGGGAGGCATAATAAAGAAGCTTCCTGCCTTTAATGCCTTGGCCTTCTTAGCGTCTACATTGTCTCCCATGCCGAAAAATAATGTTCCTGATATAACAGTCACGCGCTCGTCAGCCGGATGTGTATGAGGCGCAAGTTTGTAGTGAGGAGGAAACTTAAGGCGCATCGTAACCAAGCCTGCCTGTTTCGGATCTCCCTCCAATACGGCGACCTTGGAACCAGGAGGAAGGGAGGCCGGCCCCTCAACCCATTTAATTTCAGACTGTGTCAACAAGACATACTCCGGTTGTGACTGCATTTCCTTTTTCTCTTCAGCAATTATATTGGAAGCTACAATCATGCTTATCGCAAACACGATAATCAAAGCTGTTAAACCCTTTATGATTTTCATATGATATCCTCCTTATAATAGTATATTGCTCAACACTCCTGTAGTGTTCCAACTATCGGAAACCTTTCAAGCAATTCCTCACCATGCGGCGCTTGCCCAAGGCAGTGAGTCAAATCTACGCCAGCATCGTGCAGGGCCTGATGCTTTCCGTTCTGCCACAGGAAACTGCTGGATACATCGTATATCTTTTCCTTGTAGGAAATAAATGTCGAGACACCATCCTTGCCATTGTATTGTTCAAGTTCTTTTTTTCTAAATCTTCGCTTCTCCATAAGAGTTTGAGAGACATGAGGAGGCTCAAGTGTATATCAGACATCCTTTTGTCCGATCCCGATCCTACTTCAGGAACTTGGACACAAAGGGAGAGGTCTCACCTCTACGCAGAAAGTGTCCAGAGGGCCCCTCGCCCAGGAATTCAGAGAACCAGGATTCGTGCTCTATTTCCTCGTTAAGGATTGATAAAGCT
>MGRL01000007.1 GCA_001798165.1 Deltaproteobacteria bacterium RIFCSPHIGHO2_02_FULL_43_33
CGTTTCATGGTCTCCTCCTTGAAATTTAGGAAACCATACAATAGGACAATTCATGTGCTATAAAAAGGACAGTTTATGTGTTGCTGACAAAATAGAGCAATTTATTGACTATACGCCGCTTTTGTTTTACAATTTCGCTATCGATAAGAAAAAAGGGGGATAAATGACAACAACGACAATATCGCCAAAATATCAGGTAGTGATACCGAAAGATGTCCGTGAGATGCTTCATCTCAAAAGCGGCCAGAAACTGACTGTTGTTGTGAAGGGAGGGGTAGTTCACCTGATTCCTGTAAAACCTCTGAATGCCTTCAAGGGCTTTTTAAAAGGCATGGATACAACGGACATAAGAGAGGATGAGGAAAGATAATGTTTGTGATAGATTCATCCGGATGGATTGAATTTTTTACAGACGGCCGTTTCTCTGCGCAATACTCCAAATATTTCAAAGACGCCGCAAAAATCATAACGCCTTCCATTGTGCTTTATGAAGTTTATAAAAAAGTAAAAAGGAACGAACAGAGGAAGATGCCCTGCTTGCAGTGTCTTTAATGAACAAAACAAAAATTATTTCGCTTAATGAGAGCCTTGCCCTTTTGGCCGCAGATTTGAGTCTTAAATATGCCTTGCCAATGGCTGATGCAATCGTTTATGCAACTGCATTAGAAAACAACTGTATTGTAATAACCAGTGATGCGCACTTTAAAGGTCTTGATAAGGCAGTGCTTGTTTTGTAAAAGTTAGACCGGGTTGCGCCCACCAGAATAGATTTGAAAAATGGCGGGCAAAGCCCACCCTACAGGCTCAAACTCCACAAAAAGAAAAACCCTTGTCATTGCAGCAATTGATTTTATAAAAGGTTTAGGGTAATGTAGGCAACAGGGAGGCGAAATATATGCAAACAAACCAAGCAACAGCAGAAGTCTTTTTTACAGCCTTTAAGGCGCTTTAAACCAATGAACAAGAGGCTTTTCTTGCAAAGGTAATAAGCGACCCTATGCTAAGAGAAGACCTTATTGATATAGCCCTGATTGAGGAAGCAAAGAAGGTCAAGGGTAAGTCAATTTCTGCCGGAGAATATTTTGCAAAGCGTCACAAGACAGGGAAGGCTGCTTGAGTTTTTAATATGTTACTGGATGCCCGCTTTTGCGGGCATGACATTTTTTCCGATGGAGAGATAGAGAACTAAATCATGTCAGGCAATATACTCATAGTCGCAGGCGAGGCATCAGGAGATTTGCATGGCTCAAATCTGATAAAATCATTAAAAGAGATAGACCAATCTCTCGTATTTTGCGGTGTTGGCGGAGAGAAAATGAAGTCCCTTGGATTTGATGCAATTGAAGATGCAAGGGAGCTTGCGGTAGTCGGAATTTCAGAGGTTATTCGCAAGCTTG
The DNA here is from genome assembly GCA_001798165.1 of Deltaproteobacteria bacterium RIFCSPHIGHO2_02_FULL_43_33. Lineage (GTDB taxonomy): Bacteria > Desulfobacterota > GWC2-55-46 > UBA9637 > UBA9637 > UBA10170. The sequence continues at coordinate 1,398 of MGRL01000007.1, forward strand.
GCAGGCTCTATGCCGCATTTAATAAACTCAAAAAGGCGCTTGATGAAAGAAGGCCGGATGTTGTTGTGCTTATAGATTATCCGGATTTTAATCTGCATGTCGCAAAAGAGGCTAAAAAAAGGAAGATTCCTGTAATATATTACATAAGCCCTCAGGTGTGGGCATGGAGGAGAGGGCGGGTTAAAAAGATAGCAAGGCTTATTGACAAGATGCTTGTTGTCTTTCCGTTTGAAGTAGATATTTACAAGAAGATGGGTGTGGATGTAGAATATGTCGGCCATCCGCTGTCTGCCGCAGTATCATGCCGGCTTTCTAAAGGAGATGCATTGGCTGAACTTGGAATGGTTCAATGTCAAACAGTAGCGCTCTTGCCGGGCAGCAGAAGACAGGAGGTTGCAAGGCTTTTTCCTGTCATGATTTCGGCTGCCTCTGTGATAAAGAAAGAGATGCCGGATGTTCAATTTGTTTTGCCGGCAGCAGATACGATAGAGGATAATTTCATAAAGAGTTTTATTCATGATAATATTCAGATAAGAATTGTGAGGGGAAAATGTTACGAGGCGCTCAGGGCTTCTGATGCTGCAATTGTTGCGTCCGGAACAGCAACGCTTGAAACCGCCTTGATGGAAGTTCCAATGGTTATTGTTTATAAACTCTCGTTTTTAACTGCTATCTTCGGAAGGTTGTTTGTGCATATTGATGATGTAGGACTTCCCAATATTGTGGCCGGCAGAAGGATAGTGCCGGAGCTTATCCAGAAGGAGGCTACTCCTTCTGCTCTTGCAGAGAATATTTTAAGGATTTTAAAGGATCGGGATACAAGAGAGAAAATGGTTTATGAACTTAAAGAGGTTAAAAACAAGATAGGCAAAGTTGACGCATCAAGGAATGCGGCAGAAAAGATTATGCATTATGTTAGAAGTAGGAGGATTGAGGCTGTAGGCAAAACCTCCAACCTCCAACTTCCAACTTCAAACTTTTAATCATTATGAAACTCTATCTTCGTCTCTTGAATTTTCTGCTTCACTATTGGGCGCAATTGGCATTGGCAGTATGCTTTATGATAACCCTTGCGCTTTCCAACGGCGCCTTTGCCTATCTTGTAGGGCCTGTCCTTAAATTTCTGTTTGCCAATAATACAGACAATACAATCAGGCTTATCCCGCTTGACATCTTCACCTTCGATAGGGCGCAGATGCTTGTAGTAGTGCCTATGGTCATCATTCTTGTTGCCCTCGTGAAAGGTTTGTCATTTTTTGGCCAGGCCTATTTTATGGGTTATATTGGCCAGAGGATAGTTGCCGATATACGGCAGTTTCTCTATAAGCATATCCTCAATCTTCCGATTTCTTATTTTACCAAAAACTCAACAGGCGCATTGATGTCAAGGGTTACCAATGATGTGGGTATGCTGCAAAATACAGCAGCAGATTCAGTGGCGACATTGCTTCGAGAGAGCCTTACGATTATAGCGCTGGCCACAGTAGTCATAGGAAAGGACTGGAAGCTTGCAGCAGCAACCTTTATCGCATTTCCGCTTGCCATATATCCCATGGTGAGATTTAGCAAGAAGATGCGCAAGGTCTCTACACAGGGTCAGGCAAGCATGGGCGCCATGACAACGCTTTTGCACGAGGCAATAGCCGGCATAAAGATTGTAAAGGCATTCTGCATGGAAAAGTATGAGGAGCTTATGTTTGGCAAGGAGAATGAAAGGTTTTCAAGGTTCAGAATGAAGTCAATAAAAGTAAGGGCTATTGCATCGCCGCTTATGGAGATGTTTGGGGCAATCGGCTTTGCGATTACCATATGGTATGCAGCATACAGAATTCAGAACAACACATTGAAACCCGAAGACTTTATATCTTTCTTTGCGGCAGTTCTTATGCTGTATCAACCAATCAAGGCGCTCAATGGCGTTAATATGAATATCCAGCAAGGTCTTGCAGCAGCAGCGCGGGTATTTGAGCTTTTGGATGTCCCTCAAGAAACAAAGGATAAAGGGAATGCAAAGAGGATTGACAGCATACAACATAGCATTGAATTTCACGATGTATCGTTCGGATATGGCGACAAGTGGGTTTTGAAAGGCATTAATCTCAAACTGAGAAAGGGAGAGATTATCGCAATAGTTGGGACAAGCGGCGTTGGCAAGACTACCTTTGTAAACCTCCTTCCAAGATTTTATGATGTGACTGAAGGGGCTATACTTTTTGACGGCGCCGACATCAGAGATGTAACTAAAGATTCGCTCAGGGCCCAAATTGCGATCGTGTCGCAGCAGGTTGTTTTATTTAACGATACTGTAAAGAAGAACATTGCCTATGGAGATGTTGAAAGAAATGAGGCTGACATAATAAATGCTGCAAAGGCCGCCAATGCCGATGTCTTTATTAGAAGACTGCCGCTGGGATATGATACGATAATCGGCGAAGGCGGCGTCAGGCTTTCAGGCGGCGAAAGGCAGAGGCTCTCCATTGCAAGGGCAATTCTCAAGAATGCGCCTATTCTTATCTTAGATGAGGCAACATCATCTTTGGATACTGAGTCAGAGATGGAAGTTCAGAAGGGATTGAATAATCTTGTGCATGGAAGAACCACCTTTGTTGTAGCTCACAGGCTTTCTACAGTGAGGAATGCAGACAGGATTATTGTATTGGCTGACAGCGGAATAAAAGAGATGGGAAGGCATGAAGAGCTGTTAAGGCTTGGCGGAGAATACTCTCGTATTTATAAGATGCAGTTTCAGGGGAGTGAGTTAGAGGTTGGAGGTTAGAGGTTGGAGGTATAATCATTTGCCTCAAACCTTATGCACGATTTTTGTTATGAAGAATATATTAAATAAGCTTACTATCGCCATAGCGCCGTTTTTGGCGTCATTGCTGATAAAATTTCTTGCCATCACTATGAGAATTTCATATGTCAATTTTGAAAAGATACGAGATGATTGGCAAAGCGGCAAGAATGTGATTATTGCCTTTTGGCACGGAAGGCTTTTAATGATGCCCATTATGTATAAAGGCAGCGGCATAAGCGTACTGGTAAGCCAGCACAAGGATGGCGAGTTAATCGCAAGAACTGTAAAGATATTTAATATTGATTCTGTCAGAGGCTCTTCTACGAGGGGCTGGTTGGGCGGCGTAAAGGGGCTTTTAAAGGCTGTCAAAAGAGGTAAAGACATAGCCATAACGCCTGATGGCCCAAAAGGCCCAAAGTTTAATGTGCAGATGGGAATAATACATTTAGCAAAGCTGACAGACCTTCCGATAATACCCATGAGCTTCAGCGCCTCAAAAAAAAAACTTTTAAGAGTTGGGACGGGTTTATCATACCTTATCCATTCTCAGAAGGCGTGTTCATCTGCGGCGATATTATAACTATTAATCATGATGCAACTGACGATGAATTGGAGCAAAAGAGGGTGGCATTGCAAAAAAGCCTCATGGAAATTACAGAAAGGGCGGACAGTTATTTCGTTGGAGGTAAGAGGATTAAGGTTAGAGGATAAAGGCAAAAGAAGTTGGAGGCAGGAGGATAGAGGTTAGAGGCAAATGCTTTCGCCTCCATCCTCAAACCTCACACCTCTAACATGCTTCTAAGTTCTTGCCTCCGACCTCTACCCTTTAACCTCATTCTAAATTCTGATGTATCTCCTCTACGACATCCTTCTTCATCTTTCCCTTGTTCTCCTTCTGCCATATTTCCTTTTTAAGATGCTCTTTGTCGGCAAATACAGAAAGGGCATTTGGGAGAGATTTGGTTTTATAGGAGAAGAAAAACTAAAAAACCTTTTTGCCGGCTGTGCTGAGTGCCATGGGAAAAAAATTGTTTGGTTCCATGCAGTTTCTGTCGGCGAGACCAAAGCTGTCCTGCCGCTTGTCAGGCTTTTAAAGGAAAAACATCCGGATAGAAAAGTTGTATTTTCTACAGTTACACCCACTGGTAATGCAGTTGCTGAGAAAGAAGGCTGCCAATGGATTGACAGTCTTATATATTTTCCCTTAGATTTTAACTGGGTTGTTAATAAGATTGTAAGGTTAATAAAACCCAGTGTCTTTGTAGTGGTAGAAAAAGAGATATGGCCGAACATATTGAGGGTTTTGAAAAAAGATAAAGTCCCTGTATTAATTGTAAATGGTGTAATATCAGACCGCTCTTTCGAAAGATATAAGCTGTTTGGTTTCTTCTTTATAAGAATCTTTAAGAATATATCTGCTTTTTTAAGCCAGACAAAAAAAGACAGCGATAAGGCAATAGCATTAGGAATAGAAGCGCAGAGGGTTATGCTAACCGGCAATATGAAGTTTGATATAACACCCCCTCTTTGGCATCTTTCTGAGAGAGAGGCTTTTATGCAAGGGCTTGGTATAAAGGATAGCGATAAAATAGTTGTTGCAGGAAGCACGCACGCAGGCGAGGAAGAGATTATATTAAATGTCTTTCAAAGGCTTAAGCATGAGTTTCCGAATTTAAAATTAATACTTGCACCGCGGCATCCGGAGAGATTTAATGAAGTGGAGAAACTTGTCAGAGAGAAAGGACTTGCTGTTGTAAGACGAACTGCTGTAACTCCCGCCTCCCGCCTCCAGCCCCCTGCCTCCCATGACGTAATCCTTCTGGATACTATCGGAGAGCTTTCCATGATATACAGTCTTGCCACAGCAGCCTTTGTCGGTGGGACTCTTGTAAATATCGGCGGGCATAATCTTATGGAGCCGGCGCTTTATAGGAAGCCAGTGATTTACGGTCCATCTATAAAGAGCTGTCTTGAAATGGCAGAGATGCTTGAATCTGCAGGCGGAGCTATACGGGTAAATAGCGAAGAAACATTATTTGAGAATATAAGAGAGTTGTTATTGGATGAAACCTATAGGCAAAATATTGGCAATGCTGCATACAGCGTAGTGGAGGCCAATAAAGGGGCAACAGAGAAATGTTTGAGAGTTTTAGAAAGGTTAATGGTGGAATAATATTTAAGGGTATGTTATAAAAAACGAAGCCACAAGATTCAAGATGCAAGTTCCAAGTTTTTACTTGCGGCTTATAACTTATAACTTGCGACTATAAATAGAGAGGGAGAATTTAAAATCATGTTAGGCGCAACTTTAAAAAAGATATTTGGAAGCAGGAATGAAAGGGAGCTTAAAAAGATACAGCCTGTTGTTGAAAAAATCAACAGCCTTGAGCCGGATATGAAAAAGCTTGAGGACGCTGAACTTGCGGCGCTTACGCCAAAATTCAAGGAAAGGCTTGCACAAGGCGAGACGCTGGATGATATATTGCCGGAGGCATTTGCTGTTGTGAGAGAAGTATCCAAGCGGAAACTGAACATGCGGCATTTTGATGTTCAGCTTTTGGGCGGGATAGTGCTGCATCAGGGCAAGATTGCAGAGATGAAGACAGGGGAAGGCAAGACCCTTGTTGCAACGTTGCCATTATATTTGAATGCGCTGGAAGGCAGAGGATGTCATCTTATTACCGTAAATGACTATCTTGCAAAGAGAGACACCCAGTGGATGGGGCCGATATATCACAGTCTCGGTTTATCAATCGGCGTAATACAGCACGATGCGTCATTTTTGTATGACCCGACCTATTCAGGGAGTGATGAGCGGCTTTTCCATCTGAGGCCGTGCAGCAGAAAAGAGGCATATCAGGCTGATATTACTTACGGCACAAACAACGAATACGGTTTTGATTATCTGCGGGACAATATGAAATTTTCTCTTGAAGATTATGTGCAGAGAGAGCTTAACTATGCAATAGTTGACGAAGTGGACAGCATCCTTATCGATGAGGCAAGGACACCGCTGATTATCTCAGGCCCTGCTGAGGAATCAACGGATAAATATTACACGATAGACAGGATAATACCAGGCCTTAAAAAAGATGCGCATTTTACCGTAGATGAAAAGGCAAGGCAGGTTATATTGACTGAAGAAGGGATAGAAAAGGTTGAGCATTTGCTGAATATAGAGAATTTATACGACCCGCGATATATTGAGGTTCTTCACCACGTAAATCAGGCATTACGGGCGCATGTGCTTTTTCGTAAGGATGTAGACTATATTGTAAAGGAAGATCAGGTTATTATCGTGGATGAGTTTACCGGGAGGCTCATGCCTGGCCGGCGCTGGAGCGACGGGCTTCATCAGGCAATTGAGGCAAAGGAAAAGGCAAAGATAGAAAATGAAAACCAAACCCTTGCTACTATTACCTTTCAAAACTATTTCAGGATGTATAACAAGCTGTCAGGCATGACAGGCACAGCAGACACAGAGGCATCTGAGTTTCATGCAATTTATAAGCTTGAAGTAATGATTATGCCTCCTAATAAACCTATGGGCAGGGCTGACCATTCTGATTTAATCTATAAGACCGAGAAAGAAAAATTCAATGCAGTCATACGAGAGATAAAGGAATGGCACGAAAAGGGGAGGCCTGTTCTGGTCGGCACCATATCCATTGAAAAATCAGAAAGGCTGGCGAACCTTCTTGGCAAACACGGCGTCAAACATCATGTGTTAAATGCGAAACACCACGAAAAAGAAGCAGAGATAATATCTCAGGCAGGGAGGGTGGGCGCTGTAACACTCTCAACTAACATGGCCGGAAGGGGAACGGATATTATACTCGGCGGAAATTCTGAGGCAATGGCCGCGCAAAAGGCAGGAAAAGATGATACAACCGATGCATATAAATATGCGTTAGATGCCGCAAGGCAGCTTTGTGAGGAAGAAAAGAAGCAGGTGATTGAACTCGGCGGCTTGCATATCATCGGTACGGAGAGACACGAATCAAGAAGGATTGATAATCAGCTCCGGGGCCGCGCAGGCAGGCAGGGCGACCCTGGTTCATCAAGATTCTATCTCTCCCTGGAGGACGACCTGCTGCGTATATTCGGCTCCGAAAGAATTTCATCCATCATGGATAGATTGGGGATGGAAGAGGACGTTCCGATTGAGCATGGTCTTGTCAGCAAGGCAATAGAAAATGCCCAGAAAAAAGTGGAGGCGCATAATTTTGACATAAGAAAGCATCTGCTTGAGTATGACGATGTAATGAACCAGCAGAGAATGGTGGTTTATAAATATAGGCGGCAGATACTTGCTCAGGAAGGATTGAGGGATATGGTTATCGGATTTATAGAGGATGTGGCAGAAGAGATAGGCTTTACTTATGTTGATGAAAAAAGCCATCCCGAAGATTGGGATAAGAAGACAATAAAGGATGTGGTCTATAAGCAATTTGATATGCAGTTTGACGATAAGGAATTTGAGACCATAGAAACGCGAGACAGGCTGATAGATGCTGTTTCTGAATGCGCAAAAAAGACATACGAGAAAAAAGCTGGGTCAATTGGAGAAGAGCCATTCAGACATCTGGAAAAAATAGTAATGCTTCATACCTTAGATACGTTGTGGAAAGACCATCTTCTTGCGATGGACCATCTGAAAGAGGGGATAGGGCTTCGGGGTTATGGCCAGAAAAATCCTTTGCAGGAATATAAAAAAGAAGGGTTCGAACTTTTTACAGATATGATATTCAGGCTGAAACAGGAAGTATCAGAGAGGCTTTTTAAAGTACAGATTGCAAAGGAAGAAGAGGTGGCAAGCCTTGAGCCTGTAAAAAGACCGCAGAACTTTGTGCTCTCCAGAGGTGCGGAAGGCCAGAGGCAAGGGGGCATAGGCAAGGGGCAAGAAGAAAAGCCAAAACCGGTTCATGTGGAGGAGAAGATAGGCAGGAACGAGCCCTGCCCATGCGGAAGCGGGAAAAAGTATAAGAAGTGCTGCGGGAAGTAGTTTATGAAAATCGCAAATCGCAAATCACAAATCGCAAATTTTTCTGTCCCCGGCTTCAAAGCCGCCGGCATTTCGTGCGGTGTCAAAAAAAATGGCAATAAAGACCTTGCCCTGATTTATTCGGCGGTGCCTGCTGTTGCGGCAGGCGTATTTACGAAAAACAAGGTCAAGGCCGCGCCTGTTTTGCTTGACATGGGGCGGATGAAAAAGGGATTTTGTCAGGCCGTGATTATCAACAGCGGGAACGCCAATGCCTGCACAGGCAAAAAGGGCATGGAAGATGCGGCGCGAATGGTTATAGCAGTTGAAGATGCGCTTGGAATAAAAAAGGGGCTCGCGATGGTTTCGTCAACGGGCGTTATTGGACAGAATCTTCAGATTGACAAAATAGAAAAGGGGATTCCGAAACTTGTTGCGTCCCTTTCATCAAAAGGGTGGAATGACGCGGCTCATGCGATTATGACAAGCGACGCCTTTCCCAAGTTTGCGTTTGAAAAATGCAGGATAGGCGGAAAAGAGATTTCTGTTTTAGGCATTGCCAAAGGCGCGGGCATGATATGTCCGGATATGGCTACCATGTTGGCTTTTCTGGCAACTGATGCTGCAATAGAGCAAAAGACTTTACAAGCGATGTTGAAAAAAGCGGTTGATAATTCGTTTAACTCTATTACTGTTGACGGAGATACATCAACGAATGATACGGCGCTGATACTTGCAAACGGGAAAGCAGGAAACAAACAATTCACAATTCACAGTTCACAGTTCACGCTTTTTTGTGAGATGTTAGAAAGGGTTTGTTTACAGTTGGCAAAGATGATTGTCATGGACGGCGAAGGCGCGACAAAGTTGTTGGAGTTTAATGTCATCGGCGCAAAGACAGACAGCGACGCAAAAAAGGTTGCGGAGAGTGTTGCGAATTCACCGCTTGTGAAGACTGCATTCTTTGGCGAGGATGCAAACTGGGGAAGGATAATTGCGGCAATAGGCCGCTCAGGCGCATACATGAAAGAAGAAAAGGTAAATATATATTTCAATGGTGTGCCTGTTGTATTAAAAGGCCTTGACGCAGGACGAGAAAAGGATGCGGCAAAGACCGTTAAGAATGAGAATATCTGTATAAGAATTGAGATGGGTTTGGGCAAAGGCAAAAAGACAGTTTGGGCAAGCGATCTGTCGTATAAGTATGTGAAGATAAATGCGGCATATAGAACATAAAGACCGTTATCCGTGTCCGTTGTCCGTGTCCGTGAAGAAAATTTTAACGGTCACGGTTCACGGTCACGAGAGACGGTATTTCGGAGGTTTTATGGAAGGTTTGGCAAAAGAGGCGGACAGATGGTTCAGGCAGGCAGAGAATGATTTGAAGGCAGCGCAGTGGAGCCAGCAGGGAGGTTTTCATGCCCAAACATGTTTTTGGGCGCAGCAGTCAGCAGCAAAGGCATTAAGGGCATTTTTATTTATAAATAAAGAAGATGCAAAGGAAACCAGGTCTGTCAGTGAGCTCCTTGAAAGGTGCCTTACGTATGATGAGGAATTTAAATCAGTTATTGAACATAGCAGCAGACTGGATATATATTATAAGACAACACGTTATCCTGACAGCCTTCCGGGCGGCATACCAGCAGAGCTTATTTCCAGCAGGGATTCCAAAGAGGCTGTGAAGATTGCATCAGATATACTATCTCTTGTTGAGGAAAAGAGAAAGGCATATGTGCCGGAGAGGATGTAAAAACCCGTGAACCGTGACCGTGTTCCGTGTCTGTGAAAAAATCTTTAACGGTCACGGCCAACGGACACGGATAACGGAAGTTGCAAGGAGCCCTCTATTGCCAGATACCTTAGCTTACATCCTGACCTTCATCTTTGGCAGTATAGTCGGTAGTTTTTTGAATGTCTGTATCCATCGCATTCCAGAAGGCAAATCAATCATATTTCCTCCATCTTCCTGTCCAAATTGCGGCAAGCCAATTGCTTTTTATCATAACATCCCCATCATAAGTTATATTATGCTTCTCGGCAGGTGCCGTAATTGTAAAAGCCTAATCTCTCAAAGATACCCTGTTGTAGAACTTCTCACAGCGCTTTTTTCTGTGACATTATCCAAGAGATTCGGCATTTCTGCAGAATATTTTATCTATTTTGCATTTACCGCAAGCCTGATTGTAATAACATTTATAGACCTTAAATATCAGATAATCCCTGATGTGATAAGCCTTCCTGGGATTGTCATCGGCCTTCTTGTTTCTTATTTTTTGCCGCAGGGCATATTAAATTCCGTCATCGGCACACTGACCGGAGGCGGAAGCCTATTTCTTATAGCTGCAGGGTATCAGCTTGTTACAGGCAGGGAAGGGATGGGCGGCGGGGATATAAAACTGCTTGCCATGATAGGCGCATTCCTCGGATGGCAAGGTGTTATCGTAACGATATTTACAGGTTCATTTGCAGGCGCTGTTGTAGGCTCTTTGTTGATGCTGGCAAAAGGCAAAGACAGTAAATACGCCATACCCTTTGGCCCTTTTCTTGCCATAGGCGCAGTTGTGGCTCTCTTTTTTGGAGAAACGATTATCAATTGGTATATAATGGGCATATGGCTAAGATAAAGAATAAGTGGGGGATAAGGGCACAACTTGTTGCCGGTATTGTACTTGTAACAGTAGGAGCTATAGCGCTTATCGGTTTTTTAAGTATTAAGATGCTGGAGTGGAATGCCTTATTCAGAAAGGCTAAGGAGGCAGAGGTTATCCTTACTTTTATCCAGACCCTTATTCAAGAAGGCCAAGATGCCAATATGAGCGGCCTTAAACGTTTTATTTCAAAAACTGCTGAGAATGGTGTGATAAATACCTTGGTTATCGTGGATGAGAAAGGCAAGACAATTTTTATCACAGGCAGGGAATTATTGATAAGCAAGGATGTTGTTGGCAGAACTATTTTTTTATTGAGTAATTTAAACATACAAATGGTTGGCGGCGGATGGTTTGAAGGAATCGGCGAAGAGCTATTAATATCAGCGCCTGCGAAAGGTGTTGATGGCTCTATAACATTTTCTATGCCGCTTTCAGATATAAGAGAGGAAGGGGCAAATTTCAGGTGGTTTATCTTTTTTTATGCCTTGTTTGATTCTGTTATTATTATAGCCCTTGCTACATACATATTTTCTAAAAATATAATAAGGCCCATGAATCTTCTTAGAAAAATTACTGAAGATATAGCCGGTGGAATGATTGAACAAAGGGTTGATATAAAGGCAGGCGGCGAGATAGGCAGTTTTGCCTCATCATTTAATATAATGGCTGACAGGCTTGAAGAAAAGATAAAGACCCTTGAAAGGCTTAACAAAGACCTTTTGGCAAAACAGGAAGAGCTTGTCCGGTCTGAGAAACTTGCAACCGTTGGGAGGCTTGCAGCAGGGATCGCCCATGAGATAGGAAATCCTCTTGGGGCGATGTTAGGATATGTTGATATACTTAAAAAAGCAGTAAGCAGTAAGCATGAAGCAGTAAGCAGTGAGTCAAAGGAAATACTGGAAAGGCTTGAGAAGGAGATTGGGAGGATTGATAAGACAGTAAGAGGGCTTCTTGATTTTTCAAGACCGTCGCAAGTGGTTTTGCATGATGTGGATGTCAACAAGGCAGTCAGGGATTCTGTTGCCCTCCTCTCTCCTCAATTTTCAGATATCGGTATATCATTTGATATAAGGCTTGATGAAGCCCTGCCGCATATCCTTATGGATGAAGCTATGCTTCAACAGGTACTCTTAAATCTTTTTCTTAATGCAAAAGACGCAATGGAAGGTAGCGGAACAATAATTGTAGAAACAGGGGTCTCCTTCCCCTATCCCCCTCCGGAGGGGGACAAAGGGGGAGGTCAGGAGGCGAGGTTTAGAAGAAGAAAGAATGATTTGGCAGATACGGATTTTACAGCCAGGCATAGTGAAATATCGGGGCAGAGATCTGTTGTAATCAGTGTTACTGATACAGGTAAAGGCATTGCAGAATCCGATATTGGCAAGATATTTGACCCGTTTTTTACTACCAAAGAACAGGGAAAGGGAACAGGACTTGGGCTCGCAGTATCATTGGGAATAGTTCAGGTATACAATGGCGGTATAAAGGTAAAGAGTGCATTTGGCAAGGGGACGACATTTGAGGTGTTGCTGCCAGTGGAAGAAAAGAGAAGATAGAAAGTTAACCCCTCCCAGCCTCCCCTTTAGCAAAGGGAGGAAGCAAATCCCCCCTCTTTTGTAAAGAGGGGGTTAGGGGGAGTTAGAAAAGGGCAAGAGGAGTTAAACTTATGAGAATCTTAATCATTGACGACGAAGAAGCCATGCGCCACATGCTTTCTATCATATTAAAAAAAGAAGGCTATGATGCAGTGTCAATAGAAGGCGGCCAACAGGCTATAAAAATATTGGAAAAGGAAGATTTTGACTTCATCCTCTGCGATATAAAAATGCCTGGCATGGACGGCCTGGAGTTTTTAAAAAGCCTTCAGCCTTCAGCCTTCAGCCTTCAGCCTGTCGTCATCATGATGTCTGCCTACGGCGCCATTGATACTGCTATTGAGTGCATGAAACTTGGCGCATACGACTATATCTCAAAACCGTTTAAGGCTGATGAGATATTGCTTACTTTAAAAAAGGCAGAGGAGCGGGAGAAACTTAGAAGGGAAAATATCAGGCTTAAAGAGGCTGTTCAAAATGAGTATGACTTCAAGAATATTATAGCAGAAAGCCGGCAAATGCTTGATATATTTGGGCTTGTAAGAAAGGTGGCAGACTATAACACTACAGTGCTTATAACAGGGGAGAGTGGCACAGGAAAGGAGCTTATTGCAAGGGCTATCCATTACAACGGAAGCAGAAAGGATAAATCCTTTATTGCGGTAAACTGCGGCGCAATACCGGCGCAGCTTCTTGAAAGCGAACTCTTCGGCCATGTTAAAGGCGCATTCACTGATGCGGTTAGGGACAAAAACGGCCTTTTCGAAGAGGCAGACGGAGGGACGATATTTTTAGACGAGATAGGCGAGCTTCCCAGAGAATTACAGGTAAAGCTGCTGAGGGTTATCCAGGAGGGAGAGCTGAGGCGTGTGGGTGATTCAAAATCAAGGAAGATAGATGTCAGGATTATTGCCGCAACTGCCAGAGACCTGACAGAGGAAATCAAAAAAGGCAACTTTAGAGAAGACCTTTTTTACAGGCTAAATGTTGTTCCTATAAAGATCCCTCCTTTGCGGGAAAGGCAAGATGACATCCCGCTGCTATTAAAATTTTTTTTAGGCAAGTATGCAAAAAAGTTCGGCAAGACTATAAATGGCATACATGAACAAGCAATGAGCCGTCTGTTGAATTATCCTTGGCCAGGCAATGTAAGAGAGCTTGAAAATGTTATAGAAAGGGCTGTGATATTGGCAGATGCTGATATGATAAAATCCGAAAATTTGCCGTTTTTACAAGCACAGCCTTCAGCCTTCAGCCTTCAGCCTTCAGCCAATACAGGACTTTCCATTAAAAAGGCAGAAGAATCCATTGAAAAAGAACTCATAAAAAAGGCGCTGGAAATGACCCGCGGCAACAAGACAAAGGCAGCAGAGCTTTTGGAGATAAGCCATAGGGCGCTTTTGTATAAGATAAAGGAATACGGGTTGTAGCTATTTAATCTTTATGCTATAGTTAACAGGCTGTTGAAAAAGGCATCAACAGCCTTGATTACACAGATTAGGAAAAACGATTACACAGATATTTCAATGGGTTTTAATCTGTGAAATCTAATCTTTTATCCGTGTAATCGGAGTTTGTTGAGTTTTTCAACAAACTGTTAAGCCAATAATACCTATTGGAAGGGGGGAGAGGAAAAATATGCTTGGAATTAAAGAAAAGACCCATACCATAAAGGATTATAAACTCTTGCCGGAAGGCGCACCATACCAATTGATAGGCGGAGAACTCATTATGATGGTGCCAGCCCCAACGCCGTTTCATCAGATAATATCAGCTAATATATTTGAGAGAATCAGGAGGTTCGTGATAGAAAAGGGAATCGGCATAGTCCTCTACTCACCCATAGACATTTACCTTGGAGAAGAGGACGCCTATCAGCCTGACATGATATTTATCTCAAAGCAAAGGCAGGAAATTATAAAAAAGGATGGGATATACGGCGCCCCTGATTTGGTAGTAGAAATATTATCTCCATCCACAGCCTATTATGACATCAAAAAGAAGTTTAAGGTCTACGAGCGATACGGCGTGAAGGAGTACTGGATTGTAGACCCTGAAATGAAAGGGGTGGAGATCTTTCTTTTAAATCAAAAGGGTGAATTTGAACTTACGGCAAAGCATTATGACACCGGAACTGTAAAATCCACATTGCTTGCAGGCATGGAAATTTATCTGAAAGATATTTTCCAATAGAACCGAAATTCAATCTTATCGGCAAGCATCCGGCTGGAAACCGGCAATATTCCGCAATCAGGTGAATGAAAATGCCTTCGCAAAAAGGTTTTTCCATGATTGAGATGTTGCTTGTAATAGCGATTATTATGATAATCGCCGCTATTGCTGCGACCGGATCCGGTTTTTATCAAAGCCGCCGATTAATGGCGGCATCCCAGCAGCTTTACGGTGATATACAGAAGACGAGGATTGACGCCATGACTAAAAGCATTGCAGCGAACAGCCGGGGCTGGGGGATACAGTTTGATTCAAGCAGCCAATACACAATATTTGAATTCAACGATGGGAACGGCAATTTTAATTATGATTCGGGAGAAGCGGCGAATGCAAGGCAAGTAACTTTGCAGACGGGTATAGCCGTGACCGTAAAAGGCAACCCTGCCGGTGATGACAACATAGTGATATTCGATAAGCAGGGGCTGTCGAAGGCTACTACCTGGGCAGGAGGCAGCAGAACATTTATCGTGCAACTTTCAGGGGTTTCCGACGGCAGGTGTCTGGTGTTGGATGATGTCAGAATCAGGGAAGGGATATGGTATGCTTCAAAGTGTACAAAACAGTAGAAAAGAAAGTAGACAACATGTAGTAGATATTAGACAGGGGAGAAATACAGTAGATAGTAGGAGAGTAGAAAGTAGGAAGGTGGAAAGTGTTTCCCTGTCTACCTCCTGCCGTCTACTATCTACTATTTTTTACATGACAATTATCCCGCACTTTTTTCATAGTTCGCAAGATGTAATGCCCTTCAGCAAAAACCCTTTTTAAAAATATCTTTATTTATCAAGCAGTTAATTTTATAAAAACATGGCATAGAAATTGCTAAATATGCTCTTCAAATGAATATAAAAGATGAAAGAGGTTTTTCTATGGTTGAGCTTTTGATTGTGGTTACCCTTGTTGCAATAGTGGCGGCAATTGCCATGATGGGGCGCGAGACTTATCAGGGACATCAGCTCAAAGCTGCCTCGCAGCAGCTTTACGGCGATTTGCAGAAGATAAGAGTTGATGCAATGACTAAAAGCAGTGCGGCAAATAGCCGCGGTTTCGGAATACGGTTTACCTCAGGTTCGGCTTATACCGCTTTTGAGTTCAATGATGCAGACAATAATTTTACTGATGCCGGAACAACAACAGAGGAGACGAATACCAGGAATATTACTTTGAGAAGCGGAATAACGGTTACATTGGGGGATACCACAACTCCTCCGACCGGCACAGGCAATGTGTTGATATTCAGCAAGCAGGGGTTGCCTAAAGATAATACATGGGCGCAACTCAATAGAAATTATGTGATACAGCTTTCAGGGGTTAACCAGATAAGGTGTGTCAATATAGCTAATGTCAGTATTAGGGAAGGGGTTTGGAATGCAGCGAGCTCAAGTTGCGCAATACAGTAGAAAAGAAAGTAGACAGTATGTAGTAGATAGTAGGAAGGGGGAAAGTGTTTCCCTGTCTACCATCTACTATCTGCCGTCTACCAATTCTGTCTACCGTCTACCGTCTACTCATAAGGGCTTTTCCCTCGTTGAGATGATGATAGCCTTATTCATCCTGACCGTTGCCGTGCTGGGGCTTTTAGAACTTACCATCACCTCCATCAGAACCAATCTACAGAATGATATGAGAAATACCTCCATAAGGCTTACCAGCCAGACAGCAGAGATACTCCTTGCCCAGCCCATTGACAGCGTAGCCACATGCGGTTTGACCCCGGATTCAAGTACTGGCGCCATGAATTACAATTCATCTTACACATACACTACTGCGAACGCCTGTTTGTATGCCTCTGCCGATACTGATGTTAAAAAGTATCCTAATCCAAGTCAGGCTATAAGAAGCGGCACGGTTAATTATAATATATACTGGTCGGTATTATCACCCACAAACGATATAAGGCAGATTACGATTACTGTTTCATATTTTTACCGCGGTCAGCAGTATTCAAACACGGCTGTAATATATAAGCACAGGGCAGTATGAGAAAAGAGTAGACAGCAAGAAAGACAGTAGAAAGTAGAAGAGGGAAAAATATGAGAAACAACAAAAAAGAAAGCAGACAGGGGAAAAAGACAGTAGACAGTAGGAGAGTAGACAGTAGGCAGGATAAAACAAAATCCAAGCCTTTCCTGTCTACCTTCTACCTTCTACCGTCTACTTTTAAAAAGTCTACCATCTACCATCTACCTTCTACCAATTCTGTCTACCCTCTACCGTCTACTTATTATTACAGTGGTTTCAGTCTTGTTGAACTTCTTGTTGTGCTGGGCATATTTTCGGTGATACTTACCGTTGTCTTCAGCTCATATATTACGCAGTTAAAGCACACAGGCAGGGAATACAGGGTTGCGGAGACTGAGATAGAGATTGGAATAGCAAAGGGCATTATTGAGAGGGATATTGCCATGGCAGGATATGGGATTGCAGAGGATTACGGTACCACAACATTCAATCCAAAGGTTGCAAGCGCCACGAATGACAATCCTGACACATTGACCCTGACAGGCACAGCCCTTGGCATGAAATCAAAGCAGGCCCAGGCATGGACATATATAAACGGCGGTAACCCGACATTTGGGCCGGCCTTAGTAGCAAACACCAACGCAACATGGGGCGACTCAAGGGAGGATTTAAATACAGGCGACAGGGTCATCCTGATGGAACCCGGCACAAAGAAGCTGCTGCTACAGGGAACAGAATGGCTGTTTGCAGTAACAGATGCTGACAGCGACGGTATTATTGATACCATCAAAAGCAGACCAAGTAATACAAACTATGCTACTCCAACTGTTGGAACAATTGTATATGGTCTTTATGGCTCCAGCAATGCCTCTGACGACGCAGATGGCGCTCTCAAACCCTACTATGCTGTCAGGTATTATCTTGGCGGCACACCTCCGTCCAACTGTGCCTCTGGCACAAAGAGTCTGCTAAGGGCAGAGAGCACGAAAGACGCATCACCCAGCAACGGTGACCCCATCCTTGATTGCGTGCTGGATCTGGAGGTTGCATTCGGCCTTGATACGGATGAGAACGGGACGATAGACGCAGACGCATGGGACAACGGCGGCGCGGCAGCGTCAGTCTATGACGCAGCCAGCCTCAGAAAAAGATTAAAGCAGATAAGGATGTATATCCTTGTCCAGTCAGGAAATTATGACGCGAATTACACCTATCCGCTTAACAGCGTCTTGGTCGGAGACAGCATCCTTAGCACAGGAAGAAATGTGGCTATTACAGGCGACCTGTTGAGATACAGGTGGAGGATGCTGGCGATAAACATAACACCGAGGAATATAAGATAAGGAGGATGCTTTTATGTACTTATTATACAAAAGAAGTCAGAAGTCAGAAGTCAGAAGTCAGGAGCCGAAGAGACCCCAATTTCTGAACCCAATACTTGGAACTCAAAAAGGCATTGCCCTTATCGTGGCGCTCCTCATGAGCGTTGCCATAATGGCGCTGGCGGCAGGGGTTCTCTATTTTCTAACCCAATCAACAATCATGTCAGGCGCAGGCAAAAGGTATGCAACAGCCGCAGAGGCGGCGGACGGCGCCGTGAATGTAATGAAGGACAGCATAAACCTTATCATGTGGGGCGAGCCAATTACTGCACTTCCGATTGCAACCGGGGGTTGTTTAGAGGGATATGCTCTTTCAAATGCTGTTCTTAATAATAATACGACATGCAGCACTACAATCACCCTCCCTACGGCATTGGGGGGGAACTATACAGCCACTGTGACTGTTACAAGGCTATACAGCATAACACTCCCCGGCGGCAGGCTTGAATTTGCAAGAAGCGCAGGCGGTGTGTCTAGCACCGCCATATTTTACAGGATTACTGCCACTGTAAGAGGGGCAGGGTCGGATAATTCAGTGGCGGAAAACTCCGCGCTGTACAGGTTTACAGGATAAGATAATGTCTTCCCGAGGGTTTAATCGGGAATCGGATTTGCTTCAAGTAGGAAAACATATCCGTCCCCGAATGTATCTATCGGGGATAGAAGAGTTCGGGGATGACAGCAGTGGGACGCAAAATCTCCCCTGACCCCTCTTTATCAAAGAGGGGAAAAAGAAGAGGGACTTTGTCAAAGAGGGGGAAATAATCTCCTCCTTTGGAAAAGTGGGATGAAGGGGGATTTTGAGCCAATGATTCGGTGGGCGTTGCTCGCCCTGCAAACAAATAGGAGGGTACTTATATGAGAAGGCTAACATATTTACTTACAATAGTAGTAATAATCGCAGTTCCGGGACTGCTCCATGCTGCTATGGAAAGCTATTGCAGCGCTCCGCCGTATATAACGCGCTCCATTGCGCCGAATATCATGATTCTCATGGATAACTCCAATGACATGTATAATCCTGCATATACGGGTACTTATTCAACATCTACAACCTATACAGGTTATTTTAAACCAGGCGCATGTTATAAATATTCAACTAATAAATTTGTGGAAGAGCAGAACACTGGCAGTGTTCCCTCAACTTGCACCACAGCCAACTGCTATACAAGCTATACATCTTCAGATACCTGCCCTTCAACAGCACCTTTTCGCGGCAATCTATTAAACTGGGCAACCATGTCGAAATATGATGTGCTTCAAAAGGTCATTATAGGAGGTAATGCGACATCAAAACAGGGGAATGCGCATACGCTTATAAGCGCCAGCAATGACTGGGGGACTGATAAGGCAGGGGCAGGAGCAGATAGCGATGTGTATAGTAGCTGCGAATTCCTTGTCAGCGGAGGAACTGTTACTGTAAAAGATGTTACCGGCAGTAGCTGCACCTTACTAAATGCTACTCCTGTGCCCATAGCCTTTTGGCAGGATCCTGTTAAAAACCTTTTTGCATGGCTTTCCAATAGTTTTGATACGATTTATTCATCATTCTTCAATGGCGCAAGAGGGCTCTTTGCCTCGCTCTCCCATGCATGGGGCAAGATAGAACTTACTGCAAAGGCATGGGCAAGCCATACATTAGCCATTATCCCTGTGTCAGGCACTGCATGGACTGCAACCGTAGGTCAGCAATTCACGGTCAATCTTTCATGCAGCGGATCAGGGAGCGCCTGTCCGAACGGCACCTATGGCTGGACATTCACCGGCCTTCCGGCATGGATGTCGGTTACTAAGTCAACATCAGGACAGAGAATAGACATAACAGCCACTTTAAGCGGAACACCCACAGCCTCCGGCACGCACACTATTACAGCAGTGCTTTCTTTAACAGGTGGTCATACAAACAGCCCAACATATACCTATACTCTGACAGTATCTGCCGGAGCGCTTACCATTACAACAGTGTCACTCCCTGCCGGCGGGGTAGACACAGCATATTCGCAAACCTTACAGGCGCTTGGAGGCGCGTCTCCTTATACATGGGATATAAGCGCCGGCAGCCTTCCTCCTGGTCTATCATTAAATGTGTCAACAGGCGAGATTTCAGGAACTCCAACAACAGTCGGGTCTTCTTCGTTTACAGCAAGGGTTACTGATAGCATTGGCTCAACAGCAACTAAGGCTCTTTCAATTACTGTTGCAGCAGCTTCATCTCTCAGGTCAACGACCTATAATGTGAAGGTAGAACTTGTTGAAGAAGATATGACTGACCTGAATGGCAATAACATCTGGGATACAGGTGAGACATATACTGATTTTAATGGCAATGGAAGCTGGGATGGCAAACAGGGGGTCTTCCAGAAGTTCTGGGATGAGAATAATCCAAGGGCGAGATGGGGTCTTACAAAATTCGGAACAGGCGGAACCGTTGAGATAGATTCCTGCATGCCTGCGTCGCCTGCGTCTTCATTCTATACCCGCATCCAGAATGCCCAGCCAACAGACGAATCGCCCCTTGCCAGAGGGCTTTATGGCATTATCAATTACTTTGGTTTTAGCAGCACATATTTTAGCGAATATGTCGCTAACCAATACAGCGGGTGCAGCAACAGCAACCCATTGGACAATACAGCATGCAGGAAGAACTTTGTCCTGGTTATATCCTCCGGCTCCAATGTTGGGCCGGCCGCCGGTTACAATTTTACCGGGACAAATTCTGAATGCACTGTAGATTATAGCAACAGCGCCGAGCCGCTTGTCAAGAACGCATGCTATGGCTATAAAAAAGACCTGAGAGATACTGCAACAGCGGATATTACTCATCCAGGCAAACAGAATCTTTACACCTATATCGTGGACACAGGTTCGGAGACAACCAATGATAACACCCTTAAAGATGCGGCACAGGCGGGCCACGGGAAGTATTATCCCGCGTCTTCTACCAGCGACATGGAAGCCCAGTTGACCCTTGCCCTCACCGACATCCTTGCCCAGGCCGCATCAGGAACAGCAGTCTCGGTTCTTACAACATCCTCAAGGGGCATTGGTTCTATGGTTCAGGCATACTTCCTGCCAACAAAGCTTGAAGGGACGCGTGAGGTTTGGTGGACAGGGTATACGCAGAATATATGGATAGACCCAAAGGATAATCTAAGGGAAGATACGACCAATGATTATAAGTTGAAGCTTGATTCATTGAACGACTCCACTGCTGACAAGGTAATTAAGCTCTACTTTGACAGCGCAGCCAACGAGACAAAGGTTGCGACATTTACAACAGACGCCAACGGAGAGAATGGGACACTGGCCTCGTGTTCAGCCCCGGAGTCTGCTATAAAGGCATTTGATGATGTGAACTATCTGTGGGAGGGGGGAAAGAAGCTTGCCCTGACGCGGCCTAATGCCAGAAAGCTGTTCACATCAACAAAGGTCTTAAAGACATCCGGGACAGCCTCCATTACCACCACAACCCAGGACTTTTCGTCTTCAACTGGTTCCTGCGGTTCTTCTAATCCTTTGACTGCTGTGAATTGCTTTACTGTTGCAAATATAGCCGGCAGCACTTCAAACTGTTCGAGTTTAACAGGCAATACCCAGACCATGTGCAACGCCCTCGACCACGATACCAGCGGTGATGCTGACAAGGCCTATGCAGCCAATGCCTCCAATATTGTGAGCTACGCGCTGGGCGAATGTCTGGAAACAGGGATAAGCGGCGATACTCCCTGTGGCACCACTGCTAATGGGACATACAGGGATAGGAGGCTGCCAGTAAGCGGTGGAGATTCAAACGGCAATGTATGGAAGTTAGGTGATATCATCAGTTCAACGCCAAAGGTTTTGGCTAATACGCCGGTAAATACCTATCATATAGACTATGGCGACAGCACCTATTATAACTATGTGACCAGTAATAGTTATAAACAACGTTCGTCTATAGCCTTTGTCGGCGCCAATGACGGTGTGCTCCATGCCTTCAGGGTGGGGTATTTAAAGGACACAGGACTTGACGCGGGTGTAAATGCCCTGTTTAAGAACTTCTACAGCTCAGCCGATACAGAAAATAACCGACTCGGCGAAGAGGTGTGGGGTTATATACCATTTAATGCGTTTCCGTATCTCAGATATCTGGCAAGCACAGGGTATTGCCATATCTATTTTAACGACCTTTCAGTAAGGCTTGTGGATGCGAGTATTGGCGGCAGTTCTGCCCTGCCCACAGACACGAGGGCTCAGGCTGACTGGAAAACCATCCTCATCGGCGGCATGAGGTTCGGCGGCGGATGTGCAGGTGGAACACCGGACAAACCCGCTACAGTGACGAATGTAGGTTATTCAGCCTATTATGCAATTGACATCACAAACCCTGAAGACCCTGTGCCACTGTGGGAGTTCTCTGACGACGATATGGGTTATGCATCTACATTTCCCTCTGTTATAAGGACAGGGGAGACCAATAAGAATGGCTACTGGTATGTTATATTCGGTTCTGGTTCAAAGCAGATGCCAAAGGCGAATACAGACATCTACCGGGGCACTACAAGCCCGCTCGCGGACCCTGGTTATATCTATATCCTTAATCTTAAAACAGGCGCACTTGAGAAAAAGATAGCCCTTGACCATAATGCCATTGTGGGAGATATCCTCGCGATAGACAAAGAAAAGGATTATCATGCGGAGAAGGTTTATTTTGGCACAACCTATAAAGATAATACCGATGGCATATGGAAAGGAAAACTGGTAAACATAGCGATACCGAACCAGAATCTATCTGATTCATGGACGCCTGCAATTACCTACCATTTTTCAGGCAATTACCCCTTTACTGCGTCTCCTGATGCAGCCAGGGATACAGACGGCAATGTATGGGTATTTGCAGGTTCAGGCAAATACTATAGTGACGTGGATGACAGCGATGCCTCAGCTCAGATATTCTTGGGCATGAAAGACAGCTACAGTGGTAAGACTACAACCAACATGGATGACAGGACGAATAGCGACACTACAGGCACGGTAACAGGGACAGCGCTGGTATGCGGTTATGATTCTGATACAACTTCAGCTCAATATGGAACCTTTCACTTGCTGACCTATGTTACCTCTATTAGCGGGGCAGCCACAGTAACAACACCTACTGTTGGCTGGTATCTATTATTTTCTGGCGGAGAACGCATTATTACGCGGCCTCTCGCGATAGGCGGACTTGTGGACTTTTTGACATATAAACCAAATGCCTCTGACCCCTGTTCATACGGTGGCAGCTCATATCTCTATGCAGTGGGCTATACCACAGGCGTTGCCCCAGCAAATGTGGCAATTATGGCGCCTGATGCAGTAACAAGCGGTGGAACAGTTAAGAAGGGCATCCTCCTCGGTCCGGGCGCTCCTCCCACAGGAGAGGCAATCATCATCCCGCCTCCAAAGGAAGGACAGGAGACATTGAAAAAGAAGATACAGATAGCCACAGGCGTTATTGTGGAGGCTGAAAATCAGCCGGTAACATCCGTTATATCCAAAGTGGTTCACTGGCTGAAGAAGTAAAAGTAGACGGTAGAAGATAGACTTTTTAAAAGTAGACAGTAGATAGTAGATAGGGAAAAACAAAAGATTTTCTTTCTACCCTCTACCTTCTACCGTCTACTTTCTACTCTCCTACTGTCTACCGTATTTTCCCCTTTCCTTTCCCATGCTTTTATGCTACCTATTCCCCTATACTACACCCTTCGATAGGCTTAGGGTGACAATGTCATGGTGAGTTTGTCTAACCATCTTCTATGGCGGAAAAACCTAAAAGAACTCCTGCAGCAAAAAGACCGGACTCCCCCCGGGTTAAGAACAAGGATGGCACGATTATCGCCCCTGCTCAGGACATCGCTGCTCCGTGGTATCTTCAGGGGCAAAATCTAATTCTTATCATTATCGGGGTCATACTTCTCTTTGTCCTTGCCATACAATTGTTGGGAATTAAAGAGCAGAAAAGACAGGGAACCGCGCCGCAGGTTTCCAAACCTGTCCAACCAAAACCTGAGACAATTTCCAAGGAAACTCCAAAGGCCGATATAATTCCTAAAATCATCTCAATAAAATTGTCTCCTTCATCTCCTGTAAAAGGCGATACTATCAAGGCCGAGGTGTTGACGGACAGTGAAGGGACAATGGTTGTTTATGAGTGGAGAAAAAACGGAGAGCTGCTGGATGCAGCCGGAGACGCCTTGTCGTCTGACTTTAAAAATGGCGATACCATATCCCTCACGGTTGTGCCGTCGGACTGGAAGCAGAAGGGGGCGCCTGTTACGGTTGTTACCCATATCTTTAATTCTGCGCCGGTGATAACTTCAACCATCAAGGATTCAAAATTCAGCAACAATGTTTTTGCCTACAAGGTAAAAGCGGAAGACCCGGATAACGACGCGCTTACTTACGCCCTTCTCGGTTATCCTGACGGTATGACCATTGACCCAGCAACAGGCATCATAACATGGCCAGTCCCTGCAGGATTTAAAGGCAAGGCAAATGTTATGCTTTCGGTATCTGACGGCGCAGGGGGCGAGACAAATCAGGCCTTTAACCTTCAATTCAATCAAGAAGCAAAATGAAAATTATACAGATTCCTTAAGAGCAGTTCTCTCTATAATCAAAATCCTCAACATTTACTTTCAGAGTGAATATCAAATTTATATAACATGACTGACGTCATTTTATATCAATTTATATAAAATTATATTAAATTATAAAAAATGCTTGACAAATAAATAAAAATAGAATAAAGTCGGCATGAATTTATCCGAATTGAGCTATAGGCATGAAAAAGGATTACATAAAATACTGGAAGGAACATCAGCAAAGGCTTAAGAGGGAAGGCGCTGTCTTGTCTGAAAGGGCTATGGGTGATGCAAAGAAAATTGCCCATTTTCTCAGGGAAAATTACAGATGCGGCGATGTTTATATAGTAGGTTCTCTGCTTGATAAGGAAAGATTCTCTGTCGGCTCAGATATAGACCTGGTGGTAAAGGGACTGCCAAAGCAGAAATATTTTTCTATGCTTGCAGAGATAAGGGATATAACGCAGTTCTCTGTGGATGTGATACCGTATGAAGATGCGAATAAATTGATGAGAGAGACGGTTGAGCGGGAAGGGGTGCGTATCGCTGAATGACCGATAAATTTTTGCAAAAGATATACAGGGTTATATCTGAAATCAAGGAGGAGCTTGAAAAGATAGACGCATTGGTTCTGGAACTTGACAATCATCACAGCGCAAGGCCTGAAAATAATTTTTATCTTAGAGCCGTTGCCTCTATACTTCATGATTTTTACTGCGGCGCTGAAAGGATATTTATAAGAATAGCCGAGGAATTAAACGGTGGGATACCGGAAGGGGAAAACTGGCACATTCAATTATTGAAGGATATGGGGCTTGAGATAGAAAAAGTCAGACCGTCTGTAATATCTCATGATGTCAGTAAAAGATTAAGAGAGTATCTGGAATTCCGCCACAGATTTAGAAATATATATGGTTTTGAACTGGAATGGGAAAAGATGAAAGGGTTAAGGGAGAGGCTGCCTGTTGTTGTAGAGGAGTTTAAAAAAGAGATGAAACAGTTCTTAAAATTCATGCAAGGGATATCAAAGGCATAGGTTATATTTATGACAAAGCATGTCAATAACCTGCGAAAGATTAGAGAAGAACTCCTTATAAGCAAGGCAGAACTTGCCAGAAAGGCAGGCATCTCTTCTCTTACCATAGACAGGGTTGAGAACGGCTATAGTTGCAGGGTTGACACAAAGCGGAAGATTATTCAGGCGCTGGGGCTCAAGCTTTCTGAAAAAGATAAGGTATTTAAAGGGTGATATTGGTCACGGATAAAGACAGGCAATAGGCTATAGGAAATCTGATATTTTACAAGATTGTAATTGAAGATTAGAAATTGCAAATTATAACAGGTATGAGGCATGAGGCTTAAAGTTTTTACCTCTAACCTCCAACGGTTTTCAATCAACGGAGCAAAGCGACAATGGAATTGCCTTTCTTTAAAAAAACTGATGTAGTTGCCTTGGACATTGGTTCAAACTCGGTAAAGATTATTCAACTTGCCCCTGCAAAAAAGGGGTGGAAGCTGGTTAAGCTGGGGATGAGCCAGCTTCCGCCGGAGGCCATTGTTGACGGGTCTATTATAGACTCTATGACTGTTATCAATGCTGTAAAAGAGCTTATTGCCCAGCAGGATATAAAGGTTAAAAACACTGTTTCTGCCCTTACCGGCCATTCTGTTATCATTAAAAAAGTCAACCTTCCTGTTATGAGCGAGGCGGAACTTGCAGAGTCCATTCAGTGGGAGGCGGAACAATACATCCCATTTCCCATAACTGATGTAAATATAGATTTCCAGATACTTGGGGCAGATACTGAAGGCAGGGGGCAGATGGAGGTAATGCTGGTTGCCGTGAAGAAGGATGTCATCAATGATTATACCAATGTGATAAAAGAGGCAGGTATGATTCCTGTGATTGTAGATGTAGACTCCTTTGCCCTGGAAAATATGTTTGAAGTAAATTATCCTGTTACACCCAATGAGAATATAGCAATTATCAATATAGGGGCAACGATTACGAGCATTAATGTCCTGCGCAGCGGCATCACCATATTTACCAGGGCGATTCCATTGGGCGGAAATCAATTTACCGAGGAGATGCAAAAGACGTTGGGCATAAGCTTTAAAGATGCGGAGACCTTAAAACTTGGCGGAGAGGTGAGCGGGGTGGATGCCGGCGGCGTTCCTGAGGTAATTGAACGTGTTGCAGGCAATGTCGCCCTTGAGGTCAAGAGGAGTATAGATTTTTTTGTGGGCGGCGCTCCGGGGATGTTTGTCAGCAAGATATATCTGAGCGGCGGCTGCGCAAAGGCTAAAGGACTGCCGGCCATTATTCAGGAGAGGGCTGCAATACCTGTTGAGGTTGTCAATCCTTTTGCGAATATAGAATGCAATCCAAAAAAATTTGCTCCGGATTATATCAAGGATAGTGCGTCTTATTTTGGCGTTGGCGTCGGCCTTGCTGTCAGAAAGGTTGGAGATAAATGATAAGGATAAACCTCTTACCAATTAGGGCAGCCAAGAAAAAGGAATCCGTAAGACAGCAGGCTTCTATAGCAGGGTTGAGTATTGTCTTGCTTGTTATAATTCTTGGGATATTTTATTTTTCTATTACTAAAACAATAAATGAACTTAGGGAATCCATAAGTAATGAGGAAAAAGAAAGCTCAAGGCTTGATAAGGTGATTGGAGAATTAAAGAATGTTGAGGCTGAGAAAAAAGTAGTCTTAGAAAAGTTGAATATCGTTAAGCAGCTTGAGGTGAATAGGAGGACTCATTTAAAGATATTATCTGATATTGCCGGCGCTGTTCCAGAGAAGGTATGGATTGAAACCTTGAAAGATTCAGGCCAGACCGTGGTTATAACAGGTTTTGCAGCAGCCGATGACATTGTTGCAGATTTTATGAAGGCGCTTGAAAAAACTTTGGTATCATGGAAAATTGAACTTGAGGTTGTTCAACAGGCGGAAAAAGAAAAGATAAAGCTGGCAGGTTTTACTATAAGGCTTGAGAAGCCAAAAGAGACGCCGCCTCAGCCTTTAACTAAACCCAAGGTATAGAGAATGAGTCCTTTACCGAAAATAGATGCAAATATAATACTGAAACTGCCCCTCTGGCAGAGGTTTTTGATATTGGTGGTTACCTGGTTTATTCTGGCAGGCGCTTTTTATTGGTTAATATATGGCGCAAAATTGACTGAAAGCAAGACGTTAAACACAAAGCTAACAGGGATTAAAGAAGATGTCGCTAAAAAACAAAAGATAGCCGATGAGCTGCCGAAGTTTAAAAAAGAGATGGAAGAACTAAACAATCAGCTTAAGGAGGCCCTTGCAGCGCTGCCAAATGAAAAGGAGATTGCCAATCTTCTTGAGAGTATCTCTGACGCAGCAAAGACTGCAAGATTAGATGTGTTGACCTTTAAGCCAGGCAAGGAGACGCCGAAGGGATTCTATGCTGAGTTGACAATTGATATGAAGGTAGAGGGCGGATATGGCAGTATAATTTCATTTTTTGAAAAGGTTGCAGGTCTGCCGAGAATAGTCAATATAAATGCATTGAACATAAGCAGCGGCAAAGAGGCGCGAGGTGATATTATGCTGAGCGCCACATTTTTAGCGACAACATTCAAGTTTTTACCGCAACCGGCAGAGGCGAAGAAATAGATATATGAAGAATTTAGAATTCAGAACTCAGAATTCAGAAGCCATAAGCCAGAAGTCAGGAGTCAGGAGTCAGGTAGAAATGGCTATAGGCTGTAGGCTATGGGCTATGGGTTTTACCCATTGCCTCCTCTTGCCTCTCGCCTCTTGCCTCTTGCTTCTTGCCGGTTGTCAGCAAGGCAATACGCCGCCTCAGCCTCAACAAGCCCCTCCTGCTCAGGTAAAAAAAGAGCCGCTTCAGCAGGAAGCTGCGCCTCCTTCTGCTGAAGTAAAGGAGGAGAAGAAGGATGCTGTTGTTGAGACAAGAAGGAGAAATCCTTTTAAATCATTTATTGTTAAAGCAACAGAACGTGCAGCGGTAATTGTGCCAAAAACGCCCTTGCAGAAATATGAAGTAGAACAGCTTAAGCTTGTGGCAATCATCTGGGGAATAAACAGTCCTATAGCTATGGTGGAGGCGCCAGACGGTAAGGGATATAAACTAAAAAAAGGCGACCTTATCGGAAACAGAGATGGAAAGGTAAAGCGAATTGAAAAAGACAGGGTGGTGGTAGAGGAGCAATCTACGGAAACCAGCGGGGAGATTCGGGTTAGTGAATTTGAAATAAAACTGCCATTGCCTGCAGGAGAGGAGGAAATACGATGAAAAAGATAATTACGAATTACGATTTACGAATTACGAATTTAAAATCTAAAATCGTAAATCGTAAATCTCAAATCAGTTTAATGCTTTCTGCTTTCTGCATACTGCTTACTGTCTTTTACGGCTGTGCAGTCCCAAAGCAAGAGATGAAAGGCGAAGGCGCAAAGGAAAAGGTAGCTATTGAGAAGATTACTGTTGTGGGAGAGGGCAATGAGGTGTTAATAGAGGCTTCTGGACCGATGATATATACTGCCTTCAAGCTTTCTGACCCAACCAGATTAGTTTTAGATATCCCAAACGTAAATATAGAAAAGGTAAGCGGCGCCAAGGAGATTAATAATAAGTTTATTACCACTATTACTTCCGCCAGTTATGGGGAACAGACAATGCTGCCGATTGCCAGGGTGGAGATAGGGCTGAAAGACGACCTCAGCCATGAGATAAAATTAGGAGAAGGCAGTATTATGGTTAGTTTAAATTATGCAGCCATTCCTAAAAGTGAGGCGCCTATTGCAGGTGAAGCCCCTGCAGCAGATGCAGAAAAGGCGGCTTCTGAAGTTCCACCAGCAGCAGAAGAAGCTAAAACTGCCATCGCTGAAGTTGAAAAAAAGGAGGCAAAAAAGGCAGATAAATTACTCCGGATAGAAGCGAGGAAGGAGAGCGGCGTAACAATAATAAATGTTATTGGCAATGGCGTGATAGGCGATTATAATGCCTTTGCCATAGATAAACCGGCAAGGCTGGTTGTGGATATATGGAATGTTAAAAGTTCAATTCAGAAGGCAAGTTTGAATATAAATAGCCGCCAGATAAAAAGGGCGCGGGTTGGTGAACATCCTGATAAGGTAAGGCTTGTGTTTGATTCCAATCAGAAAAAAATGCCTTCTTACACAATAGAAAGGATTGGCGAATCTCTGGTTATAACTGCCGGCAAAGTTAATATTGCAAAAGCTGAGATAGCGCCAGCTCCTCCTGTTGCCGCAGAGGCTGCCCCTTCTGAGCCTCCTCAACAGGTAGCAGAATTAAAGAAGGCAGAATATGCAGAGGTAAAAACAATTGATTTTAAGCAATTATCAGATAAGGCAAGGCTTATTGTTGCTGCATCTAAGAAGGTAGAGTATAAGCTGTCTAAGTCAGCAGATGAAACCAACCTTGTATTGGATATCAAGGACGCTGTTATAGCTGATGAATTCAAGAGAACATTGGATGCCTCTGACCTGAATACCCCTGTGTCCACAATAAGCTCATTTCAGGTTCCTGTTAAATCGGCAAAGGATGTTCGTATTATCGTGAAGTTGAAAGAAAAGGCTGAATATGCTATTTCACAGGAAGAAGAAAAGATACAGATAGATTTTCCGCTTCTTGCGGTAGCAAAGACAGTTCCAAAAGAGGCGGAGATAAAGAGTCAGGAGTCAGGAGCCAGGAGTCAGGAGTCAAAAGAAGTAAAACCAACTGAAGAAGTTATTCAGAAAGAAGCGGAAGCCTATACAGGCCGCAAGATTTCCTTGGATTTCAAAGATGCTGATATAAGCAATATCTTAAGATTAATGGCAGAGATCAGTAATCTGAATATTATTGCAGGCGAGGATGTAAAGGGGAAGGTGTCGTTAAGATTAGTTGATGTTCCATGGGACCAGGCGTTTGACATTATATTGAAAACAAACGGATTGGGTAAGGTGCAGGAAGGCAATGTGGTGAGAATTATGCCTCTTGCAAAGATAAAGCAAGAGAATGAGGAAGTCCTTGCATCAAGAAAGGCAAAGGAAAAATTGGAAGACCTTGAAATAAAATTATTTCCTGTGAGTTATGCAAAGGCAAGCGAGTTGGAACCGCAGGTTAAAGGTTTGCTGAGCGACAGAGGAACCGTTACAATTGAGAGCAGAACAAATACCCTTATTATTAAAGATATTCCTGCCAATATACAAAAGGCAGTTGATTTAATAACTCAGCTGGATACACAGACGCCGCAGGTATTGATAGAGGCAAGAATTGTGGAGGCGCAAAGCAACTTTGCAAGAGACCTTGGAGTGCAATGGGGTGTAGCCCACGCTACGAGACGTAAAACACCAGAGGGAGATAGGTATATTAGCGAATTCGGCAGTACCAGTACTGCTCCGCCAAACACATTGAACCCCAGCGGTTTTGTTGGTTCAGGCGGGCAATTTTCTTCACAGCCTAATTATGCTGTAAGCCTTCCTGCCTCAGGTTCTGCCGGGCCATTGGGGGCATTGGGGTTTTCGTTTGGGAAGCTGACAGGCGACCCATTGCTTTTAGACCTTCGCATATCTGCCGGCGAGAAGAATGGCTTGACAAAAACAATATCAAGGCCGAGGATTACCACCCTGGACAATAAAGAGGCTAAAATATCGCAGGGTGATTCTGTGCCGTTTGAAACAACATCTTCTTCCGGAACCCAGACGCAGTTTATTGATGCAACGCTTGAATTAACTGTCACACCACACATAACTCCGGACGGCAGTATCAGTATGAAGATTAAGGCCAGCAGAAATTCCATTGGTTCTTTCAGGAGCGCTGCTGGAACGCCAAGTATAAGCAAAAAAGAGGCATCTACAGAGATAATTGTGAAAGATGGAGAAACCGCAGTTATCGGCGGCATTGTGATAGAGGATAAGAGCGATGCAACCAGCGGGATACCATTTTTTAAAGATATTCCCATCATAGGTTGGCTCTTTAAAAATAAATCAGTATCTAATTCTCAGACCGAGCTATTAATATTTATTACACCTAATATTGTGAAGGGCAAGGTGGAGATATCAAGTTAATTTGTAGTATGAATACTGGTTGCAAATGCACCCCAAGGGGTGCATTTTTTTTGAAGGTATGATACGTATAATATTAAAGGAGATGATATGTTGAGGTATTTGACATCAGGTGAATCGCATGGTAAGTGCCTTACAAGCATCATAGAAGGGGTGCCTGCGAATTTATACCTTAGCGAAAAAAATATAAATGAAGATTTGGCCCGCAGGCAAGTTGGTTATGGCCGCGGGGGGAGGATGTCAATTGAGAGGGATGAGGTGGAGATTACCTCGGGGCTGCGTTTTGGCAAGACCCTTGGTTCGCCCATTACGATGGTGATTAAGAACAGGGATTGGGAGAATTGGCAGGAAGTAATGCGTTCCGAGTTGCAAGTTCCGAGTTCCGAGTTTGGAACACGAAACACGCAACACGAAACACGGAACATGCCTGTAACCAGACCAAGACCAGGCCATGCTGATTTGGCAGGGACGTTAAAGTATGGATATTACGACATACGAAATATCCTTGAGCGCTCAAGCGCAAGAGAAACTGCCGCGAGAGTAGCTGTTGGCGCTGTATGTAAGAGATTTCTTGATGAATTTGGAATTAAGGTGATGAGTTGGGTGATTGGGATTGGGGAAGTCAGGTTGATTTCGGATTTCGGATTTGGGATTTCGGATTTAAAAACTATTTTTGAAAAGGCAGAGGCATCGGATGTTAGGTGCCCTGATAAAAAGATTTCAGAGAAGATGCGAAAAGCAATAGACATGGCAAGAAAAAACGGTGATAGTGTTGGTGGCATCTTTGAGGTTACTGTAGCAGGCATTCCGCCTGGGTTAGGCAGCCATGTCCAGTGGGATAGAAAGCTTGATGGCAATCTTGCAGGGGCGCTGATGAGCATTCAGGCGATTAAGGGGGTTGAGGTGGGGGTAGGGTTTGAAGCGGCCGGTAGGTTTGGTTCAGAAGTGCATGATGAAATATTCTATAAAACGAGGCAAGAGGCAAGGGGCAAGGGGCAAGAAAACTGGCCGGTGGTACCGAGGTTCTATAGGAAGATAAATAATGCCGGAGGTATTGAAGGCGGCATGAGTAATGGCGAACCAATTGTATTAAGGGCTGCCATGAAGCCTATCCCAACGCTTTACAAGCCACTAAGGTCAATAGATATTAAAACTAAAAAACCGTTTCAGGCAACTGTAGAAAGGTCTGACATATGCGCTGTACCTGCTGCTTCAGTGGTTGGCGAGGCAGTGGTTGCCTTTGAGATAGCCAATGTCTTTATAGAGAAGTTTGGCGGTGACTCTATTAGCGAGATAAAGAGGAACTATCGGGGGTATTTGGAGTATTTGAGGAGGTTTTAATCAAGGCTATGGGCTATAGGCTATAGGAAGAACCTATTGCCCATTGCCTCTTGCCCATTGCCTGTAGTTCTATGAAAAACATCATCCTTACAGGCTTTATGGGGACCGGCAAGTCATCTGTTGGAAGACGCCTTGCGAGAGAATTAAATCTTAAATTTATAGATACCGATGATTTAATAGAAAAAGAGGCAGGGATACCTATAGCTCAAATTTTTAGTCAGTTTGGTGAGGCTTATTTTAGAAGGTTGGAATCGAAGGTGGTAAATAAGATATCTTCGGATACGGATGTTGTAATTAGTACAGGCGGCGGCGCTATTGTCAATCCTGAAAATCTTGAGGCATTGAAGAAAAGCGGGATTGTAATATGTCTTACTGCCTCAATTGATGCTATCCTTATAAGGATAGGCGAGGGAGATGAAAGACCGCTTGTCTCTCAGGGTGACAAGAGAGAGGTTATATCCAATCTGTTGCAGGTAAGAGAGCCCTTTTACAAAAAGGCAGATTTTATTATTGATACAACTACAAAGACTGTTGGCGAGGTAGTAAAGGAGATAAAGAAGATAGTGAGTTGATATGGTAGTCTGCCGATTTATCGGCGCTTTTAAAAGACGCCCATAAATGGGCATACTACATATGGAACACATTATTGTAAATCTCGGAGAGCGGAGCTATCCAATATATATTGGAAGCAATAATCTTGATACACTTGGAGATTTAATAAAGGCGCAAGGGCTTAAAGGCCAGGCAGTATGTATAACAAATCCAACAGTTGGCAGGCTTTATGGCGATAGAGCGCTTTCCAGCCTTAAAAATGCAGGTTTTGAGACCTACCGGATAGATATCCCTGACGGCGAAGAGTATAAAAGCCTTGAGTGGCTGTCGCATCTATATGATAAGCTTATAGAATATAAGATGGAAAGGCAAAACCCTATTGTTGCCCTTGGCGGCGGGGTTATCGGTGATATCGCCGGATTTGCAGCCGCAACATACTTGAGAGGGGTTCCTTATATCCATATTCCAACAACCCTTTTAGCGCAGGTTGACAGTTCTATCGGCGGCAAGACAGCAGTAAATCATGAAAAGGGGAAAAATCTTATAGGCGCATTTTACCAGCCGAAAATGGTGCTTATAGATGTGGAGGTTCTTAAAACCCTTGGAGAAAGGGATATAAAAGCAGGCTTGGCTGAGGTGGTTAAATATGGTATTATCAGGGACAATAACCTTTTTTCATTTTTAGAGCACAATTATCAAGATATCCTGAGGCTCGGAAATGGGTTGCTTCATGCTATAAAAATGTCTTGTAAGATAAAGGCCTCTATTGTTGAAGAAGACGAAACAGAAGCAGGTGTGCGGTCAATACTTAATTTTGGGCATACATTTGGCCATGCTATAGAGGCTGTAACTCATTATAAAGAATTAAGGCATGGAGAGGCGGTTGCGATTGGCATGGCAGCGGCGGCAAGATTGTCTCTTAAACTTGGTCTGTGCAGGAAAGATGTTGTGGAGAGGATAGAGACGTTAATAGCAAAGATTGGCCTTCCGGTAAAGCTGTCAGCTATCAGCAGCTATCAGCCGTTGGCCGGCGAGCTTTTGAAGGCTATGGAGATAGATAAGAAGGTGGTTGGCGGAAAGATAAAATTTGTAGTGGTGAAAGATATCGGTGATGTGGTCTTGCAGCAGGTAAACACCGAAAAGTTTTCACTTGACTTAAATGCAATTCTAAACTAAATAAAGACAGACACTTTTTAGCATGGTTTTGTTTGCCATAAGCGGCAGTAAAAGTTTAGTGTAATTATCCATGACATGCACTATTAATGTCTAAAGAAAAAGAGATGAATAATACTGAAATTTGTGAAGAGGCTATAGAAAAGGATCATAGTGAAGAAGGGTGTCTGCCGGCTGATGATAAATTCTATACGTTGACTATGGCGGAAATTCTTGAGAGGCAAGGCCTTAAAAAAGACGCTATGAAAATATATCAAGTTTTGTTGAGAAAACCAGGGCAAAACAACCTTGCGATACAACACAGAATAGAAAGACTTATGGAAGGGAATAACGGAAAAACTCCTTCTGAAGATTTTAATGAGAGGAAGAAGCACTTTATTAACTGGATAGATAAGCTTCAACATAAGGGTAATTAAATGGGGTTTTTAGAAATCTTAAAAGAATTGATTGATAATGTAAACGGTGGGATAGCAGGCACAATAATGGCCAAGGATGGCATTGCAATCCAAAATTATGTAAAAGGCAATGCTGCTTATGATATTGATACGTTAGGCGTAGAATATGCAAGAATACTTGGGGAGACAAAAAAGGCATCTTCCACCCTTTCTCTGGGAGAAGTGGAAGAAATGACTGTATCAGCCGCAGGTTTTACGATAGTGATGAGGCTGATAAATCAGGATTATTTTATGGCAATAATCCTTGGCTCAACCGGGAATATGGGAAAGGCAAGATATTTACTAAAGAAGGCAGTAGCCGGTGCGAGAAAGGAGTTCTAAATAGGGAGTCGAGTTTTGGAAGTACGATTACACAGTCTTCAGAAAAGACTGTCTGCATGGAAGATAGATGCCTTACTTATTACCACACTGGAAAACACCCGCTATTTGAGTGGTTTTACAGGGAGCAGTGGGGCCGTTCTTCTAACCAGGAATAGCGCATTTTTTTTGACTGATTCAAGGTATGCTACACAGGCAAAATATGAGGTGCATGGGTTAAAGATTCGGGTATACAAAAGACAGATTGAGGATATTGCATCTTTTATAAAAGGGATCAAGGCTAAGTGTATAGGCTTTGA
Source organism: Deltaproteobacteria bacterium RIFCSPHIGHO2_02_FULL_43_33 (assembly GCA_001798165.1). Classification (GTDB taxonomy): domain Bacteria; phylum Desulfobacterota; class GWC2-55-46; order UBA9637; family UBA9637; genus UBA10170. The sequence continues at coordinate 36,814 of MGRL01000007.1, forward strand.
GGCAAAAGGCATTACTTATGAAACATATCATAAACTAAAAAAAATATTGCCAGGCAAGAGATTAATTCCTGCCCCTGAAGATATTAATGCAATAAGATGCAATAAAGACAAAGACGAAATAAGCAAAATAAAAAAGGCAGCTTATCTTGCATCAGTTGGTTTTAGCGCTGCAATGGATTGTATATCTCCAGGCATTTCAGAATCCGAAGTAGCCCTTCGCATAGAAATGGCAATGAAAAGAAAGGGCGCTGAAGGCCTTTCTTTTGATATAATTGTTGCCTCTGGCGTAAGGGCAGCCCTTCCGCATGGTAAGGCCTCTCAGAAAAAGCTAAGAAGATCGGAGCTGATAATTGTAGACCTTGGCGCAAGGTTTAAAGGTTATAGTTCGGATGAGACATGTACATTTATTGTAGGTCAGCCGGATAAAAAACAAAAAAATATTTATCATGCAGTAAAAGATGCCCATGATTTGGCAATAGAGGCTGTAAGGCCTGGGGTGAAGGCATCATATATAGATTCTGTGGCAAGAAGTTTTATTAAGGCTGCGGGATATGGTAAATATTTTGGTCATGGCACTGGTCATGGTGTTGGGCTTGCAGTCCATGAGTGGCCTAACATATCTCCTTATAATAATGCCACGATAGAAGAGGGGATGGTATTTACCATAGAGCCTGGGATTTATATACCAGGATGGGGTGGAGTGAGGATTGAAGATATGGTTTTGGTTACGCGTGATGGTTGCGAGGTTTTAACAAGGATGTCTAAGGAGATGACAGCCTTATAATTAAGAATTAGGAATTGCGAATTAGGAATTAAAAAATTGTAATTCGTAATTAGTAATTCGTAATTGTTTTTTCAGGAGGTTAAAATGGATTTTAAAGAAATTGAGGATATTATAAAATTTCTCAGTAATACGGATATTGTTGAGTTTGAGATTGAGAGGCCGAATAGCAAGCTCAAACTGAAACGGGGTATCGTTTCTTCTGATATTTCTATAGTAAGACCAACTGCCGTTGCTGCCCCGGGTTTTACGACACCGTCGTTTCAGTCTAAAACAGAAGAGCAAAAGACGGAAGCAAAGGAGATTGTTAAATCTGATAAGGAAAAGCAGATTACATCTCCCATGGTTGGTACATTTTACAGGGCGCCCTCTCCTGACAGTAAACCGTTTGCAGAGGTTGGGGATGTAGTAAAAAAAGGACAGATAGTATGTATTGTAGAGGCTATGAAACTTATGAATGAGATAGAATCTGATCACAGCGGAAAGATTATCTCTATATTGATAGAAAATGGGCAGCCTGTAGAATATGGCGAGCCTTTATTTGTTATAGAAACGGCATAAAGGCAGGCTATAGGCAAGAGGCGATAGGCAATAGGAGGTTGGAGGTTAGAGGGTAGAGGCAAAAACCTCAAACCTCATACCTCCAACATTTTAAAATAGCCCATAGCCCATCGCCTTTTTTAAAATCTATGTTCCATAAAATACTCATCGCAAATAGAGGCGAGATAGCAGTAAGAATTATACGGGCGTGCAAAGAGCTCGCTATCAAAACTGTTGCCGTATATTCTGATGCAGATAGAGAAAGCCTGCACGTTAAATTGGCTGACGAAGCTATCTGTATAGGTCCTGCAAAAAGTAAGGATAGCTATCTCAATGTCTCATCTATTATTAGCGCTGCGGAAGTGACGGATGCAGAGGCAATACATCCGGGATACGGTTTCCTTGCAGAGAATGCTGAATTTGCAGAGATATGTGAAAATTGCGGCATTAAGTTTATAGGTCCCAGCTCCAACAGCATGCGGCTTATGGGAAACAAGATTCAGGCAAAGAAAGAAGTGGAAAGGCTGAAGGTCTCTGTTCTCCCATGGAGCAACGCAGGGATTAAGGATGAAAAAGATGCTGTAGATATTGCAAGGAGGATAGGATTTCCTGTAATCATAAAGGCTGCTGCCGGCGGCGGCGGGAGGGGTATGAAGCTTGTCCATACAGCGGCAAGTTTCGGCAATGCATTCCATACTGCTAAAAATGAAGCGCAGGCAGCGTTTGGAAATGGAGATGTATATATTGAAAAATATTGCGAGGCCCCAAGACACATAGAGATACAAATTATGGCTGATAAATATGGGAATGTCATTTATCTGGGTGAAAGAGATTGCTCTATTCAGCGTAGACATCAAAAAATATTGGAAGAGGCGCCGTCCCCTGTTTTAGATGAAAGATTGCGAAGGAGTATGGGTGAATCTGCCATCAAGATAGCAAGGGCAATAAGCTACAGCAATGTCGGGACAGTGGAATTCCTCCTTGATAAGAATATGAGGTATTATTTTATGGAGATGAACACAAGGGTTCAGGTTGAGCACCCTGTTACAGAGATGATAACAGGAATAGATATCATTAAGGAACAGGTAAGGCTTTCAACTGGCGAGAGAATGAGATTTAAACAGAAGCATATCAGACTTAATGGCCATGCAATAGAATGCAGGATAAATGCCGAAGATCCTGTTACATTTGTGCCGTGTCCAGGCAAGATTACAAGCCTCCACATGCCTGGCGGCCCAGGGGTAAGGATTGATTCAGCCATATCCTGCGGTTACACAGTCCCTCCACACTATGATTCGCTGCTTGCTAAGCTTGTAGTGTATGGGGAAAGCAGGGGCGAGGCTATTGCAAGGATGACAATGGCTTTGGATGAGATGGAGATAGAGGGGGTTAAGACCAATATCCCGCTGCACAGAAAAATAATGAAAGACCATGATTTCATCAGAGGCAAGGTTGATATAAATTACTTGAGCAGATTTGCTTAAAGACAGGCGAAAGGTTTGAGGTTAGAGGCAGTTGCCTCCCTCCTCCAACCTCAAGCAATTTCCATGAATGACTGGAGATTATTGATAGATGGGCCGAAAAGCGGCTATGAGAATATGGCAACCGATGAGGCTATCCTTCAATCCTGCAATGAAGGGCTTTCCCAGCCCACTCTCCGACTGTATGAATGGAACACTCCAACCCTTTCCATCGGCTGTTTTCAGAAGGCAGACACTATAATTAAAACTTGTTTAGATGTTGGGATCCCTTTTGTCAGACGTATTACCGGCGGCAGGGCTGTCCTGCATAGCGACGAAATTACTTATTCAATAATTTGCAGCGAAGATGAGCCGTTGTTTGGCGAGGGTATCTCAGGCGCATACAGAATTATAAACACATGCTTGTTAGAGGCCTTAAAAGAGGCCGGAATTAATGCTGATATGCACGCACCCTGCGCAAGGCCATATAGCCATAAAAGAAGCTCCTGCTTTCATTCCCCGTCTAAATATGAGATTATCGTAGATAATAAGAAATTAATAGGAAGCGCCCAAAAAAGGCTGAGAAATGCATTTATTCAGCACGGTTCTATCTTGTTCGGGATAGACAAGGATATTATTCCAAAACTATTTGGTGGAGAATCTTTGTCAAGAATGGCATGGGTCGGACTTTATAATGATATCACAAGGCATGATTTTAAAACTATATTGATAGATAAGATTGAAAAGGGGTTGAATATAAAATTAACTGTTGGTAATATAAATGGTAGTGAAAGACATTTAAAGCAATTACGAATTAAAAATTACGAATTATAAATTTTAATTCCTAATTCCTAATTTTTAATTCTTAATTGTATTTTTTGATATGGATGAGAAAAGTAAAATTATAGATAAGGCACAAAAGTTAGTCCAAAAGGGTTATCTGGACAAGGCTATTGCCGAATATAAAAGGGTGGTTGAAAAAGACCCCAAGGATGCCACTATCCGTTTGAGGATAGGAGACCTTTATGTAAAAATCAATAAAAAGGATGAGGCAATAAGGGAGTATACAGAAGTAGCAAAGGTGCATGCCCAGAAGGGGTTCTATCTAAAGGCCATTGCTGTCTATAAGCAGATACTTAAACTGGACGAAGGCCTTATGGAGACACATTTCAAGCTCGCCGACCTTTATACCAAGCAGAAGCTTATGGCAGATGCTATAGCAGAATTGAGCATTTTGGTAAGCTTCTATGAGAAGAAAGGTAAGTTGGATGAGGCGGCTGATGTCTTAAAAAAGATGGTAGAAGCTGATCCTCAGAATATCGGGGTGAGGCTTAAACTGGCGGAATATTACAAGAAGAGGGGATTTACCAATGATGCCATTGCAGAATATGTTGTGGCATGTAATAGCCTTGTTAAAGATGGCAAGCTGGATAAAGCTGAAAAGTTGTATTTGGAATTGTACGCCGGCAACAAAAAGGATATAAGGATAGTAGAAGGCCTTGCAGAGGTATACAGGCTTAAAAACGATAACAGCCAGCTTGTAAAATATTACAAAGAACTGGCAAATTTGTATAAAGAAAATGGAGACTTTGAAAAGAGAAATAGTATATATGAGAAGATACTTGCTGTGTATCCTAATGACAAAGATGCCCTTGATATCCTTGGCAGAAAAACAACACCCCATGAGCCTTTCAAAAAAGTTGCCCATTCAGAGGCAGTATCAGAAGAACGGCCTTCCCGAGAGCCTCTTATATCATGGCCAGAGGTGAACATTGATTTGACTTTGGAGGGTAAGGCGGCACCGCAAGAGCCGTCCCCTATTCAGGCAGAGGAAGAACCCCTCGTGCCATGGAAAGAAATGATAGAAGTAACTCAGGAAGTAAAACCTGTTGAGTCTGAAGAAACTAAGCCGCTTGAAGAAATTCCAGCTATAGAAATGCCTGAGAGTAGTGTTGTTGAGAGCGCAGCCGAGGAAGGGACTATAGAAGAACCTTCGCTTATAGAAATTACGCCGACTGAGGAAAGTACCGTCATTGAAGAGGCTGTGGAAGAGCTTGCCCCTGAATCCATAGAGCCAGTGGAAGATATTCAGGCTGTAGAAGAAAAACAAATTGAAAAAAAGATTGAAGAGCCTGTAAAAGGCCGTGGTTTAGATATGTCCGGCATAGAAGAATTTCTGCCTAAAGGGTTTAAGGTAATGGGAGAAATGGAATCTGCTTCTGAAGAAGGATATGTTGACCTTTCTTCTGAATTAGGATTGGAAGAGGCCCTGGATTTTCTTACAGAGTCATGGGAATCTGACGCAAAGGGAAAGGATACATTTTTAGAATTTAAACATGGTGTGGAAAAGCAGTTAAGCAAAGAAGACAGTGAGACACATTACAATCTTGGTATAGCTTATATGGAAATGGAGCTTTATGATGATGCTATGCGGGAATTTAAGATTGCCTTAAAAGACCCGATATTTGAATTTGACTGCTATAACCGTCTTGGTTTGAGTTTTATGGCAAAAGGAAATTATCAGGAGGCTGTCAGCAATTTTTTAAAAGGGCTAAAGGTTAGCGGAAGGACTAATGAAGAAAGAAAAGGTCTGATGTATGAACTTGGATTGGCCTATGAAGCATCTGAAAATAGCCAAGAGGCGCTGGAGATATTCAAAACTGTGTATGAAATGGACAAGACATTCAGAGAGGTTTCTTCTAAGGTGGATGCATTAGGAAACAATTCAAAAAAGAGAGGCGAGACCGAGGCCATTCCATCAATGGATAATGCGCTTGAGGTTGAACTCTTGTGAGTATGATAGCCATAGTAATCTTTCCGCAGGCCGACTTAGTCGGCCTTTTTGTTTTCAAGAGGTTGATAAGTAGATGAAGAGCGATGCAATATTGCAGTTAAAGAAAGAACCAATCCTCCACGCCATTTTTGATGTTGTTAATACTGTAAAAGCAAAGGCATACCTTGTAGGCGGAGTACTGCGCAATCTTGCCCTATCAAGGCCATTTGGTTTTGATTACGATATTGTATTAGACAAACAGATTAAGGAAACAGCTAATCTCATTGCCGGCAAACTTAAGGGAAGCCCCTTCTTGCTTGACAAAAAACTTGGGTCATACAGGGTGAATATAAAAAGCAGCAAAGGTGTATTTAACATTGATATCTCTCCCTATAAACGAAAGGATATAGTAGAGGACTTAAGGAATAGAGATTTCACAATAAATGCTTTGGCAGTGGATATGAATGCGCTTTTTAAAAAAAGCGATGCAACGATAATAGACATTTTCAAGGGCATAAATGATGCAGAAAATAAAATAATAAGAATGCTTAAGACGGATATATTTGACGAGGATCCATTACGATTACTTCGTGCTGCAAGGCTTTCTGCCCAATATGATCTGACTATAGATAAAGAGACAGAAAAATGTATAAAGCAAAAGGCCAATCTACTGACAAAGTCTTCGTGGGAGAGGATACGGGATGAGTTTTTTCTTATACTGTCCTGTTCTGAAGCTGCCCGCCATGTAAAAAGGCTTTATGAACTTTCTCTGCTATGTGAGATTATATCCGAAATCAGGAATTGGGAGGATTTGGAAGATTACGACCTTTTTTCACATGCAATCAAGACATTAGAGCAAGGTGAAAGGCTTTATAACAATCTCAATGCGTTTATGCCAGAATTTGCAGAAAACCTTACTGCCTATTTTGAAATGCAACTTGGCAATATCCCTAAAGAGGGATTGTTTAAGCTTACCCTTTTCCTTCATGATGTAGGAAAAACAGCGACAATGGAAAGAGAGGGAGAAAGGATAAGGTTTATAGGCCATGAAGTAGAGGGTGAAATAATTAACAAACGTATAGGAAGGCGCCTTAAACTAAGCAAGGCTGCTATTGTATTTATTGCAAAACTTACAAAAAATCACCATAGGGTTTTTAATCTGGCATCTCTTGCTAAGCTAACCAACAGATCAAAGGCGCATCTTTTTAGAGTTATGGGTGGAGAAGACGGCCTTCTCCTCCTTTTACTTGCCCTCGCAGATGCCAGGGCTACTAGAGATGGAGACGACCCAGAGCTTGTATCCATCGTAAAAGACCTCATTGATTTTTACTACAAAATTTATTCAGTAAAAAAGCCAAAGCCTGTATTGACTGGAGAAGAGGTAATGGATATTTTTGATATTCCGGAAGGTGTTATGGTGGGAAGGATATTGAATAAATTAGCAGAGGCCGAAGGCGAGGGGATTGTAAAAGACAAAAGTGATGCTGTCCCGTTTATAAAGAATTGGCTGAAATGGGCAAAAGATGGATGGCAGACATAGTTTTGCTATGCCCCCTCATAATTGTAAGACTTTGTAAAATTTGACTTTTGCTATTCGATATAGTATAAAAAAATCGCAGTTGTTTGTTAGAAAAAACTCTTCTAACAATCAATAGTTAATAACTACCCCAAAATAGGCTTTGATTTTTTACGGCAACTAACAGCTTACTTAATATATGCGGGCGTAATTCAATGGTAGAATGAAAGCTTCCCAAGCTTTATATGAGGGTTCGATTCCCTTCGCCCGCTCCAAAAAATGAATAAACCAGTCCATAACTTATTTTTTATTGGCTTTTGAGTTATAGACTGGTTTTTTAGTATTATCCTGAAGTAAGTAATATAAACTCAATTATTAAGAGATGAGGAACCTCTCCAGACTAAGTGAAAAACTATAGAGAATATGACTGAAACATATGTATTATACGGCCTTATTGCCGGTATTGTTACCCTTATAGCAGGTCTTCTTCCTCTGTTTGTTAATTTTAAGGGCATCCGTTACATTATTGCTGTTTCTGCAGGCGTTGTCATTGCTACAGTTTTTTTAGACCTCCTCCCTGAGGCAAACCTTAAAAAAGATGCATGGATACTGGCCCTGGGCTTTCTCTTATTCTATTTAATAGGAAAACTTACCGTGCTTCATTCATGCGGAGAGATGGAGTGCGAGCAGCATAGCATCAACATGGTTTCCATAGTCGGCATGTCTCTGGATAACATCATTGATGGCATTGCTATAACAGTTGGATGCCTGACCGACCCGTATCTGGGGCTTGTAATAACCATTGCTGTAATCATCCACGAGATACCGCAGGATGTTACATCAACTATTATTATGAAGGGGCTTGGTTACAGCACGAGGAAAATGCTTTTTCCTATTGTATTTGCGGCAGTTTCTTATCCTGTTGGCGCCTATGCGGCGGTCTTTATCCCTGAACCGTTTTACGAACCTATCATTGCGTTTATTGCAGGCGCTTTCATTTATATAGGCGTTGGAGATTTATTATTGGAGGCGCATAAAAAATTCAATATGAAAGTCATAATATCTGTTTTAGCCGGTTTTGCATTGGTATTTATGGTTGAAACAGTGATAGGCCACTAAAATTCTCACCCTCCCCTTAATCCCCTCCCGTCAAGGGAGGGGAGAGAAGAATAGGATAACCCCATCAGGGGAGTAGAAACAAACAGTTCCCTCTCCCCTTGCGGGAGAGGGTAAGGGTGAGGGGGTATTTTCGGTATTAAAGAAAGGATATTTTTATGATAGAGAGATATTCAAGAAAAGAGATGTCAGAAATATGGGAGCCTGAGAATAAATTCAAAAAATGGCTTGAGGTGGAGATTGCCGCGTGCGAGGCGTGGGCAAAACTTGGCGAAATTCCGCAAAAGGCTTTGGACAATATAAAATCCACTGCTGATTTTGATATCCAGAGGATTGACGAGATTGAAAAGACAGTCAAACACGATGTGATTTCATTCCTCACATCTGTTGCGGAATTTGTGGGGCCTGATTCACGCTATATCCATAAGGGGCTGACATCTTCCGATATTCTGGATACATCCCTTGCGCTTCTTCTCTCTGATGCTGCGGATTTGATTATTGTAGATATAAAGAAACTCATGGAGGCGATAAAAAAGCGGGCGTTTGAGCATAAAGATACTGTAATGATTGGCCGCTCCCATGGAATCCATGCAGAGCCTATAACCTTCGGCCTCAAGATGGCGCTTTGGTATGAGGAGATGAAGAGAAACCTTGTAAGGATGGAGAGGGCAAGAGAGGTTATTTCCTACGGCAAACTTTCCGGCGCAGTCGGCACATTCGCCAATATCCCGCCGTTTATCGAGGAATATGTATGCAAAAAGCTTGGCCTCAAACCAGCGCCCATCTCAACCCAGATTATCCAGAGAGACAGACATGCGGAATATTTTACAACCCTTGCCATCATCGCTTCATCTATCGAAAAGTTTGCCGTAGAGATACGGCATCTCCAGAGGACAGAGGTTTTGGAGGCAGAAGAGCCGTTTACTATCGGCCAAAAAGGTTCGTCCGCCATGCCTCACAAGAGAAATCCTGTGTTATCGGAAAATCTTACCGGCCTTGCAAGGCTTGTAAGGGGATATGCGAATGCAGCGATGGAAAATATACCGCTGTGGCACGAGCGTGACATAAGCCACTCTTCAGTTGAAAGGGTGATTGCGCCTGATGCCACAATCCTTGTTGATTTTATGCTTGCAAGAATGACAGGGCTTGTCAGAGATTTGGTTGTCTATCCTGAAAATATGAAAGAGAATCTTAACAAACTCAAAGGCCTTCTCTTTTCCCAGACAGTCCTTATTGCGCTTACGGAGAAGGGTGTTTCGCGAGAAGATGCATATCAACTGGTTCAGAGAAACGCCATGAAGGTTTGGAAGGAAATACAGGAGCAAGGGGCAAGGAGCAAGGGGCTGAAAGACTTTTTATTGAAGGACAAAGAAGTGGTGGCTCGGCTTTCAAAGAAAGATATAGAGGCATGTTTTGATATCTCAAGGTATGTGAAGAATGTGGACTATATATTTAAGAGGGTGTTTAAGGATTAGCCAATTCTATGCAAATAGACATCAGCCCTAAAACCGAACTTTGGCTCAAGGAAAGTCTCATATCCCTCGCAATACTTGTTGGCTTTTGGCTGGCTGCCAAATTTGTCCAATATTTCCTTGCAAGGTGGGTCTCAGTATTTACCAAACACACAGAGACCAAGCTTGATGACAAGATAGTAGAGGCTGTCAAGAGGCCGATATACTATATTGTTCTCTTGTCGGGCGTATACCTTGCTATATCAAACCAGCCTCTTCCGCCAAAAGTAAAGGCAATCGGTGACGGCATAGTATATGTCTTGGGCGTGGGGATTGCCGTAATGATGGTGTATAGGATAGTGAATGTATTTCTTGAATGGTATACCCACAATGTTACTAAAAAGACAGACAGCCAGCTTGAAAAAGAATTTCTGCCTTTAATAGAAAAACTTATATTTATATTCATCTTTATTACAGGTTTGATAATTGTCCTTAAACATTTTGATTATGATATTCTGTCACTTGTCACAGCCCTGGGCGTTACATCTCTTGCTATAGGTCTTGCAGCAAAGGATACTTTGGCGAATATGATATCCGGATTTACGCTTATGATAGACAGGCCATTTCGGGTTGGGGACAGAGTGCAGCTTGTATCTGGCGAGGTTGGTGATGTTGTTGAGATAGGGATCAGAAGCACTAAGATAAAAACAATGGATAGTAATGCCCTTGTTGTTCCCAATACAGAGCTTGTCAACACAAAAGTTATTAATCAATGTTATCCTGACAAGACAATACGGGGGAGGGTCAAGGTGGGGATTGCCTGTAACAGCGATGTGGATAAGGCCAAAAAAATAATGCTTGATATTGCCGCATCCAATAAAAAGGTTCTTAACAACCCTGCGCCGATTGTATTGTTTACAGAATTCGGGGATTCTACATTGATTTTACAGATGTTTTACTGGATAGAAAATTGTTTTGATTTGTTTATCATACAGGATGAGATAAACAGCCAGATAAAGAAGAGGTTTGAACAGGGAGGCATTGAGATACCATATCCTGTGAGGACTATATATGTGAAGGAGGCTAAACTTCAGTGAAGCGGCTTGAAAAAATATATGAGGGCAAGGCAAAGATTCTTTATGCTACAGATAATCCTGATTTGTTGATACAATATTTCAAAGACGAGGCAACTGCCTTTGATGGCAGGAAGAAGGGAATAATCCAGGAAAAAGGGATAGTAAATAACAAAATATCTTCAAGGATTTTTCAATACCTCGAAGACAAAGGCATTCCAACCCATTTTATTGAAAGGCCGTCTGATAGGGAAATGGTTGTAAAAAGGCTGGAGATTATCCCTATTGAGGTTGTTGTAAGAAACATAGCCGCAGGAAGCCTTGCAAAGAGGATGGGCGTGGAAGAAGGGACTCCGCTTAAAAAGACTATTCTGGAATTTTATTACAAGAGCGACCCGCTTGGCGACCCGATGATAAACGATTATCATATAGAGGCATTTAAACTTGCCGAGAAATTTGAGGTTGATATATTAAAAGAAATGGCCATTGAGATAAACGGCTATATTTCAAAATTCTTTGATGAGCGGGGCATAACCCTTGTGGATTTTAAATTGGAATTCGGTCGGCACAAAGGACAGATACTGCTTGGCGATGAAATTACCCCTGATGGCTGCAGATTGTGGGATAAACAGACCAAAGAGAAGATGGACAAGGACAGATTCAGACGTGATTTGGGAAAGATTGAGGAGGCGTATCAAGAAGTGTGCAGGAAGGTGCTGGGATAGGGGTTCTTTATGACATTATCCAAAAATAAAAAAGCAATCCTTGCCCTTGCAGACGGCACGGTATTTGAAGGCCATTCCTTCGGCGCAGAAGGCGAGTCAATAGGCGAAGTGGTTTTTAACACCTCTATGTGCGGGTATCAGGAGGTGCTTACCGACCCGTCATATAAAGGCCAAATGGTCGCCATGACATATACACAGATAGGGAACTATGGCGTGGATGAAGAGGATATAGAATCAAACAAGCTTTGGCTTGAGGGTTTTATAGTAAAGGAATATTGCGATTATCCGAGTAATTGGCGGGCAAAAGAGACATTAGGCAATTATCTTAAACGCAATAATATTGTTGGTATAAAAAGCATAGATACAAGGGCGCTTACAAGGCATTTAAGGGATAATGGCGCAATGAACGGGGTCATCTCAACACTTGGTTTAGATCCGGTAAGGCTTGTTAAAAAGGCAAAAGAGTTTCCTTCAATGGCCGGCCTTGACCTGGCAAAAGAGGTAACCTGCAAAGAATCTTATCGCTGGAATCAAGGGCTGTGGGATTTAGAAGAAGGTTACGGTCACGGTTCACGGCCACAGTTTACGGTGATTGCCTATGATTTTGGCATGAAATTCAACATATTGAGAAATCTTATTAATGTTGGTTGTGATGTTACGGTTGTTCCTGCTTCAACATCTGCCGAAGATGTTTTGAAGATGAATCCTGACGGCATATTCCTTTCCAACGGGCCGGGCGACCCCGATGCCGTTACTTATGCAATTGAGAATGTCCGAAAGCTGATTGGCAAGAAACCGATATTCGGCATCTGCCTCGGACATCAGATACTGGGACTTGCACTTGGCGGAAAGACATATAAACTTAAATTCGGCCATCACGGCGGTAATCAACCTGTTAAGGATTTGACTACAAACAAGGTTGAAATAACATCACAGAATCATGGATTTGCCGTGGATGTGGATTCTTTAAAAGGTATTGCGGAATTGACCCATGTAAACTTAAATGATAAGACAGTTGAGGGGCTTGCGCATACAAAACTGCCGCTCTTTTCTGTCCAGTATCACCCTGAGGCATCTCCGGGTCCTCACGATTCTTCTTATCTCTTTAAACGTTTTACAGACATGATGGAGGGGAAGTGGAATTTCAAGAGTATATAGAAAGACTTAAAGATTCTTTCATTTCAGATAATCATACCGATGAGATAAAGAAGGCTAAGCAGGAGTTTATTGCCATTGGCGGAGAATTGGGCAATGAGGTTGATAGCTACGAAGATATATTGGATATATTTTTTGACTGGTATATTTTTGATCGCCCTCGGATAGCTGAAAGAGTTACTCCGCTGATAGCATTTTTAAAAAACACAGAGCTTTCCGAAGAGGAGGAGCAGGTATATTCAAGTTTTGTCAAGAATATTCATTCCATATTTGTTATAAAGAAAAGTTCGTCCAGTATTAAGGTATTAGATATGTTTACGAAGAATAAGTATATGGTAGATGATGCCCCGTTAGCGTTAGTGGAAAGAGGCGATGTGGTGGAGGCAAGGCTTCTGCCATATAAAGGAGGATACAGGTTTTCTGGCGCTTTTTGTTTTTATCCTAATAATATCTATCCGATGATAAAAGCAAAGGCAAAACAAGCAAGGAAAGAGGGTATAGAAAATTTTACAGAACTAATCCAGAAATTCAGAAAACTTAAAACTGTGTGGGGTAGATGTTCAAACATTGACATTAAGAAAGTTTATGCTCTCATGGAGGAAGGTCTAATTGCCTGATGTTTACGCTCAAAAATGTCCACCTGTAGAGCCTGTTCCGAGCAAAGCGAGGAATCTGCGCCACACATGCCGGTAGTTGCCGATTCATCAGCATTTTTTAAATACGTCCAGAAATCGGTAAACTACAATGCCTTGCATCTGTGACATTTTTGAGCGTAAAACAGAACGAGAAAATTATGCCGAAGAGAACGGACATAAAAAAGATTTTGATTATCGGCGCAGGGCCCATTGTCATCGGCCAGGCGTGCGAGTTTGATTATTCCGGCACGCAGGCGTGCAAGGCGTTGAAGGAAGAGGGGTATGAGGTTGTGCTCATCAACTCAAATCCCGCAACAATTATGACAGACCCAGGCCTTGCTGACATGACTTATATTGAGCCTGTTATACCAGAGGTGGTTGAAAAGATAATTGAAAAGGAAAGGCCTGATGCGCTTCTGCCTACTATGGGAGGCCAGACAGCCCTTAATATAGCTGTATCCCTTGCAGAGTCAGGTGTTTTAAAAAAATATAATGTTGAGTTGATAGGCGCAAAACTTCCTGCAATAAAAAAGGCAGAGGATAGAGAGCTGTTTAAAGAGGCTATGGAGAGGATTGGTCTTGAGGTGCCGAGGAGCGGATATGCCAAGACCATTACAGATGCCTTAAGTATATTAGAAACAATGAGCTATCCTGTTATCATAAGACCTTCCTTTACGCTTGGCGGCACAGGCGGAGGCATTGCATACAATGCTGAGGAATTCAAGGAAATGGTCCAGTATGGTCTGGATGCAAGCCCTTACAGCGAGATTTTGATAGAAGAATCTGTCATAGGTTGGAAGGAATATGAGCTTGAGGTGATGAGGGATACTAAAGATAATGTGGTGATTATATGCTCAATAGAGAACTTTGATCCAATGGGTGTTCATACAGGCGACTCAATTACGGTTGCGCCTGCTCAGACTCTAACGGACAAAGAATACCAGATAATGAGAGATGCTGCCTTAAAGATTATACGGGAGATTGGCGTTGACACAGGCGGTTCCAATATCCAGTTTTCTGTGAACCCTGATAACGGCAAGATATGTATAATTGAGATGAACCCAAGGGTTTCCCGTTCTTCGGCCCTTGCAAGCAAGGCAACCGGCTTCCCCATTGCAAAGATTGCGGCAAAGCTGGCTGTTGGTTATACGCTCGATGAAATTCCAAACGACATAACCAAGAAAACGCCTGCAAGTTTTGAGCCGACTATTGATTATGTTGTTACGAAGATTCCGAGATTCACATTTGAAAAATTCCCGCAGGCAGATGCGACCCTGACAACGCAGATGAAGAGCGTTGGCGAGGTCATGGCAATAGGGAGGACATTTAAAGAATCCCTCCAAAAGGCGATGAGGTCTCTTGAGATAGGGAGTTATGGTTTTGAGATAAAGAAATCAGTAAGGTATGATGAGCCGGGCGAATATGTAGAATTAATAAAAGAGAAACTTCGGGTTCCGAACTGGGAAAGGCTCTGGTATACAGGAGATGCATTCAGGTGCGGCATGACCGTTGATGAGATATTTGAGTTGTCAAAAATAGACCGATGGTTTTTGAATAATATAAAAGAGATTGTAGGTTTTGAAGAAGAAATCAGGAAACAGGAAGAACTTTCGCCTGATTTATTAAGGCAGGCAAAGGAACTTGGTTTTTCTGACAGGCGCATTGCACAACTTTGGGCAACAAGAAAAAATACAGGGGCTAAAAGATGCCAAGCGCCTGCCGGTAAAGAGATAGAAACAAAAGAATATGAAATAAGGAAGAAAAGAGTTGAGGCCGGTATTTTGCCTGCCTATAAAACAGTGGACACATGCGGTGCTGAGTTTGAGGCGCATACGCCGTATCTGTATTCAAGTTATGAAAGACCGTTTTATACTATTATGGAAGGCAGCAAATCCCCCCAACCCCCCTTTGCTAAAGGGGGGCAAGGAGGGATTTCAGAGTGTGAAGCAAACCCCACCAATCGTAAAAAGGTTGTAATACTCGGAAGCGGCCCAAACAGAATTGGCCAGGGTATTGAGTTTGATTACTGCTGTGTCCATGCCTCCTTTGCCTTAAAAGAGGAAGGTATTGAGACAATCATGGTAAACTGCAATCCTGAGACGGTTTCAACTGACTATGACACATCGGACAGACTCTACTTTGAACCGCTCACCTTTGAGGACGTGATGAACATTATTGAAAAGGAAAAACCGTTCGGCGTAATCGTCCAGTTCGGAGGACAGACGCCGCTGAAACTGGCAAAAGCATTGAAAGAAGCTGGAGTAAATATTCTTGGAACATCTCCTGACAGTATTGATATTGCAGAAGATAGATTTAGATTCCGTGAGCTATTGAATAAGTTGCAGCTTCGCTATCCTGAAGGTTTTGACATTAGACCGAATAAAAAAGCATTTGAGATGGGTATATATGCTGGAATTGATGGACTCGCCGAAACTCATTATCCAATTGTTGTTAGACCATCTTATGTGTTAGGTGGCAGGGCTATGGCAATTGTTTATAATCAAGCTGAATTACATGAATATCTGAAAAAATTGATTATTTCTTCAGACAAAGACTTGGATATATATGCAGATCGTTTTTTGAACGACGCTATAGAGGTGGATGTTGACTGTGTAAGCGACGGAAAAGATGTGGTCATCGGCGGCATCATGGAGCATATCGAAGAGGCGGGCATTCATTCTGGCGATTCGGCCTGCTCAATCCCGCCATATTCTCTGGGCGTAAAAGTTATTGACGATATAAGAAAGCAGACAATAGCTCTCGCAAAAGAATTGAAGGTTATCGGCCTGATGAATATCCAGTTTGCAGTCAAGAAGACAGGGTCAAGGGGCAAGGGTCAAGGGACAGAGGAATGCGAGATATATGTTCTTGAGGTAAATCCAAGGGCATCCCGGACTGTGCCTTTTGTAAGCAAGGCAATTGGCAAACCATTGGCAAAGATTGCGGCAAAGGCAATGCTTGGCAAGACATTAAAAGAACTTAGACTTACGGAAGAAATTGTACCGCAGCATACATCTGTAAAAGAGGCAGTATTCCCATTTATAAAATTCCCTGGTGTTGACACTATCCTTGGCCCAGAGATGAAATCAACAGGCGAGGTTATGGGCATAGACGCGGATTTTGGCAAAGCATTTGCAAAGGCGCAAATTGCAGCAGGCAACAAACTGCCAATGAAAGGCAATGTGTTTATCAGTGTAAAGGGTGACGATAAAAAAAATATTGCGGAAATAGCAAAACAATTAAGCGAAATGGGTTTTCATCTCATTGCTACAAGCGGCACTGCTGATTATCTTAAAGGTAATGGAATTGGCGCAGAGCTTATTTATAAAGTAGGGGAGGGAAGGCCTCATATAGTAGACAGGATAAAGAGCGGCGAGATAGCAATGGTCATAAACACATCTTTTGGGGCCAAGGCTGTAACAGATTCCTACTCCATAAGACGTTCAGCCCTTGTGTATAATGTGCCATATTTTACAACTGTTGCCGGCGCAAAGGCCGCGGCGCAGGGTATAACATCATTGATAGAAGAAGGACTCAAGGTCAGGCCAATACAAGAATACCATTCAGAAGGTAGAATTCAGAATATTGAATATGGAATTAAGGCCCTCTGAATGTGAAAAAATATATGGATTTAACCACGAATGACCCTTTTTCTCAAATCATCTCAAACCTTCTCAAGCCCATCGTATTTGCATCAAAAGACAACTTTGCCCATCTTTCTGCAATAAAAAATATTGAAGTTTTAGCGCAAAATCTTTGCCAGCAGGCTTTAACCCTTTCTATTTCAGACAGTAATGCCAAAAAAGTCAAAGAGATTCAAAATGTATTTGAAGGTTTTGATGCGCTGGCATTGGAAGGAAAAAAAGATAAGATAAGAAAGGCGTTTGATATTATAAAAGAGATAAAGGGTCGGGGGGGCGAAGGGCCAAAGGGGCAAGCATTTTATTTGAACCCTCAAACCCCAGAACCCTTGGCCTCTGATTTATATGAGATAAAAACCAGATTATCCAAACTTTCCACACCGCTTAAAGATATTAAAGGCATCGGGCCTAAGGTTGCTGATATCTTCAAAAAGAAAGGGCTGGAAACCGTTGAGGATGTATTATATTTTCTGCCCCTGAGATATGAAGACAGGCGCCAGATGAAAAAGATAGCCCTTTTGAGATTTGGAGCAAAAGATGTTGCATCAGGCGAGATAATGGCAATGGGAGAGGTTTTTTATGGCAGACGAAGGGTGTTTGAGATTAGCATAGGCGATGGGAGCGGTTTTTTAAGATTAAAGTGGTTTCATTACAGGCTTCCCTTGATGAAGAAGAGATATAAGATAGGCCAAAGGCTGATAGTTTATGGCGAGATTGGTATGTTTAATGGCCAGAAAGAGATAATCCATCCTGATGTAGAAATTTTTGAGAAAGACGATGCGTTGGATACAGTTAATTTTAACAGCATTGTGCCGGTTTATTCACAGGTCGGTAATCTGCACCAGAAGACACTCCGTAAGTTTGTAAGAAACATTATTAATGAATATGGAGAACATGTGATTGGTAGTGTGCCTTCAGCCATTCTCCAACAATGCAAGCTTCTTGAATTGCCGGCAGCTGTTGCGGAGATTCACAAACCTACTCAATTAAGTGCAATAGAATCAAAAGACTGGCTGCCAAGAAAGAGCCTTGTCTTTGATGAATTGTTTTGCCTTGAAATGGGGCTTGCTTTAAAAAAAGGGAATAACGAAAAAGAAAACGGTATTGCATTTAATGTGGGGGCAGATTTAAAATCTGCCCCCATGGTTGAAAATTTTAGAAACATGCTGCCGTTTAAATTAACCGCAGCGCAAGAGAGAGTTATCTCGGAAATAAAAAAAGGTATGTCAGAGCCGCACCCCATGAACCGTCTGATACAGGGTGATGTTGGTTCAGGCAAGACGGTTGTTGCGTTTATTGCCGGCCTCATTGCCATTGAAAACCATTACCAATCTGCAATTATGGCTCCGACAGAGATACTTGCAGAGCAGCATTATCTCAACATCCACAAATACGCAGAAGGGCTTGGTATAAAGACTGTCCTTTTAACCAGCAGCCTTACAAAATCTGAAAGGGCAGCGATTTTGGAAGGAATAAAGAAGGGCGATATTAATCTCGTCATCGGCACACATGCTATTATTCAGGAAGATATAGACTTTAAGAGGCTCGGAGTAGCAATTATAGATGAGCAGCACAGGTTTGGCGTTATCCAGAGGGCGATGCTTAAGAAAAAAGGGACGAACCCTGACATACTTGTCATGACAGCAACACCTATACCAAGGACACTGGCCATGACAGTTTTTGGAGACCTTGATGTTTCAGTTATTGATGAGCTGCCTCCAGGGAGAAGGCCGATTCAGACAAAGGTTTTCAGGGAAAAGGATAGAGAACTTGTTTATAAGCTTATTAAAGCTGAACTTGGCAAAGGCAGGCAGGCCTATATTGTTTATCCACTCATAGAAGAATCTGAAGATCTTGATTTAAGGGATGCCACAAAGATGGCGGAACATTTGCAAAAGGATATATTCCCTGAATATACTATAGGCCTTTTGCACGGAAGGATAAAGGCTGAGGAAAAGGAAAATATTATGAAGGCATTTAAGTCAAAAGAAATAAATATCCTTGTGTCAACCACTGTTATAGAAGTGGGGATTGATGTGCCGAATGCAACAATTATGGTAATAGAGCATGCAGAGCGCTTCGGCCTTTCCCAGCTTCATCAGCTCCGTGGAAGAGTAGGGAGGGGAGGGCACGACTCATATTGTATCCTCCTTGCCGGAAAGGTAGGTTCTCTGGATACATATCAGAGGCTAAAGGTTATGGAGAATACAAACGATGGTTTTAAAATAGCGGAAGAGGATTTAAATATCCGCGGGCCGGGCGATTTTCTCGGAACAAGACAATCAGGCTTGCCTGATTTCAGGGTTGTAAATCTGCTGACAGATGCATCACTCCTTCAAAAAGCGAGGGGAGAGGCATTTAATATAATAAAGAACGATCCAGAGCTTACTGCCTCAGAACATAAAGCACTCAAAGAAATAGTTAAGGCACGCTGGAAGGGAAGAATGGAGCTGGCGCAAATTGGGTAAGATATCAAACAAACTCAATCAAATTTATACCGCATGGAGCAACGGAGATAAGAAAGATTTTTTATATTATTTTTTCTTTCTGTCGTTATACCTTTTCTCTCTTCTTTACGGCATCGGCGTCAGGTTCAGATTTTTCCTCTACCACATCGGCATATTTAAGACCGAAAAACTCAACTGCAAGGTGATTTCTATTGGCAATATAACCGTAGGCGGCAGCGGCAAGACGCCTATGGCTATATTTCTTGCGCAGAAATTTTTAGAAAATGGTAAAAGGCCGGTTATCTTAAGCCGGGGATACAAAGGAAAGATAAAAGACATAGGTGTTGTTTCTGATGGGAAAAGCATATTGTTAACTCCAAATCAAGCAGGAGATGAGCCGTATCTCATGGCTGCCAAGTTAAAAAATATCCCTGTAATAATCGGCAAGGACAGATATAAAACCGGACTCTATGCCATAGAAAAATTCAAGCCCAATGTTATAATCCTTGATGATGGTTTTCAACATATAAGGCTCTATAGGGATGTGGATATTGTTCTTATTGATTTAAGAAAGGGATTTGGCAACGGACATCTTTTCCCATTGGGCATGTTAAGGGAACCGTTGAGCGGACTTAAACGGGGAACATTTTTTTTGATGAAAGGGATAAAACCGCTCTTTGAGAAAAATGCCAGCCAAATATTTATCTCGCTTATAAAAGGGTTGGCTAAAGCCAGACCAAATGGCGCAATAGAACATTGCTTTGGCTATTTCACTTATGAATCAAAAAACATTTGCGACCTTTTTAATAACGATAGATTGGATGTAAGTATTCTAAAAAACAAAAGAGTTATTGCGCTGTCCGGCATAGCGGACCCAAAATCTTTTAAGGATACATTAGAAGAACTGGGGGCCTCAGTAATAAAAGAAATCGCTTTGCCTGACCATCATTCATACACCCACAAAGATATACAAATAATTGCCGGAGAGGCAGAGAATGTGGATATGGTAATTACTACTGCAAAGGATGCTGTAAAATTGAAGAGCTTTTCCATAGAGCATCTGCCTATCTACGCCCTTGATATAGAGGTAGAGATAAAAGATTTAGATATATTTGAAAAAACGGTGGGCTCAGCTAATAGTGTTTAATCAATCGATACTTCAATCTTTAAAAGTTTTATGTTGGCTTATTGGCCGCATACCTCTTGGACAGATTCTCTGGTTCGGCAGGGCATTAGGAAGACTTGGCTTTTATGTAGATAAAAAGCATAGATATATTGCCGTAAATAACCTCCAGACTGCATTTGGAAATGAAAAGCCTGTTGATGAAATAAAGATGACAGCAAAAAAAGCCTTTGAAAATATGGGAATGAATATTATGGAATTCTGTCGTTTTCCATGGTTAAAAAAAGAAAACTTGGCAAGGTATATTGAATGCGAGAGCTTTGAGAATTTTAAAGAGGCATACAACAAAGGCAAAGGGGTGATACTCCTCACAGGTCACTTTGGAAACTGGGAGCTTATGGCTGTATTCTATGCACTGATGGGTTATCCTGTGAATATAGTAGTAAGAGACTTGGACAGCCCTACTATTGATGAATTTGTGCGCTGGGTAAGAACGGGGGGTGGAAATCGTATAGTTTCAAAGGGGCGCTCTATGAGGGAATTGCTTAAAATACTCTCAAAGGGTGGTATTGTGGGAGTTTTGCTGGACCAAAATGTCACATGGAGCGAAGGGATGTTTGTTTATTTTTTTGACAAACTGGCCTGCACAAATAAAGGTGCTGCGCTTTTAGCTATGGCAAGCGGCGCTGCAGTTGTTCCAACCTTTATAGTGAGAGACGGGAAAAGGCACAAGATTATTATTGGTGAAGAAATTATAGTTAGTAATACCGGGGACAGGGTAAGGGATCAGTTGGAAAATACAGCATCATTTACAAAAGTTATAGAAGATTTAGTGAGACAGCACCCTGAGCAGTGGTTCTGGCTTCATCAAAGATGGAAGAGCAGGCCTGAAAATGACCCCAATAAGGGAACTGAGAAGGCAGCTCTGATACAGATAAAAAGATGATATAGTTATATTTTTTGATATTTCTCCTACTTATTACTTCTTGCATATTCGAGACAATTCCAGATGTCCGGGAAATTCTTTTTGTTTACAATTTCATCAAACATTACACCGGCTGCATAATTGCTTCGAATTTGCTGAGCCCATCTGATTGTGCCATTGATCTCTCTGCTAATCCATAACTCGTTATCTTTAATAAAGGCTATCTTCACCGTTACTTTTTCTCCTGCCTTTAGCGGTTTTCTTAAATATATGGCCATTCCCCCCCTGCTGATATTGATGAGCATTGTATTTATCCAACTACTGCTCTTTAGCGATTTAATCTTTGCCTCGGCTATGATATACCGCCTTTTAAACCCTCTTTTTTCTGTCATAATCACCTCCTATTTTGTGATGTATACCTATATTTAAACATTAACCTTTCAAAAATCAACTATTTTTTTGCCTATCTATTATATGATACTATTTAAAAAAGAGTCCCCATTTCGTATTTTTTTGACATTAAAGATGTGAGCAATAGTTTGCCCAACATCAGCAAAGGTCTTTCGGGTTCCAAGGTCTATGCCTGGCCTTAGTTTTTTACCATATACAAGCAGCGGCACATATTCTCTGGAGTGGTCTGTTGAAGAAGTTGTCGGGTCACAGCCATGGTCTGCGGTTATAATGAGCATGTCTTGATCATTTAATAGTGTGAGTATTTCAGGGATTCTCTTATCAACTTCCTCAAGCGCATTTGCATAGCCTGTTGCATCATTTCTGTGGCCATAGAGCATGTCAAAATCAACAAGATTCGTAAATATTAAGCCTTTATCTATTCTCTCCATCGCTTCTATAGTCTTATCAACTCCATTCATATTATTGTTTGTATGTATCTCTTCTGTAAGTCCACGGTGACCATAGATGTCACCTATCTTACCAATGCCAACAACAGGAATATTTTTTGCTGCTAACTTGTCCAAGATTGTTTCACCCGGCGGAGCCATGGAAAAATCTTTTCTCCGCTGCGTTCTTTTGAATGAACCTTTAACGCCTGTAAAGGGCCGCGCTATTACCCTGCCGATGTTATATGTATCTGCAATATTTCTTGCAGCCCTGCATAGTTTGTAGAGTCTGTCAGGAGGTATTACATCCTCATGCGCTGCAATCTGAAAAACACTGTCAGCAGATGTATATATAATAGGTTTGCCTGTCCTTATATGCTCTTCGCCAAGTTCTTTTATTATTTCAGTGCCGGAAGCAGGCTTATTTCCGAGATAGGCAAGCCCTGTTTCTTTCTTAAATCTATCCATTATTTCTTTTGGAAAGCCATCAGGAAATGTTGGCAATGGTTTATCAATGATAAGTCCAGCTATCTCCCAGTGGCCTATGGTCGTGTCTTTACCCTTGGAAGCCTCTGCCATTCTACCGTAAGAGGCAGTTGGGTGTTTAATTTTTTCAAGCCCTTTAACTCCTTGAATAAGGCCCAAACCCATAGCCTCAAGGTTCAGGAGATTCAATCTACCGACAGCTTTTATTATGTTGCTCAGGGTATTGCTGCCTTCATCTTTATAGTCTTTGGCATCCGGCAGTTCGCCTATACCGACGCTATCAAGGATGAGAAGGGTTATTCTACCTATATTCATTTCTACCTGCGTGTCTTTTTAAAAATTCTTCTACTATCTGAACGCCTGAGCTTGTTCCAATTCTCACTGCCCCGGCATTTATCATTGCAAGCATTGCATCTAACTCCTTTATTCCACCCGATGCCTTTATACGTATACGACCTTTGGCAATTTTACTGAGAAGCCTTACATCATCTATTGTTGCGCCGCCTATAGCAAAACCAGTGGATGTCTTTACAAAATGAGCCCCGCTTGCTATGGCAATCTCACAGGCTCGCTCCTTTTCTGAATCAGTAAGATAAGCTGCTTCTATTATCACTTTTACTATGGCGCCAGGGTTTGCCAGAACAATGCTTGATATTTCATCACAAACAAGCTCATATTGGCCGGATTTGAAGGCAGAGATATTGATCACTACATCTAACTCATGTGCGCCTGATTTTACAGCCTCTGCTGACTCATATAATTTTACCGCCTTTGTTTGATAGCCAAAGGGAAAGCCGATTACTGTTCCGATGTGTCTTTTCCCTTTTAATTTTTCTGATGCATAAGAGACATAATGTGGTGGAATACATAAAGAGGCGAATGGATATTTAATGACATCTTCAATAACAGCTTTTATATCTGTGTAAGGGGCGGTTGGCTTAAGAAGGGTTAAATCTATATAAGCTGCCAAATTGCTTGCATCCATATATTTGCAAAATATCAGCAAATATTTACAAAGGCAAGGTAAAAAATAGAAAATAGTTAATATCCCGTTGAATGACACTCCTCTTTATTATACAATTGTATCCATGCCAAAGATTATAAATAGCTATCTGTTTAAGGAGATAGCTGCCCCGTTTGTCCTCATTATTGCAATTCTAACCATCACATCTCTCTTGAGCAAGGTTCTTAAACTTATAGAATTGGTAGTTAATCATGGAGTGGGGTTGTTGGTTATCCTGAAGTTTCTTTTATTCATTATACCGTCGTTTCTGATATACATTATTCCTATATCATTTCTCATATCAGTTCTTATTGCATACAACAGACTTTCAAACGATAATGAAATAACCGCAATGAAGACATCAGGTATAAGTATATTAAAGATAAGCAGACCTGTTATTCTTTTAGCAGTTTTTACCTATGGAGTCTCAGTCTTTTTTACTTTTTATGCATTCCCCTGGGGGAGTATATCATCCAAGAGGCTTCTCTATGATATAGCAAAAAGCAAGGCCAGTATAGGTTTAAAGGAGAGGGTATTTAACGATGCCTTTGATGGACTGATGTTATACGCAAACCGCATCATGCCTGAAGATGGAAGCCTGGAAGGCATATTTATTTCAGACCACAGGGATGAAAAGGACAACAGCATAATAACAGCGAGGACAGGCATCATATCATCTGACCAGCAGGCGATGAATATAACATTGAGACTATTAAATGGTACAATTCACAGGTCAGAGGAAAAAGGGCTTTATAAGGTTATTAACTTCACTACCTATGATTTAAATCTCACCCTAAAGGATGACAAGATAAAAAACCCGGATATTTCAAAAACAAACAGGGATTTAACTATCAGCCAACTCAAACACAAGGTAACTGATATAAAAAGAAGAGGGGAAAACCCTGCTCCGTATATTATTGACCTTCACAAAAGGTTTGCGCTCCCTGCATCTATATTTGCTTTTGGTCTCCTTGCCATTCCTTTGGGAATACAAAGGGTAAGGACAGTAAGGTTTACCAGTTTTTCCATCGGTCTCGGCATCATGCTTTTTTATTATGTGCTCTCAACCGCATTAGAATCGTTGGGTGAGAAAGGTATAGTCAATCCGATAATTGCAGTATGGGGGTCAAATATTGTAATGATTGTAATTGGCATGAACATGTTCTATAAGGCTGCCAAGGATTCTCCGATAAAAACAGTGGCATGGTTGGAAGAAAAAAAAGGCAGAATATTCGCTATTTTTAAAAGAAGGATGGATGAATAGATAAAACAGATGAAGATACTTACAAGATATATTATTAAAGAATTTATAAAAATACTTACCCTGACGCTTGCTGGATTTATCTCTCTTTATCTCATTATAGATATCTTTGAGCAGATAGATAATCTTATAGAGCACCATGCGTCATTTAAGGACGGGCTTATCTTTTTCCTCTATAAAATACCTTTTATCTTCTATCAGGTAAGCCCTGTCGCTCTTCTTATGGCCACCCTTATTGCAATCGGCATTCTTGGCAGGCATAGCGAGGTTATTGCGGCAATGGCAAGCGGGGTCAGCGTATTAAGGCTCTTTCTGCCCTTTTTTGTGCTTGCAGCGATTATAGGTATAATTAACTTTATCTTTAGCGAGTCAATTATTCCTTACACCAATCAGCAAGCTACAGTTATAAGGCAGACAATGGAGGGTATAAATAAAAAAACGATATTTGCTCAAGACAGTATTTGGTTTAAAGATAATGCAGACATCTATAACATAAGCTATATAGAGCCGCAAAATGGGGTTTTAAAAGGCCTTACCGTGTATAGGTTGGACAATAATTTTAATATTATAAGCAGGATTGATGCTAAGCTGGCACATTGGAGTAAGGGGGCATGGATTTCACCGGAAAGCAACGTATCAAGATTTCAGGACGGCAGACTGTTTGACATATCAATCATTCGTAATGCCATAATGCCTCTAACAGAGAAGCCTGAAGATCTCAAAAATATTGAGAGGCTTGCAGATGAGATGAATTTCAGAGAGCTTAGGAGATATATAAAAAAGCTGAAACAGGAAGGGTATGCAGCCGCAAGATATAGCGTAGACCTGCATTCTAAAATTTCGTTTCCCATAGTAAGTATTATTATGGTGATATTAGGAATACCGTTTGCCTTAAGGAGCGGAAGACATGGCGGTATAGCCGTTGGCGTCGGCATCAGCGTAATGATAGGCTTCAGCTATTGGGTTGTATTCGCAATTAATACATCACTTGGATATAGCGGTATAATTCCACCTTTGATAGCCGCATGGCTTACAAATTTTATATTCGCGGGGGTGGGGGTTTTAATATTTAGCTATATCAGACAATAAGGCTAAAAAACTTTATCCCTGCTCTTCCTTCAAAATATATCCTATACCTCTGACAGTGTGTATTAGCTTCTTGGGAAAGTCTTTATCAACCTTGCTTCTCAGGTGGTTTACATAGACATCAATAACATTAGTATCGCTGTCAAAGGTATAATCCCACACATGTTCTGCAATCATTGTCCTGGTAAGCACCTTGTTAGGGTTTCTTAAAAAATATTCCAAAAGCCCATATTCCTTTGAAGTCAGGTCTATTGTTATATCGCCCCGTTTAGCCTTCCTTGTAGCCTGGTCAAGAATAATATCCGCGAATTTTAGCTCGGTAATGCCATAGTCTTTTCTCCGCATCAGTGCCCTTACTCTGGCAAGAAGCTCTTCAAAGGCAAAGGGTTTGCTGAGATAGTCATCAGCCCCGCTATCAAGCCCTTTGACCTTATCCTCTACAGCATCCCTTGCAGTAAGCAGGAGCACAGGTATTTTTATGCCCTTAATTCTTAAATCTTTTACCACATCAACGCCGCTCTTTTTAGGAAGCATTATGTCAAGGATTACGACATCATATTCATTTGTTGCTGCCAGATATTCACCTTCAACACCATCGTATGCTACATCAACCGCATAACTCTCTTCTTCAAGCCCTTTTTTTATAAAACCAGCAACCTTTTTTTCGTCTTCCACTACAAGAATACGCATAAATTATTTTGATATGGGATGCCTGCCCCCGAATGCCTGTATCGGGGGTGGTATGTGGGTATGCTAAAATCTTTTCCTACCCCCTACCTTCCGCCCCCTACCTCCCTTCTTATCGTTTTTGGTATGTCTTTATCTTTTACATTACCGAGTGCAGCAAGGGTTATTTTGCCGGGGTTAAAGATATCTTTAGCAAGGTTTCTTATATCTTGCGCAGTTACTTTATCAACCCCTTCTGTTATCTCTTTTACATCAACTATTCTGTTGAAATATATCTCATCCCTGGCGAGTTTTGTCATCCTGCTCTCGCTTGTCTCAAGACCGAGGAGCATGCTTCCCTTGAGCTGTTCTTTTGCCGATATCAGCTCTTTTTTACCCACCTCTTTTTTTGTAAATGTATTGAGTTCTTTAAGAATTAATTCTACTACTTTACCGAATGTGTCTGGGGCTGTTCCAGCATATATCACAAGTGAGCCAGCGTCAAGGCACAAATTCAAATAAGAATAAACAGAATATGCAAGTCCTCTTTTCTCTCTTATCTCTTGGAACAGTCTGGAACTCATCCCGCCTCCAAGCAGGGTATTCAGCAGATAAATCTTATAACGGTCAGGATGCGCCTGGCGAGGGGAGGGGGTGCCCAGACATAGATGCACCTGTTCTAAATTTCGTTGTTCTAAAACAACACCATGATACGAGACAGGTGTTGTTGTCTTTTCCATTGCCTGATGACGCGACATCTTTTCAAATGGCTTCAAAAGTTTTAACAGCTTTTTATGTTGTATATTCCCGGCAGCAGTTATTATTACTGTATGGGGCGTATACAACTGCTTATAGTATGAAACAACATCGCTCCTATTTATAGACTTTACTGTTTGCAGATTACCCAAGACCGGCCTCCCAAGGGGATGCCTTTTCCAGAATGCAGTTGCAAAGATATCATGGATTAAATCATCCGGTGTATCCTCCACCATCTTTATCTCCTGCAAGACTACCATCCTTTCCTTTTCCATCTCTTTTTCGTCAAATGTTGAGTTTAAAAATATATCTGACAGGAGGTCAGATGCAAGGGGGATATCTTTGCTTAACACCTTTGCATAAAAGCAGCTGTTTTCTCTGCCAGTAAATGCATTGAGCACACCGCCAACCGATTCTATCTCCTGCGCAATATCTAAGGCAGTCCTTCTTTTCGTGCCTTTGAATAGGAGATGCTCAATAAAATGAGATATGCCGTTTTTAGCGCTATTCTCATTTCTTGAGCCTATGTTTACCCAGATGCCAAGAGTGGCTGATTGAATATCAGGCATCTCTTCGGTAATAATTGTTAGGCCGTTTTTAAGTGTGGTTTTATAAATTTTAGACATGATTATTGAACTTTGCAAAAGTAATAGGAATCATATTATTCCCATGGCAGCTTTGTGGCTCGGACGCATGACAAAAGCAACCGC
>MGRL01000008.1 GCA_001798165.1 Deltaproteobacteria bacterium RIFCSPHIGHO2_02_FULL_43_33
GGCTTAAACGCTCCAAGCGGTTGCTTTTGTCATGCGTCCGAGCCACAAAGCTGCCATGGGAATAATATGATTCCTATTACTTTTGCAAAGTTCAATAACTCAACCCTAAACAGATTAAAAACCTAATCATCAATGCCTCAGAATATAAAAGGTTTTGATACTATATTTGTCATTTACCCCGTTAGAGAAAGCCGCCATCTATTACCGTTAGAGAACTTGTTTTCAAACGAGGTTTACTGCCTTTCTTCCATAAGAATAACTGTAAATAAGTATAAAACAAAAGGATAGGTATCCTTTTCATATGCATTATTAATAGATAGGTGAGAGATTGCGATAGGATGTAAGGAAAGAATATCTGATATGGAAAGAATCAATTACAGAGGAAAAGTCTTAGTTGTAGATGATGATGAGAATGTCAGAGGGGCCCTTTGCGAGACCCTTACTGAATGGGGTTTGAATGTTGTTGCAGCGGAGAGCGGAGGGCATGCCCTCGCTCTGCTGCAGGACACTGTTCCGGATATTATACTTCTTGATATAAAGATGCCGGGTATGGATGGCATAGAGGTTTTGAGGAAGATAAAAGAAAAGGGTATTTCGTCTATTGTTGTTATGATGACGGCATATGCTGATATTAGCACCGCTGTCAATGTCATGAAGTTGGGGGCATATGAATTTATTACTAAGCCATTTAAAGATAATGCTTTAATCAGAGCTATAAATGAAGCGATAGAAAAAAGCTTGACCCTTAAGGAAGTAGAAATGTTGCAGAATGAAGAAAAGTCTTTGTCTGACCTTATGGGTAAAGGCAGCGACATTCAGGCTGTAATTCAAAGGGTCGGCCAGGTGGCAAAGACCGGCTTTACGGTTCTTATAGAAGGCGAGACAGGAACAGGCAAGGAGCTGATTGCAAATGCTATACATAAACAGAGCAAAAGACATAATAAGCAGCTTGTGGTTATTGACTGCGGGGCAATCCCAGAGACCCTCATAGAGAGCGAACTTTTTGGCCATGAGAGAGGCGCATATACAGGCGCCAATCACAAGCATGACGGCTACTTCTTTCTTGCCAATCAAGGTACTCTCTTTCTGGATGAAATCTCCAACCTCTCCTTATCTGCCCAGCGTAAACTCCTCCGTGTTCTTGAAGAAAAAAAGATGCATCCTGTAGGAAGCGAAAAATACATTGGTGTAGATGTGAGGGTTATTGCGGCATCCAATGTAGATCTTAATAAAGAGGCGGCTGGTGAGAAGTTCAGGCCGGATCTTTACCATCGGTTAAAAGAGTTTTATATATATCTGCCGCCTCTCAGGGAGAGAAAGGATGATATCTTTTTTCTTGCAGAGAGATTCATTCAGGAAACCAGCATAGAATTGGGAAGAAATGCCCCAAAACTTTCCAGTGAGGCAGCAGAATGTATTTTAAAGCATCGGTGGCCAGGGAATGTAAGGGAGCTCAGAAATACTATCAGGAGTTCAGTTCTCATGGCAGATACTGCCATAAAGATAGAATATCTGCATATTGAGTCAAGCCGTTACCCTGTAGAAGAAAATGAAGGCCTTAATGCTGATTTGACCCTAAGGAATGTGTCTCGTAAAGCCACAGCCGAGGCAGAGAAGCAGATGATTCAGGAGGCTCTGAAGATGTCAAATGGGAACAAAAGTAAGGCAGCCAGACTCCTCAAAATAGACTACAAAACCCTCTATAACAAGATGAAGATTTATGAGATGTAGAGGCCATAGCAAAGAGATGAGAAAAACTCATCTCTTTGCTGTCTTTTGTTTCCTCTTTAGCCCCTCTTTTTTCTATGTAACCTATTCCATAACTATGGCTTAATTGCCATAACTTTATTGCCTAATCATCGTTTTTCTCAAAACTCAAATCTTTCGTAACTTGGCTATTTTTAACTGTTTTGCAGGCATGCAGCCTGCCCTGTAAATTGTTGGCACAAAATTTGCTCTTTCTATAATAGTAATAGTGGAAAGCAACTTAATTATTAGAGGTGATAAATCTATTTATCAGTTTATTTTTAAATCCAAATACCGCGAGGGAAAAAATATGACTGTAAAGATAGGTGCAAAATTGATATTAGGCTTCATGATGGTGATTGCCTTGATGGCAATTTTCAGTACCATTATATATTTTTCAGTGGGCAGGTTAGTTGGCAGCATGGCTGAAGTAAACATGCAGGGGGATCAACAGGTAACTGCAGGGGATTTAAGGTATAACCTTGCATGGCTGACAATGCCGGCAAATGACTATATTATTACGGACAAACTGGAATATTTGAAAGAATTTGATGAGCAGGCAGTTGTTGTAGAAAAAAGGTTTCACGATATAGAAACCTTTAACCTTACAGCAGATGAACAGAGAATTTTAAGCGATATCAAAGCAGATTTCGAAGGAATAAAAAAATTGGGCCGCGCAATATTTGCTATCAAGAATCCTATAGGCAATAAAAAGGCTATGAATCTGATGGAAGATATGGATTATAAATACGCAACGCCAGGGGCAGAAAAGGTTACAAAGCTTTTTGATATGATAAAGGAAAAAAAGGCAACGACAAATGTAGCAGCAAAAGGCGCCGAGAAAACTGTGAATGTTACCATTATTACAGGGAGCCTTTTAGCTATTTTTATATCCCTTGCAATAGCAATCCTTTTTGCCCGTGCCATATCTAAGCCTGTCAAGGTAATGGCAGGAGCTGCCCAGAGAATTGCTGCCGGCGACCTGGATGTTGCCGTAGAGATTAGATCAAAGGACGAGATTGGTATCCTTGGATATGCATTTCAAGAGATGATTGCAGGGCTGAGGGATATTGTTGGAAAGATACGGAGCGGTTCTGACCAGATAGCCTCTGCCTCGTCGGAGATTTCAGCAACAGCTGAACAGTCCAGTAAGAATAGTGAATCAGCCGCAACAGGGGTGGAAGAGATAACATCTACAATACACGAGATGAGCAGCAATATACAGAATGTAGCAAAGAACATACAATCGCAAGCGGTTGTTGTTACGCAGACATCAAGCTCTGTAGAAGAGCTTATAGCATCTATACAGCAAGTTGCCAATAATGCAAAAAAACTTGCGGAACTTTCACTCAAATCTGCCGGAGAAACAACGGCGGGCATGAATGCAGTTGACCAATCATCCAGCAGTATGAATGAGATTGCGAGGGTTATAAGCGGTTCTACAGATACGATAAGGATATTAGGAAGCAGGACTGAGGACATTGGGAAGATAGTAGAGGTGATAGACGATATAGCGGAGCAGACCAATCTTCTGGCGCTGAATGCAGCCATAGAAGCTGCGCGGGCAGGAGAGCATGGGATGGGTTTTGCAGTTGTTGCTGATGAGGTGAGGAAGCTTGCTGAGAGGTCAGCAAAGTCAACAAAAGAAATCGCTGAGCTTATCTATGGGATTCAACGGGAGACACAGTCAGCAGTCAGTAATGCGGAGAGAAATATAGGGATTGTAGATCAGGCATTAAAACTGTCAAATGCAGTTGTATCTTCCTTAAAAAAGGTAGAGGCCGCTGTAACAGAGGTTTCAAGGTATTCATCTGAGATTAGCGCTGCCACAGCAGAGCAGGTCAGTGGATGCGACCAGATAAGCAAGACAGTTATAAAGCTAAATGAGATAACGCAGGAGGTGAGCGCTTCTGCAGATGAGCAGGCATCAGGAGCTGAGCAGGTTGTGAAGGCTGTAGAAAAGCTTAAAGACATGGTTCAGCAGAATGCGTCCAGCGCCACTGAATTAGCAACAGCAGCAGTGCAGCTTTCAAAGCAGTCTGATGTCTTGATAGAGGTAGCAGGAAGATTCACTATGAGAGAAGAGGCAGCAAGGCCGAAGGTAAAGGCTGTAAAACCTGAGGCTGGCAAGGTAACTCAATCAGAGGTTGTGAAATTAAGAAGGTTGTCAAACTAAGTATAGAAAGTCTGTATTGCCTTTTTATAAATTTTGAGTTTTAAACCGGCGTATCTAAATCTATTGGTTCTGTCATATTCTCAAGAAGATGTTTTAGTCTTCGTATCAATTTTTCCTCATCTGCCATAAGCCCCTTTGTTTTGATAGTAAAAGAAAGATAAGGTGTATCCTCTCTTTCCTCTATCCGGTATATTATTCTGTACCATGCCCCAAATACCCGCAGGGACATTGCCAATAATGCCATGACGCCTGCCCACCACAGTATCGGAACACCAGGGTCAGAGCGGTAACTTAATATAGATGCCTCTTTAACTTCTTTCAGGATAATCTTTTTGTTATCTACGATGAGGCTCCCATCCTGCTCTAACTTCCCGATCTTTTCTGTTTCTGTTTTTCCTGCACTATCTTTTTTTACAAGGGTGGCATCTACAAACGATTTTATCTTTTCTTGAGAGCCGTCTTTTTTAAAGAGCGTTCCTGTCTTTATGGTGCCGAACCTAAACATCCCTTCTATCCCTGGTATCATCAACTCATTGTCAGTATCTGTTTCTAAAAGAATGGGATTATCATCTACCTGTATCTTGAGATTTTGTTTATAGGCTGCCTGATAAAATGTTGTTCCATGATAATATAACGGGTCATTCACCTCAATCGTCTTTTCCAAAACTGTTTTATTCCCTTCTATGACCTTAAGCCTGCTTTTCCAATCCTTTGGGAAATAGGATTCATTCTTCACAAAATATTTCGGTTCATTCCACCCCATAGCCATTGCAAGGCGTGAGAGTTTATCGTTCGGATAATCTAATACAGGGAATTGATTATATTCTGTTATAAATTCATCCAGTTGAAGCTTAAAATCAAGCTCCTGCGGTTGATGCCCCCAGCTTTTATTCCATCTGCTAATAGTGGCTGGTTTTATTGCAGCCGCTTCCCCTGGATAGAGGATAATCTCATCTTCAAAGGAAAATAGATATGTCAGCAAGAATCCAAAAAAGCAGAATAGGATTGCCAAATGATAACCCCATGTAAGCCATTTGTACGACCATCCTTTTTCTACTATCCGTGCGCTGCCATCTATCAGCGCAGTTTCTTCATGATATGGATACGCCTTGAATCCTAAATCCTTTATAAATATTTCTTTTATGCTTCCATGGGCATCTTCCAATTGCCGGTTTATGTCTAAAGGGAATGTATATGCTGGGATAAATTCCAAACCATCTGCTCTATTTGCCCTTTGGTTTAACAGCAGTAAAAATCTTTCAACGGTGCATATGAAAAGGTTTATAAAGAGAAGGAGCGCAATCAGCAAAAACCCGGGCGCTGTAAATATGTTTAACAGATTAAAAAAGATGACAAAGGGTGTAAACCTGCCGCCTGCCTTTATGTAATCATCAATTTGTCCGCCTTGAGGGAATATGGTTCCAACTATATAAAAGCCGATAAGAATACCCAGCAAAATTACGGATGTCTTGAGAGAGGCAAATCTCCTGTAGAGTTTATTTTCACGAATGGCCTGCCAGTTAATAGATTTTATTTTTGTTAAGATAATCATTTGTTATAGAAACAGGCTATGAGCTATAGGCTATGGGCAATAGGTAAAACCCTATAGCCTCTCGCCGATTGCCCATTGCCTGTGTTTAATTTACATCGCATACAAATGCAGGCTTGGTATGCCTAAAAGCCTTGCCAGCCAGTTTACGCCAATAAATGTCATAAGCATGCATATAAACCCAAGTATATTGAAGACAGAGGCTGGCAGTTCCTTCCATTTGGGTATTGACATTGAATGAAGATACATGGCAAACATCGTCCATGTGATGAGCGACCATGTCTCTTTTGGATCCCAGCCCCAGTATCTGCCCCATGCGTCATTTGCCCATGCAGCCCCCGAAAATATGCCGAAGGTAAGGAGCGGAAACCCAAACAGTGCGAGCCTAAAAGATTGTTTGTGAAATATCTCCAGATTGTTTATATGTAAACCATATTCAGTGTTGAAGCCTTTTTTTAAGGAAGGTTTTATCATAAGATAGACTATTTCTATGGAGCAGCTTACCACAAAGACTGCGTAGGATAAGAATGCAAGGACGACATGCCATTCAAACCAATAGCTTTGAAGCGGTGGTGAGAGGGGTTCTACTGCAGGGCTGCGCGCCAGCAATGCATATAGGCAGGCGCCCATAGAAAGGGCTGATACGAGTATGCCGGATAAATAGATATCTTTCCATTTTCTTCCTACATAAAGATAGGTAGCAGATGCTGACCATGCGAACCAAGAGAGGCTTTCATAAAGTGTCTGGAATGGCGCCCTCTGACCTTCAAATGTCCTTAAAAGTATAAGCCCTGCGTGCATAATTACCGCCCCCCAGAGCATATTGGTCCCTAATCTTCCAGGTCCTGGTTTTCTGGTGATAAGGTGTATGAGATGCAAAATAAGGCATGTCCCGTATAGCAGGGCTACAAACCAGAACAGCTTTATTTCTACGGAAAGGAGATAGGCATCTCTGGACAATATCGCTTCAAGATTTGGCATGGCGTGAAATTCTATACCATATTTTAATTGGATTGACAAGGGATTACCTTTAAGGTTATTATGCAGGAAAAATAAGAAGAAAAGGATTTGTTCATGAACAATATCAGATGCTACTGTTGCGAGAGAGAGCTTCCTGAGGGGAGCCTTAAGTATATTGTAGAAATAAAAAGTTTTGCAGATTTTGATGGTTTCCTTGAGGAATATCAAGGCGATGTGGAGGAAGGCATGATGGAACTGCTTGAAGAGATGGAAGAAATAGATCAAAAGACATTAGAGGATGATGTTTATCAGGAGTTGATTTTTGTAATGTGCAAAGAGTGCAGAGATAAGTTTTATAAAAATCCGTTTAAGACCACACAGCACTTCTACTTAGATAAAGAAATAAAAGGCTCGATTCATTAATGACAGCCTTGCAGCATGAAAAGATATTTGCCTTGCCTCAAACTTGAGGTTTTTTGCGAGAGTATTAACTGATGCGTTATGCTTTTATCTCTGATATCCATTCAAATCTTGAGGCCCTCTCCGCTGTTTTAAAACAGATAGATTCCTGTAATATAGACGAGACTGTATGCCTGGGCGATATAGTTGGCTATAATGCTAACCCAAATGAGTGTATTGAAATAATAAAGAGCCGCGATATAAAATGCGTAATGGGTAACCACGATGCAATGGCCTCTGGCCTTGAAGAGCCTGATGATTTTACCTATCTTGCTAAAGAGGCTATTTTGTGGACGCGTGGACAATTAATGTCCCAAAGTCTTGCCTTTCTTAAAAACCTTCCCAGAAGGCTGTCCTTTCCTCATGATAATTTGCTTGCTGTTCATGGTTCTCTACAGCATACAGATGAATACATCTTCTCTCTGCAGGATGTGGCTGCGAATTTTATGCTCATGGATCAGGAAACAGATGCAAATGCCTGTTTTTTTGGACATACCCATATAAGAATAGCCTACAAAGAAATGAAAAAGAGCATATATCCATGCTATGAAAATATCATAACGATAGAAGAGGCTGTGAGGTATCTTATAAACCCTGGCAGTGTTGGCCAGCCAAGGGATGGGGATTCAAAGGCATCGTTTTTAATATATGATACGAGTGATAGAAAGGTGGAATTTTTTAGAATTAGTTATGATATAGACAAGACCTGCAAAAAGATTATTGTAGCTGGTCTGCCCATAGAACTGGCAGAGAGATTAACATCGGGGTGGTAGTATAAATATTTACGATTTTCGATTTGCGATTTTAGAGTTAGAAGATTCAAAAATATATCGTAATTCGAAAATCGTAATTCGTAAATTAAAAACTATCCTCCTATAAAGCTCATTGTCCTGCTGCATTTTTTAAAAATATTTTCGTTTATGTTATGCCTTTCCGGTTTTTTTCTTACTGCATTGAATAAGAGGTCTTCAAGCTCCTTATCAGTACAGTCGCTTCGCAGAGCAGTTTTTATATCTACCTCATCATCAGAAAATAGGCATGTTCTAAGCTTTCCATCTGCGGTAAGCCTAAGCCTGTTGCATGAACTGCAAAAATGATCTGATACCGGGCTTATTAAGCCTATCTCGCCAATGCCATCTTTAAATCTATATCTCTTTGCCGGGCCTGTCCTCTTTTCAGGATTTCCGAGCGGTATCAGCTCCTGAAAGCTGTTTATAATCTTCATAAGCTCAGAGGTTGAAATATATTTATCCTTTTGCCACGTCTCTTCTACCTCAAACGGCATATACTCTATAAACCTGATATGGTAGGGTTTTGTCTTTGTTAAGAGCGCAAAATCTAAAATCTCATCATCATTAAATTCCTTTATGACAACGCAATTTATCTTTACAGGAGTCAAACCTATCCTCTCTGCCTCCTCAAGCCCTTCCAGAACTTGAGATAAAAAATCTCCTCTGGTTATCTTCTGAAACCTATCACGTTTCAAAGAGTCAAGGCTTACATTTATTCTTTTAAGCCCAGCCTTTTTTAAAGATGCTGCAAAGTCTTTCAAGAGTACACCATTGGTTGTAAGGCTTAAGTCTTCAACCCCTTCTAATTTCGCCAGCTCTTCTATAAAACCAACAATCCCTTTACGGACAAGCGGTTCCCCGCCTGTGAGCCGTATCTTTGTTACTCCGTGTCTTACTGCAATAGTTGCAATTCTCAGGAGTTCTTCATAACGCAGGATATTTTCAGATTCTGTCAAAGGTATGCCGTCTGCAGGCATACAATAGACACACCTTAGGTTGCAGCGATCTGTAACCGATATCCTCAGGTAATCTATGGGGCGATTATATGAGTCAATTAGTTTTGACATCAATCCCTCTCATCTTCAGGCGCAGAAGAATCAATAGTTGTTTTTTCTTCTGCTGAGCCTTTATCCATTTCAAAGAATCTTTCAGGAACAGCGGTTCCATCAGCAGTAGGTGGATTTTGAGATGTCGAAGGCTCAGTGCCTTCTTTAAATGCTTCGAAGATTACCTGTTCTGTTGAAGCTGTTGCCGGCATACCTGTAACTTTATCTATTTTGATAAACACAACGCCTTCAGGGGTTTGGAAATTTTTTATTGAAGTCCCTTCAACTGCCTGCTGCATGAATTTCAGCCATATGGGCAATGCTGCCCGGGCACCTGTTTCCATGTAACCGAGAGGCCTCTCATCATCATAGCCCATCCATGCACCTGCAATAATATCGGGGGTAAAACCTATAAACCACGCATCATTGAGATTATTGGTAGTTCCTGTTTTACCGGCAGCAGGTCTCCCAATGGCCTTTGCCCTTTGCCCTGTGCCTTCTTGTATTACGCCTTGCAGCAGGCTCGTCATGAGATAGGCAGTTTGCGGGTTTAAAACATCCTGCGAGGCTGGCAGGGTTTCTTCAATAACATTTCCAGCCTTGTCTGTAATCTTTGTTATAAATATCGGTTCAGCCTTTTTGCCCATATTTGCAAAGGTGGAATAGGCACTGGTCAGCTCAAGCAACGATAAACTTGATGAACCTAATGCAAGGGATAGGTCGTTGGCCAATAAAGACTGGATGCCAAGCTTTTTTGCGTAATCAATTGCATAACTAACACCAATATCTTTTAATATCTTTATTGTTACAACATTTCTCGAGTGGGTCAGCGCCTGCCTGAATGTTATTGGGCCGTAAAATTTTTCATCAAAGTTTCTCGGTTTCCACTCAGTTTCTGTTTCAACGCCTGTTACCGTGGCCTTTACGGTTTCTTCAAAAATAAGTGGTGAATCAATAATTACGGAAGCAGGTGTGTAGCCCTTATCAAGGGCAGCTGCATAAATAATAGGCTTAAAAGAGCTTCCCGGCTGCCGCCTTGCCTGAACAGCCCTGTTAAATTGGCTTTTTGTAAAATCTGCCCCGCCTACCATTGCCCGCACATAGCCTGTCTCAGGTTCTAATGCAAGAAGACATGCCTGTGCAAGAGGTTCCTGCTCCAGTAAAACGGTTATAGGTTCACTCGTGTTTTCAGGAAAGATTTTTACTTCAACCTTTATGACATCACCTTTTTTTATAGTCTTGGTGATATCCTGATTTTTACCTGCGTCAGGGTCTTGCGTGGAGTTGTATAGTTTTGCCCATGCCGCATCCTCAAAGGTAAGTTTTGCATTATAATTTCCAATGGTTAATGAAAAATACTGCTCTGGTGTATTTACTGCTGTTACAAGCCCTTCGTATATCTTTCCTGTTTCAAGCCGTTTCCCATTTAATTCTGTATTTACTTCATTGAGAAATGCATCAATGTCTTCTTTTTTTGTTAAGGTTCTCTCCGGCCCTCTATATCCCCGCCTTTTATCATGCTCCATGAGACCAAGAGCCACTGCCTCATTTGCAGCCTTTTGGAGATCTACATTCAGTGTTGTGTAAACTTGAAGCCCGCCTCTATAAAGGAGGTCTTCGCCATATTTTTCATCTATATATCTTCGGATATGTTCTGTGAAATACGGTCCTACCCATAAACTCCTTATCTCTTTCGGTTTTAATTTGATTGAATATCTGAGGGCCTTTTCCTGCTCTTCTCTTGTAATAAGGCCTTCTTCCAGCATCCTCCTCAGCACATATTCCTGACGTTCCCTTGCTGCATCAGGGTAATAGTAAGGAGAGTATTTGCTCGGCGCTTTAGGCAGCCCTGCCAAAAGCGCTGCCTCAGCAAGATTTATATTTTCGACATCCCTGCCAAAGTATGTCTCTGCCGCTGCCTGGACGCCATAGGCGCCGTTTCCGAGATATATCTGATTTAAGTAGAGATAGAGTATATCATCTTTTGATAAGCTTTTTTCAATCCGATAAGCCAGTAAGGCCTCTTTTACCTTTCTTGAGACATTTCTTTCAGGGTTCAGAAAAAATGATTTTGCCACCTGCTGGGTAATAGTGCTTCCGCCCTGGACTATCTTGCCGGCCTCAATATTTCTGTAAAATGCCCTCAGGATGCTTCGATAATCTATGCCTTTATGCTGATAAAACGCAGAATCTTCTGCGGCCAGGAATGCCTTAACAAGATGGGGGGGGATCTTTGAGAATGGGACTACAATTCTCCTCTCTATATAAAACTCACCAATTACTTGGCTGTCATTGGAATATACCTTTGTGATTATATTGGGGTTATAATCGTGCAATGAGGTAAGCGGCGGCAGACTGCTTACGAAATAAAGGTAAATGCCTGATGGGAACACTACCGTGCCAAAAATAATTGCAGCGATTATTATCTGGTGTTGCTTAAATCTTTTTAGATATTTTTTTATTTCCATAATGGTAAATAATAACAGAAAAAAGAATATGAGGCAAGGGGAGATAAATCGTTTGTCAGCAACACATAAACTGTCCTTTTTATAGCACATGAATTGTCCTATTGTATGGTTTCCTAAATTTCAAGGAG
>MGRL01000009.1 GCA_001798165.1 Deltaproteobacteria bacterium RIFCSPHIGHO2_02_FULL_43_33
ATATTCAACAGGCAGAATAGGATTTGGGAGAATTGATCCTATGGAGAGTATAGCCCTAAATAAAATTACACATAAAGATTGACATTACCCAATCACTCCAAAAACTACCTATCTCTTTGTTCGTATGATATAATAAATTCCTTTCCATGTTGAATCTCTTTTTAAGTTTTCTCATAGCTGTCAGCAGCGCTGTTGGTCTTGTGGGTCTGAGCCATATAATGGCAATGGATGTTTACACCAGCCGTATATTTCCGCTCATACCGCTTCTCTATGCAATTACCTATCAATTACTTGAAAGACTTAAAACAGGAAATACCAAACCCGTCCATCCCGAAAAGATGAAGGAAGATATAAAGGCAGGAGTAAGGGTAATCTTTCAACATATCACCATTGGCCGAATATTCACAGCCATGGCTATAAGCTTTTGCATTAAGCTTGTCTTTGAAATATATCTTTTGTCCCTGTTTCTCCATTTTAATCGTACATCTTTTACAGCCCTTTACGGTGGTTTTAGTATAGAAACGGTAAGCAGATTTCTGCGTGGAGAACACCCCTGGCTTATGGGCAGTGAAGGGCTTTACCTCCTTATGCTATTGGCGCTTACCACAAGTTTAGGCACCGGTCTTTGGATAGGATACACTACAAAATCAGGGCCAGGGGCTGTGCTTGAGGGCGTGCTTGCAGGGGCTGTTGTCACCATATTTACCGCATTGACGAATATGCTTATCCTGTACCAAAAGATCGAGGAAATGGCTAATCAGATGGCTGCATCTATGGGATACGGAATGCGTATCGGCTTTATTGCGGTGTTGTCTCTGCAGGTGTTGCTTTACGGCTTTTGGAGCGGAATAGCTCAAAAGGCAAAATATCAACGTGCAGAGCGCCGCGCAACAAAGAAACTTGCGAAGAGGTCAAGGTAATACAAACGCATTAAATAAAATTACATCATACAAGCGCAAGAAATGGCTTTAGACCCGCCTGAGGAGGGCGGACGACGAGGAAAACCGCAGGCATACTTAAATTTAGTATGTTGAGGATTTTCCGAGGAGTCCAACGCAGTATAAAGACATTTATTGCGTTCGTATTGGCAAGAATAGATAATTCTTTATGATAAAAGAAGGCCTCCCATTTTCATGGCAAAAACATGCAGTCATATTCGCAGGCGGATTTTCATTGGTATTGGGGCTGACGGTAATAATAGGGTGGCATACCCATAATCTTACCCTGGTCAAAATATACCCGTCACTTGCAGCAATGCAGTATAACACGGCCCTGGCCTTTGTTATCTCTGGCACAGGCCTTCTTGCAACAGCCTTTGGCTTGCCACTTTTTCCAGCCGTAAGCGGCGCAGTAATTGCCCTTATCGGTTTTTTAACCCTCACACAATACACCTTTGCTGTCAACTTAAACATTGATCAGCTTTTCATAAAAGATACCATTACTCCGGGGCTTCTCTACCCAGGCCGCATGGCGCCCAATACTGCCGTAAATTTTATACTCACAGGCTCAGCATTGCTTCTTACAAGGAAGACGGAGGTAAAATATAGTAATTTTGCCTTAGGATGCCTTGGTTCAATTATAACTGCCTTTGGAGCCATTTCAATATTAGGCTATCTTATAGGGTTAAGGGGAGCTTACACATGGGGAAGTTTTTTGAGCATCGGCATGGCCTTTCATACAGCTGTTGGTTTTATGGTAATTGGTTTTAGCATTACGCTGTTTGCATGGCAGGTGGAAGAGGCTGGTTCACCGCAATGGATCCCTTTTGCCGCCGGCCTCAGCGTTATGGCTATCACCATCAGCCTGTGGCAGTCGCTGGTCTTGCAGGAGCGTATTCATATTGAAAAATTGGTTCAGGAAAAAACTCTTGACATAAGCGGCTCCATCAAAGACAACCTGGAATTCAGAATCCAGTCCCTTATCCGTATGGCGAGCCGCTTAGGTAGCTCTGAAAAAATCTCCAAGAAGGAATGGGAGCATGATACAAGGCTTTATATTGAACATTTTGCCGGCTTCCATACCATTGAAGTAATAGAACCGACATTGCATGTGCATTGGATTGTTTCACAAGAGAATAAAAATGTTCCGAATAATCACCTTGGATTTAAGAAGCAGCAACAGGAAATGTTTACTGCGGCAAGAGGTCAGCGCGATGTTTATTTTTCAGGCCTCAGAGATGTAACACCCGGCGTCCAAGGGTTTTCTGTAAGTGTACCGATTTTTTATAAAAATACGCTGAAAGGTTTTGTTGTCGGCATATTCGAAAGTAAGAATCTCTTTGATTCCATTCTGCATAAAAATATTATAGCAGGAAATTCTGTTGTAATTCTCAAAGAAAAGGATGAAATTTACAGAAGCGATAATGATAGACTTCTTGAGATGGAACTAGGCAGGGAGATAGAATTCAAACAATACGACGCTGCCTGGCGCGTAAAGGTCTGGCCAAAACAAGCATATATAGCTGAAGTAACATCTCCGCTTCAAGAAATTACTTTGGCTGCAGGGGCTATTGTAGCTTTTATCTTTGCCTTTACGGTTTATTTTATTCAAACAGCGCGAAAAAAAGAAAGGGGCATTGCTCAGATAAATCAGAGGCTGAATAGTGAAATTGAAAAGTGTAAGCTCATAGAAGACGAAATCAGGAAATACCAGTGGCATCTCGAAGAATTGGTGGAAGAACGGACAGTAGAATTAGAATCCATCAATAAACAGCTTCAATGGGAGATTTCGGTGCGCAAGACAGCAGAGGATGCGGTGGCAAAACACGCCCTTGATTTGGAACGTTCCAATGCCGACCTTGAGCAGTTTGCCTATGTAGCATCCCATGACCTGCAGGAGCCGCTGCGTATAATAGCAGGTTATCTGCAACTGCTGGCGCGGCGATATAAAGAAAAATTAGATAACGATGCCGATGAATTCATCTCCTATGCCGTGGATGGCGCAAATCGGATGCAAACATTGATTGGCGATCTGCTTGCCTATTCAAGGATTGACTCCAGAAACAAGGAATTATCGTCCGTAGACTTAGAGCATGTTTTTAACCGCTCCCTTTCTAATCTAAAGGCTGTGATTAGCGAACGCAGCACGATTGTAACTCATGACCCGCTGCCTACTATAACAGCAGATGCCACTCAACTTGAACAGGTGCTGATGAACCTTATTATTAATGCGATAAAGTATAATCACGAAGCCCTGCCATGTGTTCATGTCTCTGCCATAATCAAAGAGGATGAATTACTCTTTTCTATCCGCGACAACGGCATAGGGATTGACCCCAAATATCACGACCGTATCTTCGTAATATTTCAACGTCTTCACGGCAAGAATGAATATTCCGGCACAGGTATCGGCCTTGCAATCTGTAAAAAGGTTGTAGAAAACCACGGGGGCCGCATCTGGGTTGAATCAGAGGTTGGAAAAGGCTCAACTTTTTACTTTACAATACCAAACAGGAAATGACATGATTATCCTGAGC
Organism: Deltaproteobacteria bacterium RIFCSPHIGHO2_02_FULL_43_33; assembly: GCA_001798165.1. GTDB lineage: Bacteria > Desulfobacterota > GWC2-55-46 > UBA9637 > UBA9637 > UBA10170. Next base: position 3,476 of record MGRL01000009.1, read on the forward strand.
CCAAAAATAGACATTGATTTTTACAGCTGAGGAAAGCCAATCATTTGATGTTATGTTCTTTATCTCCACACAAAAATCTTCGGTGGGGGATTGCTCTGTTTAACCAAATCTTTCAGAGGAGTGGTGAAAAATGGCCCTTTATACTAATAACGGAATGATTGAAATCCTGATGGTGGAGGATAATCCGGCAGACATACGTCTCACCAAGGAAGCCTTCAAGGATGCCAAGATGCTGAATAACCTGCATGTAGTGAATAACGGCGAGGATGCAATGGCCTTTCTCCGCAAGCATGGCAACTATGTTAACACCTCCCGGCCTGACCTCATTCTCCTTGATTTGAATCTTCCCAAAAAAGATGGCAGAGAGGTATTGGCAGAGATTAAAAAAGATCCAGACCTGAAGAGAATCCCTGTAGTTATTCTCACAACCTCTGATGATGAAAAGGATGTGCTCAAGGCATACAATCTGCATGTAAACGCATATATTAAGAAGCCTGTTGATTTGGAGCAATTTATGAGGATAGTGGAGGCAGTTGAGGAATTCTGGCTCTCTGTTGTAAAACTGCCGCCCAAATAAGCAAGAGGCGAGAAATACCCAAATAGCGGTTGATTTTTGGGAAATAACATCTAACGCAAAGCATGTAACTTAATAGCCCCATTTCAGTTTGCACTTTAACCTTCTGCAATGAAACGGAGTTCGCTATGCAGCATAAAAAACCGATCAAAATCCTGCTGATTGAAGATAATCCGGCAGACGCCCGTTTGTTAAGAGAAATGTTAATTGACAGCGGCGGCAAAGACATCTTTTCTCTGACGCATGTAATACGGCTTTCGGAGGCATTAGAACGTCATCGCGCAGAGGGCTTTGATATTGCCCTGCTCGACCTTATGCTGCCTGACAGTTTAGGGATTGAGACATTCTTAAAACTTTATAAACAGATGCCGGGTATACCGGTTGTGGTGCTGAGCGGCCTTGCTGATGAGGGCATGGCAGTCAAGGCAGTGCGGGAAGGCGCACAGGATTACCTTGTAAAAGGGCAGGTAGACAGCAATATGCTGGCGCGCTCCATACGCTATGCCATAGAACGAAAACAGGCAGGCGGTGAAGCCAAAAAACTCTTATTAGAGCCATCTTCTCACCAAAGAGACGAATATCAATATCTGCCGATGGTGGGCGCCAGTAAAAACTTAAAAGAGATTACCGAACTTATTGACATAGTGGCAAAGACCTCAAACACATCTGTATTGATTCAGGGCGAGACCGGAACAGGAAAGGGGCTTGTAGCAAATGCAATCCACTTTTTAAGCAATAGAAAGACCAATCCATTTATCAAGCTGAACTGCAGCGCCATACCCGACACCCTACTTGAAACAGAGCTGTTTGGCTATGAAAAGGGCGCATTTACAGATGCCAAACAGTCCAAAAAGGGGCTCTTTGAAGTGGCTGATGCCGGCACTATATTTCTTGATGAAATAGGCGATATGGATATAAGGCTTCAGCCCAAAATTCTTCAAGTCCTTGAGAACAGGGTCTTTCGCAGAGTTGGAGGGGTGCGGGACGTAAAGGTTGATGTGAGGGTAATTGCTGCCACGAATAAAAATCTTGAGGCCATGGTAAAGGAAAAGAGATTTAGAGAGGACCTATACTACAGGCTGAAGGTTATGGTCATAAACATACCGCCCCTGCGGGAGAGAAAAGAAGATATATTGCTTCTGGCAGAGCATTTTATATATGAAAACAACAAAGCCTACGGAAAGAACATTAAAAGATTATCCGAGAGAAGTAAGGAAATATTTTTGAAATATGCATGGCCTGGAAATATACGGGAGCTGAAAAATGTAATTGAGCGGGCAATGATAGTTGCAAATACTGAAGAAATAACACCCAAACAATTGCCTTTGGAATTTACTAAAGAAACCTCATTCCCAAACCCACTCAACACCCCTGTCTTTTCCGATGAGATAACACTTGAAGCAGTAGAAAGGGCTCATATCCTCAACACCATGAATAAGGTCAAAGGCAACATAACACAGGCATCAAAAATCCTCGGCATATCACGGCTTACTTTAAGAGAAAAGATTAAGAAATACAGATCCTCAAACAATTCTCCTGAAAAAATCAATTCCAGTAAAAATCTTCCTTCTTAAGTAATATTAGTCGTATCTCCTGCAAATAGCTCTACTGACTTTTACCCCCACCCCGCCCTTCTCCCACAATTGAAGAGGGTGCATTTGCTTGAATTTTACTGCTTCTCATCCCCATACCAAATATCTCAAATAAGTGGCAATATTTTTATCGCATAAAGTGGAAAGAATCTTACCAGCAGCCCCTTTCTTAGCCATAACTTATTCTTGTAACTCTTTATAAAATTTAAAGAATTTTTTTTGGCACTACTATTGCTATTATTAAAAGTATAAAGCATTTGTCGGAGTGCTGTTTTAAAGAATAAACTATTTTTGGGAGGATAAAATGTTGAATTGCAGAAAGAACGAAGACTTGGGGGCAAGGGCAAAAATTGGCAAAACAGCTCCCGCAGTAGCGGCGGTTGCCACAAATCAAAAAAGTCGATTTCTATCAAGATGGCCGTTTCCCTATAAAAATAACCACTTGAACGATGAGGTATTCGGCAACTCATCCGAAATCCCTAAAAAGAAAAGAGCGGCAACAGTTGCGGTGGCAGCAGATACTAAGGAAAGGAACAAAAAAATCGCAGCTATTGAGGATATGTGGAAAAGAGAAGAGTGGGATACCGGCATTACAGCCGATTCTATGCAGATTTATTTCAGAGATATTAAGAAACACCCCCTTCTTATATCTTCTGAAGAGGAAAAAAACCTTGCAAAAAAAATTGCCAAAGGAAATAGCAAGGCAAGAAATAGGATGATTGAAGCAAATCTCCGTTTGGTTATTAACATTGCAAAGCGCTATATGCACCGGGGGCTGCCGCTTCATGACCTTATTGAAGAGGGCAATATCGGACTTATACAGGCGGTTGAGCATTTTAAACCAGCAAAGGGATGCAAATTTTCTACCTATGCCACCTTCTGGATAAGGCAGGCCATTGAAAGGGCGATAATCAATCAGGCAAATGTCGTAAGAATTCCCATACATGTTGCAGCAGACATATCAAAACTTATGAAGGTAACCAGGGAACTGACAGTCACATTAAAGAGGACACCGGATACCAGAGAGCTTTCTGAGAAAACAGGGTTGTCCGGCAGATATATAAAAAAGTTGAGCATGGTAGTTAAAAAAACCTGTTCTCTTGAGGCAGCCCTTGCTGATGAAAGCGACCAGTCGCTTTTAGACCTGATAGAAGATGATACTGTTCAACAGCCAGTAGAGTTAATAAATCAATCATTACGGTCAGAGACGGTGCAGGGCTGGTTGCAAATGCTTGATGATAGGGAACGGACTGTTATAAGCCGCAGATTCGGCTTTGATAAAAAAGAATCGCAGACGCTGCAGTCCATTGGAAAATCAATTGGGGTCAGCAGGGAAAGGATTCGGCAGATTGAAGAAAAGGCTTTGAATAAGCTAAAAGAGATTGCAGAAAACGCCAACATCATGTCGTTGGCAACTATATAAGTAGTTACTGCAAGAGAAGTAAATTCCAACGGAAGAGGGGGCGTAAGATTTTGACGCTCCCTCTTTTTATTTTTTTGGAATCATAATTTTTGATGCAAATACCCAAAAATAGGCATTGCTTTTTGGGGAAATAAATTAAACTTGCACTGCCACTCATTCTTCTATAAAATGTGGCGATTATGAGGATTTTTTCCACAAATGAGAAAGGATTTATTAAGACCCTTGGCACTATCCTGAAAAGAGGTGAAGCTGACACCTCAAAGGTAGAGGCGGCTGTAAAAACCATTCTAAATGGTATCAGACAGAATGGCGATAAAGACCTTTTGAAATATACAGAGCGATTTGATGGTGTCAGGATAAGGCAGGGGCAAGGGCTAAGGGTCAATAGCCGGGAGATACAGAAGGCAATAAAGAAAATCCCGAAAAAAGATTTGGCGATTATAAAGCTCGCTGCCACAAGAATTGAGAAGTTCCATAAAATGCAGGTATCAAAGTCCTGGGCCTTTACTGAAAAGGACGGCACTATACTTGGCCAGAGGATTACTCCTTTGGAGAGGGTTGGCATCTATGTGCCTGGCGGCAAGGCTGTCTACCCGTCCACTGTTTTGATGAACACAATACCTGCAAAGGTTGCGGGTGTTAGGAAAATTGTTATGGTAACACCGCCGTCTAAACATGGCATAAACCTGTATGTTTTGGCAGCAGCTCATATTGCAGGAGTAGATGAAATTTATCAGGTCGGCGGGGCACAGGCCATTGCTGCGCTGGCCTACGGCACGGAGACCATTCCAAGAGTGGATAAGATTGTCGGCCCAGGCAATATCTATGTTGCAACTGCAAAGAGGCTTGTGTTTGGCATTGTTGATATTGACATGATTGCAGGGCCGAGCGAGATATTGGTCATAAATGATGGCAGCGGAGAACCTTCCTGGGTTGCAGCAGATTTATTATCGCAGGCAGAGCATGATGAGCTTGCATCCGGCATTCTTCTTACGACCTCAAGAAAAATGGCAGAGGCTGTTGCACAAGAGGTTTCTATCCAGATAAAACATTTAAAGAGGCAGGCCATTGCCAGAGGCTCTATAGATAGATACGGCGCAATAATTATCACAAAGGATTTGAATGAGGCGGCAGATATATCCAACCAAATTGCCCCTGAACATCTTGAGCTTTTTGTGAGAAAACCGTTTAAGTTCTTGCAAAAAATTAAAAATGCAGGCGCAATATTTTTGGGATTTCATACGCCGGAGGCGTTGGGCGATTATATGGCAGGTCCAAATCACACGCTTCCGACCGGAGGCACGGCAAGGTTTTCATCGCCGCTTGGCGTTGAGGATTTTATCAAGAGGTCAAGCGTGCTTGCCTTTTCTACACAAGGACTTAAGAAGCTCGGCAGGAATGTGGCAAGATTTGCCGAAATAGAAGGGCTTGAGGCGCATGGGAAGAGCGTGCTGGTGAGAATTACGGCTTCGTAAAAAGCTGCCGATGCCGTGTTATTATCTGAATTTCGACTTTTTACGTAACCTAAGTGCAGTGAGTATTTGGACAGAGGGCTTTGGCAAAGTATATGGCCAAAAATTGCATTTGTCTTACATAGTTTTCAGCACAGTCTCCAACTCCCTCACATGCCCCCTTTCCTCTTCTGCAAGTTCTTTATACATTTTTGCGCCATCTTTGGTAGAGGCCTTTTTAGCCATATCTTCAAAATATTCTGATGCATACCTCTCTGTATGGATTGCCAGTATAATAGCCTTTTTTATGCTGTCTATTGCATGGATAAGTTTTTCAACACTTATCTCTTCAGTAAATATTTTAGGGTCAGCGGTTCTTGCGATATAATCTTCTATAGCAATTTCCTCGTCAGTAATCTGTTCGCCAAAACCTGCCTCAGGATAATATTTTTTCTCCAGAATTTTCATGTGCCGTTTTTCATCCTTTGCAAGCTTGTTGAATATCGCCTTTACTGTCTTATCCTCTGTCTTGTTTGCAAGTATGGAATAAAAGGCAAAACCATTTTTCTCTATGAGAGCGGCAATCTCTACCGCCTCTTTTTCTTCAATATGTTCAAAAGCCATAACCCCTCCTTCAATGTAGTACTGTAAATTTAACAGAAGGCCGCCGGGCTTTCAAGTTAAATAAATGATTGAATCAGTTATCAAATAGTGATAGAAAGGATTTACGACAAGGAGGTTTTGACATGGGCTTATTGGATAACAAAAAAGCAATTATCTTCGGTGTTGCCAATGAAAAGAGCATTGCATGGGCTATTGCTCAGGCATTGCATAAGGAAGGCGCAGAGCTTGCATTCACTTATGCAGGCGAGGTGATCAAGGAAAGGGTTACGCCTCTGGCAGAAAGCATTGGTTCAAAACTGATTTTACCCTGCGATGTGTCAAAGGACAATGAAATAGACGCCGTATTTAACAAGATAAAAGAGAAGTGGGAAGGGTTGGATATCCTTGTTCATTCTATTGCCTTTGCAAATAAAGAAGAGCTGAAGGGGTTGTATGCAGATACATCCAGAGAGGGTTTCAGACTGGCAATGGATGTAAGCGCCTATTCTCTGGTGGCGCTGGCAAAGCGGGCATATCCTTTGATGGAAGGGAGAAGCGGCAGCATCATAACCATGACATATCTTGGCAGTGAAAGGGTTATTCCCAATTACAATGTTATGGGTGTTGCAAAGGCAGCGCTTGAGGCAAGCGTCAGGTATCTTGCATCGGATTTAGGACAGAAGAAGATAAAGGTAAATGCCATCTCAGCAGGCCCTATAAGGACACTTGCAGCCATGGGTATAGGAGGTTTTAGAGAGATACTCGGCGTTGTGGAGCAAAAGTCTCCTTTAAAAAGAAATGTTACAACAGAAGATGTCGCAAAAACAGCGCTCTATCTTTGCAGCGACTTATCCAGCGGGGTTACCGGTGAGATTATTTATGTGGATGCAGGGTATAATATTGTGGGGATGTGAGACACAGTGATGAGAGCCGCTTAAATCAGGAATTAGATAAATGGAAAAACTATACAAAGGGATTCACGAATTTCGCGAGTCATATTTCATAAAAGAAGAGGATTTCTTTAAGAGGCTTTCCAAAAGCCAGAAACCGGAAGTGCTGTTCATCACATGTTCTGATTCACGGGTAGACCCGAATCTTGTAACTCAGAGTAAGCCTGGTGAGCTTTTTATTGTAAGGAACGTAGGGAATATCATCCCGCCATACGATGCTATAAAAGATAAGAACAGTGTTGTAGCAGCAATCGAATTCGCCGTGTTGGTTTTAAAGGTAAAGGATATAATCCTTTGTGGACACTCTGATTGTGGGGCAATGGAGGCTCTTTACATGGATAATAAGGAATTAGATAAAATGCCTCACTTGAGGGACTGGTTAAAGATAGCATCTCCTGCCAAAGATGTGGTTAACTCTTATTATCGCGACCTATCAGGCAATGCTCGTTATAGGATTACAGAAGAGGAGAATATACTAATCCAGCTAAGGAATATTGAGACATATCCCTTTGTAGTGCAGGCATTGAATGATGCGACACTTCATCTTCATGGTTGGTATTACGACATTGGCACAGGGAAAGTGTATTCCTATAATCCAGGTAAGGATGCATTTGAACAGATAGTTTATAACGACGGTAAAGACAGGTAAATATGCTCAATAAAGAATCCCTCCTCCAATTCATGCAGGGCAAGACCTACAGGCCGTTGTCTTTTAAAGAATTAACCCATCAGATGTTGATTCCTAAAAAAGATAGAGATATATTTAAAAAACTGCTGCGGGATTTGGTCAAAGAAGGCCATATCATAAAGATAAGAGGCGAACGATACGGTCTTCCGGCAAAGATGAACCTTATTGTTGGCGAGCTTACCTGTCATCCTAATGGTTTTGGTTTTGTTATACCAGAGGATGGTGGAGAAGATATATTTATAAATCCCAAAAATATGAAAGGCGCCATGCACGGAGACAAGGTTGTTGCAAGGCTTGAAGGCCGCAGCAAGGGCGATGGCAAGAGAGAGGGGAGGATTATCAGGATTGTTGAGAGGGCGCACAGGACCATTGTGGGGAGGTTTGAAAGGGGCAAGGGGTTTGGGGTTGTTATTCCGTCTAATAAAAGGATTCTGCAGGAAATCATAATTCCGCCAAAGGAAAGCAGCGATATTGAAGAAGGTAAGATTGTGGAGGCCGAGATAGTGAGATGGCCTGCAGAAAAAGTTGCGCCTCTCGGAAAAATTATTGGAATCCTCGGAGGCTAAAGAAGTTTCTCAAAAGGTGGAGGAACGGGATATTCAGGGAAGGGTTGATTTAAGAAAAAGGGCTACTGTTACCATTGACGGCGAAACAGCAAAAGATTTTGATGATGCGGTTTCCTTAGAAAGAACAACTCAAGGTTATAAACTTTGGGTATCTATCGCAGATGTGGCTCATTATGTAAAAGAAGGAAGCCACCTTGATCAGGAGGCATATAAAAGAGGGACTAGCACATATTTTCCAGACAGGTGCATCCCCATGCTGCCAGAGGCACTGAGCAACGGCATCTGTAGTTTAAACCCAAATGTTGACAGGCTTACGCTTACAGCAGAGATGGAGTTTGACCATCACGGCAATATAGCACACAGCAAATTTTATGAGAGCGTTATAAAAAGCGTAGAGAGGCTTACCTATACAAAAGTTAAAACCATTCTTGCTAACCCCCCCTGCCCCCCTTTAGAAAAGGGTGGTGAAAGGGAGTTAAGAGAAAGGTACAGTCATATACTGAACGACCTGAAAATAATGGAAGAACTTTGTTTAAAGCTTAGACAAAAACGGGCAGATATGGGAAGCATTGACTTTGACCTGCCAGAGCCGCAGATAATCATTGACATAGAGGGCAGGGTTGAAGATATTGTAAAATCTGAAAGAAATATCGCGCATCAACTCATAGAGGAATTTATGCTCGCGGCAAATCAGGCTGTTGCAACTTACATTACCAAGAAGAAACTTCCCTTTTTATACAGGGTCCATGAAGAGCCTGGTGAAGAGAGCATATATGAGTTTAAGGAATTTATCCGAAACTTTGGATATCATCTCAAAGGGGAGAAATTGAGCCCAAAGGTTCTTCAGGAGGTGTTATCTGCTGCGGCGGGAAAACCTGAAGAAAGGCTTATAAATCATATCCTCCTCCGCTCAATGAAGCAGGCTAAGTATTCTGAAAAAAACATCGGCCACTTTGGTCTGGCATTTGAATATTATTCCCATTTTACATCTCCTATCCGCAGATACCCTGACCTCATAGTTCATAGGATTCTCAAACAGATAATGAAAGGAAGATATTCTGAAAAAGATAAGGAGCATTGGGAAAAAAGCCTGCCTGAAATTGCAGCTCACACCTCAAACAGGGAGAGAAACGCCATGGAGGCAGAAAGGGAGATAGTTGACCTTAAAAAAACCCAGTTTATGAAAGATAAGATTGGAGAGGTCTATAACGGTATTATATCGGGTGTTACCAGTTTTGGCCTTTTTGTAGAGCTTGAGGGATATTTTGTAGAAGGCCTGATACATGTTACAAATATGAAAGATGACTATTATATTTTTATGGAAAAAGAGCACTCCCTTGTCGGAGAA
>MGRL01000010.1 GCA_001798165.1 Deltaproteobacteria bacterium RIFCSPHIGHO2_02_FULL_43_33
AAAGCTAACGCAAAGCTCACTTGCACATCTGACGTGCTGCTTACGATTTATTGCAAGCCGCATGACAGCAAAGCGTCAAGTGGTTGTCGTTGTCGCTGACGCTGATAAAGGTATGGCTGCATGAGAGTGCATTAGAGGATGAAACAGGAAAAAACGGCAAGAGAATGAATTCAGAGCATCAAAAAGCAAGACCTGACCCTCTGGCCTTTTCAGTGCAGCGCCTTGTTATACGAATTATCGGCGAGCATCAATGAAATACTTTAGATCTGACATCACGGCCTTAGAATCAACTACTTTTTCATATCTTGTTAGATCTGATTCACTCAATACTTTGAAGTCTAGTATGTACCAGCCGCCGCTAATATTGGTTGATGTTCCTCCAGTGGTTGTGCTCGTTGTATTGAAATAAGCAGTGCTTCCATAGATATTGGCAGTACCAGTTGTATTGGTTGTAGCTGGGGTGTTTATTGTGTAGCTGGTGGTTTGAGTAGATGCGTGTGTCACAACAAAGTATCGAAGTCCTCTTTCTTGAGTGATTTCCGAGGCTCGATACATTGCGAATTTCTCTAGGTCAGGCCAATCTTTCGGCCAAGCCTCACCAATTTTAATCTGATACGTATTTTCGCCAAGCTGGCTATCTACATAGCCCGGTACGAAACCAGGAACTCTCGGACCATAATGGACTGAACAAGCCCCTAAGAGTAAGCAGGCAATAAACAGGCTTAGGTATCCGCGCATCCTTTCTCCTTTCGTATAACGCGGGGCTGAGCCGCTGCGAAGCGGTCGGTTTCGTGCCCCTGGTTCTCCCGTAGCGGAGCGGAGGGAAGGGGCACCGGCTCAGCCCCGCGTTCTCCCTGAGCGAAGCGAAGGGAGAACGACCAAGCTCACCGGCGGCAATGGAGCGCAGCGGAATTGCCGTCCGGTGGAGCGCCTTGTTATGCCTTCTTTCATGTGTGTCAAAGGTATCGCTCTGTAATATACGCAACATAATCCTTGTGCTGCTCTCGGTGTTGGGCTAGTCGAACAATTAATTCTTGATAAGTAATCGCATGAAACTGAACGCCATCAGAGCGCACTACTTCGGTAAACTGTTCCACTTCTTGTCGGTGTCTAAAGCCAGGTTCTCCCAATGTGTCATACCATAAATAGAGAAGGCGATAACGTGAATGACAAAATTTACGATTCAATGCAAGGATATGCTTGATAAGTTGCGCTGCATGAAGATACTCAAAGCGACTATCATCAGGCGAAATTTCTTGTGCAAGATGTTTGGTCGCCGATAGATTCTCCCAGACTGTTCCATTTGTGAAGTATTTTTGGTCAAGTCCTCCGTGCCGACGAGAAGAATAGGCTTCGGTAAATTTGCATTCTATTGCAAAAACCTTGAATTTGAATGGTTGAGAAGGAAAAAATACTACATCAAGATTCGGGGAATACTGAAAACGATCATCAATTGGGAACTTCTGCTCAAATTGTATTTCACCAGATAATTTGCTACCTGCACGTGAAAGTCCGCAGGCTGAAAATAACAATGACAAATCAGATTCTTCTCTCCAGTAGTCGAACAGGTTAATTCCGAGTGCTGATGATGAATGTAGGGCTTGAATTTTAGCAGGTTGCCCTGCTTTGCTCTTCAACTCGCCTCCATCTCCACCTTCAAGTTCTTTTTTTGTTTTCTCGTTGAGCGATTTAAATAAATTGTCTGCAATTCTTGTCGTGTAAACTTTGCGGCCTCGGTTTCCAGCACTGCCAATAAGTTGCAGCCCTTTGTTTTTTGCCCATTCAATCTGCTTGGCAATTATCTGTTCAGATGCATTCAAATCGTTTCCTCTTTTCGGCATAACCAGTTATTATACAGTTACAGTCCCAGACAATAGCAGAATGCTCATACCCGGTCAAGAAAAATAAAGCTTGACGTATCTGCCCGATTTCACTAAGCTTCATAAATGACTAATATACAATTTTGGATATTAGTCATTGTGTGACCATTACCTTATGCTTACTCTCCCGACCGATATATTAGCGCAATATGAAGCTGTCCTTAAAAAGCGGAAGGTGCCTGTTTCTTTTCACGCTGATTATAGGAAGTGGCTCAGCTATTACCTTGATTTCCGAAGCAAATACCAGCTCCCAGACTCCAAGTCTGAACAGGTGCGTCTATTCATTGGAAAGTTGCAGGACAAGAAACAATCGCAGGAACAACAGAAACAGGCCGCCCATGCGCTGTCTCTATTTTTTGAGTCTCAGATACGGAAAAAGGCATCGTCGCCACTTTTGACCAGTGTTCTACCACAAAAGGACTCTAATAAACCGCAATCGTCCATCCCAAGCGCAATAACCTCATTGAAAAGTGAGGAGGTTAATATTCAGCCCGCTATAACGGTTGGGAAAAAGGAGGATGTGGGGCAAAGGCGGGGAAGGAGCACTTATAATGACTGGCGTTGTCTGGAAAAATCCGAATCTCCTGATTGGGACAAGATAATAGACGGTCTTGCAGCGGAGATTAAGACTCGGCACTATTCCCGGAAAACTCTCAAGGCTTATGCGGACTGGTGCCGCAAGTTTCAGAGCTACCTGAAAAACAAGCCTCCTGAAGCGCTGACGTCGGCTGACGTGAAGGCATATCTCACCCATCTGGCGGTGAAATGCAAAGTGTCCGCTTCAACGCAGAACCAGGCGTTCAACGCTATATTGTTTCTGTACCGGCATGTCCTAAAGAAGGATTTTGGCGACCACAAGGACATCCCGCGCGCCAAGAAATCGAAATATATCCCCGTGGTCCTTTCTCGCAAGGAAATAGATGACGTCGTAAAATTTCTTGGTTATCCCTATGATCTCGTGGTTAAACTTCTGTATGGATGTGGTCTTCGTCTATTTGAATGCGTGAATCTGCGAGTGAAGAATTTCAATTTTGACGCCGGTATCCTAACGGTGCACGGCAAAGGAGACAAGGACAGGACAGTGCCCATACCACGGAAGATTGTGCCCGAACTTACTGCACAGCTTGATGCAGTGAAAAAGCTTCATGATGAAGACCTTTCGGCGGGCTACGCAGGCGTGTTTCTCGATGATAGTCTCGAAAAGAAATATCCTTCCGCATGCAAGGATTTCATCTGGCAATGGTTTTTCTCCCAGCAGTCGTTGACCTTTGTGGAGGTAACGAAGGAGAGGCGGCGGTATCATCTTCACGAAACGCACGTCCAACTGGCGCTTTATGAAGCCGTGCGTAAGGCTAAACTTACCAAGCGCGTCACCTGTCACACCTTCCGCCACAGTTTTGCCACGCACCTTTTGCAGGCCAATTATGACATCCGCACTATTCAGGAACTGCTCGGTCACAGCGACGTGAAGACGACCATGATATATACCCACTGTGTGCCGAGCAGAACGGTGAAAGAGGCAAGAAGTCCTCTGGATTTTTGAAGTCACCATAATTCATGGTATTGGCACTGGCATTCTTTCAAAGGCTGTGCGGGAATATCTATCAGAACACCCTTTGGTAAAAGGCTATAGAGCAGGGGAGCAAGCAGAAGGCGGGGGAGGGGTGACGGTGGCAAGTTTAAAGTAGCTCGCCGATTTATCGGCGCTTGTAACTCAAACCTGTAAAAAAGGTCTTACGACCATGTTTGAGTTTTTCAAGGCTAAAGCCTTGAGTTACAATAAGCCCATAAATGGGCAACTACATTCTATTCGGAGTAAATTATGCTCAATTTTGCAGTAAGCGAAGAAAAAAATAAATGGCTTAAAGAAAAGATGGAATCTCTCGGCATCCGTGAAGAGGATATCATTGAGAAATTCGTCCGCTCCTCCGGCAAGGGAGGCCAGAAGGTTAATAAGACTTCAACCTGCGTTTATATAAAGCACAGCCCAACTGGAATAGAAGTCAAGTGCATGAAAGACAGAAGCCAATCTATAAACCGCTTCCTTGCAAGGCGCGAGTTGATTGAACGGATTGAAAGGTTTTCAGGAAAACTTACTAATGAAGACATAAAAAGATTTAAAGCAAAAAAACAAAAATTAAAGAGGCATAAGAGGGCGAAGTTGAAGCATAAGGCAGAGGTAGTGGATAAGGCAAGTGCGTCAGAGGGAAATTCATTAGAGGCAGCTAAAACTTTTGTGCCAACGACTCAGCATAAAGGAGAATAAAAATGCTTCACCCTCCCCTTACTCCCCTTCCGTCAAGGGAGGGGAGAACTTTTTACAAGAGTGGCACCCAGCTTTTCCTTCTCCTCTGAAGGGAGAGGGAGGGCGAGAGGGATTTTCCAATGAAGATAAAAGTAAAACCTGAAGATTTTATTGTAGAGGAGGATGCTGATTTAAAGCTCCATAAAGGCGGAGATTATAAAGTTTATCTCCTTACAAAGAGGGGATTCAATACAGTAGACCTTCTCCTCAGGCTTTCAAAAAAATTGGGTATTCCTTTCAGCAATTTTTCTTACGGCGGCAAAAAGGACAGGCACGCCCTTACAACCCAGCATATAACCATCAAAGACAAAAGTATATTTGATATTGAAGAGGATTCGTTTAATCTCCGATATGTGGGAGATATGCAGAAGCCTATGGGACCGGAACTCATCAAGGGCAATGGATTTAAAATTGTGATAAGAGACCTTGATGAAAAAGAGGCGTTAAGAGTTAAAAGTGAAATAGAGCTTGTCCATGAACATGGGTTCGTCAATTATTTTGACGACCAGAGATTCGGGAGTTATGACCGTGAGCAGGGTTTCATAGGTGAAAAAATTATTCAAAACCGGCACAACATAGCGCTCAAGATATATCTAACGAGCATCCATCCCGAGGATAAGAAGGCTGAAAAGGAGAGAAAGAGATTCTTTGCAAATAACTGGGGCAGGTGGGATGAGTGTCTTAAAATGGCAAAGACATCCTTTGAAAAAAGGGCCTTCAGGATTCTCGCTAAAAAAGAGACTAACCCTTTTCTAAAGAACATTATGATGATTCCGAGGGAGGAGCTTTCCATGTTTTTTTCTGCGTTCCAGTCCTATCTCTGGAATGAGCTGGCTGAAAGGGTTTTTAAGGCTTACCATTCCGGCGCCCTTTTAAGATACAAGGGCGTTTACTGGGAGTATCTTTTTTACAGGTCTCTCCACAAAAAGAGCAGCAGTTATCTCACGGAGCTTCTTTTGTCAACAGCATCACAGAATGCAAAGATGCCGGATGCCTTGACAGAAAATCTATATACAGAGATTCTTAACGAGCATCAATTGCAGCCATCTTCTTTTAATTTAAGAAAGATAAAGGCGGCCTTTTTCAAATCAAACCCAAGGGCATTGGTGATTGTACCGGCTATCAGTCATGTAGAGGTGGAAGATGATGAGTTGTATAACGGAAAGAAAAAACTGAGCCTTGAATTTAAACTTCCCAAAGGGAGTTACGGAACGATGCTCATAAAGAGATTGATGGCAGCGCCTTGCTAATGGAGCATATTTTCAATGTTATACAGAGCGTCATAACTTCGCATACCTGCGTTGCTGCTCGGTTCGTCGTTGCGGCAACCTCCCCCTGTCCCCCTCATTTAGGGGGATAAAGGGGGAGGACGCCTCACTCCTCGCTTTCGTCGCGCCTTGGTCTGCTTTGTTCTGACGCTCTGTATGCGACTCTATTTATGTCGCTGTGTATAGAACAGTAACTACCTTGCAAGGGCAAATCCAATTCCATATCTTGTAGTTTGCCTGTTGTAATCAAGCAGGCTCTCGCCGTATCCGTTCCAAAATTGTGCATACAGGCTGAAATTTTCTGATAATCTGTGCATAAGCTCAATCTGAATATTTCCATAATCTTTCTTTAAACCCTTGCGTGCCTTAACCACGAATTGATATTCATCGCTGTATAATTTTACAGTTAACTCGCCATTGCCGTAATAATCAAGGATATCCGGATTATCGCTTTGACGTTCATTAAATTTAAGCCATGCCTTTATATAAACTGCCAGTGTGTCAAATCCAAACAACTTACCTTCGAGCCTCTTATAAACCAACCTCGGTTCCCAATAAATTCTGTTCCAGCTTCTCGAGTCTATCCCTCCTTTGCCGTTTGATTCATGTTCAAACCCTATCTGCCCTATTTTTAATAAGTCTTCGTTGCCAATATCATAGAAGATTTCTGGATTATGACTGTTGTCCTTAAAAGGCGCAGATTGTTCAGTAATGCTCCAGAGCGCCCTATAGGTATAGGCAAAATAAAGGTTGTTCCATATATTCTGTTTTATATTAAGTTGAAACTTCGCATAAAGCTGCCTATTATCCCTCGGGTCATGTGTTCCCCATTGAAAGATGAAATAGGTGGGCTTATAAGGGTTTAAATCCTGCTCCTTTTTTTCTGTGTCGTTACTGCTGGGTTTGTCTGCTGAAATTGCGGCTATTGGATTCGACGCATCTTCTGCCATAGCCTTAGCAGAGATAAGAATAAGCGACAATGCAAGGATTATGCATCTGCTTCTTAATCTCCTTGTATTATACTTCAAAGAATCTCCAATGAGCTGCACTTTTTACTAAAAAGCCCTGCACGTTTTCTTCTATCCTCTGCGACAACTATACTCGGAAGTTATGGAATTGTAAACCCCCCACCAAAGATTTTAGAGGCTACCCTACAATTGTCATTCTGAAAGGGAAAATAAATCACTTTCTTCGTCCTTTTTTATTCCTTTTAGATGCCGGGGGTATCAAAATTCTTATGGTCATAAATTTTATTTTACGATATAATGAGAACAATGTGTAAATGACGGGTAGGGCAGCAGTAAGGATGTCAAAGAGAGATAGCATATGCAGATAGAAACAAATACAACACTATATTTTAAGGATATGGTAGATGCGGCAATAAAAAATCAGCAAATAAAAACTGACGAAATAGTGGAGTTTTATCTGGTAAACCTTCTATCAGAATTTGTGAATGCTGAAAAGGTGAGGAGGTTTGCCCATGAGCCGCTTGTGATGACCATGGATAGGGCGTTAAATTCCGGTCTGAATGAACAGCGAGTCCTGTTCAAGGAAATCGGCGATGTCTCATTATATGCAGCAGGTTTTTTTTCAGACAGTTTCAATAGAAAACCGGTTGATGTAGATTATTATATAGAAATGGGGAGTATTTCATATAATTATCTGGCAAATTTGACGAGGGATACGAGAATGGTGTTTTATAACCTTTACAGCGAATTGGCAGGCAAGTTTAAAGCCTTTGTGGATGTGTTGATAGAGGTAAGCGAGAGATGCCTGCTTACATCCAAAAAGGATATTTTGAGAATCTATGAACGATGGCTCAAGATGCGCACAAAGAGACATGAAAGGCTATTGAGAAAACTCGGCATTGAACCCCTCCATAATTTAGATCGTACGATAATCCATTAATCCCAAAGTACAAATCCCCTTGCAAAGCCGCAAAACTTAACATATCCTTTGTTACGAGAGGGTAGAAAAGAAATGTTCTGGCTTGCAGTAAAGACACTTTTTTATGAAAAGGGCCGAAACAGGAGACAATAAAACTCCATGAAGATGCCGTGGCGCAGGTTGAGGCAACAGTAGAGTATTATAAAAAGCTCTTGGAAAAGACTATTATAAAATCCCCCATCTCAGGCAAGGTAATACGCAAGTATCTTGAAGAAGGCGAAGCAGTAATCCCAGAAACCCCTATACTTGCTGTTGCTGATGTAGAAAAGATACGGATAAATACTGAGGTGGATGAGACAGATGTCGGCAGGATAAAGATCGGAGACCCTGCAGAGGTGACATCTGATGCATATCCTGGCACGACTTTTAAAGGCGAGATTCAGGAGATTTCTGATTATGTTGGGCCAAGAAAGGTAAAACCTAATAACCCTGCCAAGAATCTGGATATGAAGGTTATCCAGGTAAAGATACTGCTCAAAGAAAAGACGCCTTTTAAATTGGGGATGACGGTAGATGTGAGGATAATACCGATAAATACAGGCGAGAGGCAGTAGGCAATAGGCCATGAGCCGTTGGTTTTTCCTATCACCCTCGTCTATTACCTATAGCCGGTCTCTGGAAAATACTTGCTTACCTCATCAGAAAGATTTAAAATTTAAAACTATGGATAAAATAATTATAAAAGGCGCCAAAGAGCACAACCTTAAAAACATTGACCTTGAAATACCACGGGACAAGATAGTTGTCATTACCGGGGTAAGCGGTTCGGGCAAATCATCGCTCGCATTTGACACCATCTATGCGGAGGGGCAGAGGCGGTATGTGGAGAGCCTTTCTGCTTATGCACGGCAGTTCCTTGAGCAGATGGAAAAGCCTGATGTAGAATCAATTGAAGGGCTTTCACCTGCCATATCCATTGAACAAAAGACCACGAGCAAAAACCCACGTTCGACCGTGGGCACGGTTACTGAGATTTACGATTATCTCAGGCTTTTGTTTGCGAGGGTTGGCAGGCCTTATTGTTATAAATGCGGGAAAGAGATTTCTGCCCAGACCATCCAGCAGATGGTGGACAGGGTTATGGAACTTCCACAGGATGCAAAGATTATCCTGTCGTCACCTATGGTAAGGGGGAGAAAGGGTGAATATAAAAAGGAACTGGAGCAGTTAAGGAAAGATGGCTATACAAAGGTAAAGATAGATGGTGAAATAAAGGACTTGGCTGAAGATATTACGCTGGATAAAAAGAAGAAGCACACTATAGATGTTGTTATAGACAGGCTTGTTATAAAGCCGGGGATTGCAAAGCGGCTTGCTGATTCGCTTGAGGTTGCAACAAGGCTGTCAAATGGCATTGCAAAGATAGAAGTTGTTACCCCCCGGCCTGTCCCTGTGGGAGCAGGTTTAAAGCCTGCTCCAGCAGAAGGGGAAAAGGAAGTATTATTTAATGAGAACCTTGCCTGTATTGACTGCGGAATAAGCTACCCAGAGCTTACGCCGGCCATGTTCTCATTTAACAGCCCGCACGGCGCCTGCCATGAGTGCAACGGTCTTGGCGGAAAGCTGTATTTTGACCCTGATTTAGTTGTGCCTAATAAAGAGATTTCCTTGAGGGAAGGGGCAATAGCGCCGTGGGGAAAGAAGTCATCCGTCTATTTTCATCAGATGATTGAAGCCCTTTCGAGACATTTTAAATTTGATATTTATACGCCTTTTAAGGAGTTGCCTAAACAGGTTCAGGATGTCTTGCTTTATGGTTCAGGCGATGAAGAGGTAGAGTTTTATTATGAAAAAGGCGACCGTAGACACTATTATAAAAAACAGTTTGAAGGAGTTTTAAAAAATCTTGAGCGGAGATATCATGAAACAGATTCCTCTGATGTAATGGAAGATATGACCCAGTATATGAACGCGCAGCCCTGTCCTGTGTGTAATGGCTCAAGGCTTAAAAAAGAGCCTCTGTTTGTAAAGATTAATGGCCATTCAATATACGATATTACGCAGATGTCAATAAAGGAAGGATTTAGATTTTTTAAAGCGCTTAAACTCGGCAAGACAGAGCAGGAGATTGCGAGAAGGGTGTTAAAAGAGATAGAGGAGAGGCTTGGATTTCTTATAAATGTCGGGCTTGATTATCTTACGCTGGAGAGGCCGTCTGCAACGCTCTCTGGCGGCGAAGGTCAACGCATACGGCTTGCAACACAAATAGGTTCAAGCCTTGTCGGTGTTTTATATATACTGGATGAGCCGTCTATAGGATTGCACCAGAGGGATAATAAAAGACTCCTCAATGCATTAAAGAGACTCAGGGATATTGGCAATACCGTGCTTGTTGTGGAACATGACGAGGAGACCATATTATCCGCAGATTATGTAATTGACATGGGGCCAGGCGCAGGCGAATGGGGCGGCAAGGTTGTTGCCACAGGCACGCCGCTTGAGATTGTGCAGAATAAAGAGTCTTTAACAGGCAAATATCTGAGCAGAGAGTTGGAGATTCCGGTGCCTTCCCGAAGGATGAAAACTGACGGGAGATTTTTGACGATTAAAGGCGCGAAGGCAAATAATCTCAAATCTATAACAGCAAAAATTCCCATCGGCCTCATAACATGCGTTACCGGCGTCTCCGGCTCAGGAAAAAGCACATTAGTTGTGGATACATTGTATAAGGCCCTGAGCCAGAGATTATACCATTCCAAGGAAAGGGCAGGCGAGGTTGAGAATATTTTGGGTCTTGAACATATAGACAAGGTAATTGATATTGACCAGTCTCCTATTGGAAGAACTCCCCGCTCAAACCCTGCTACCTATACAGGGCTTTTCACGCCCATACGGGATTTATTTTCTGAGCTGCCGGAGGCGAGGATGCGCGGTTATAAGCCGGGCAGATTCAGCTTTAATGTGAAAGGCGGAAGATGTGAGGCATGTGAAGGCGATGGCCTGATAAAGGTAGAAATGCACTTTCTGCCTGATGTGTATGTTACCTGCGAGGTTTGCAGCGGTAAGAGATACAACCGTGAGACGTTGGATATTAAATACAAAGGCAAAAATATCTCTGATGTCCTTGATATGACCGTCACAGAGGCATTAGGTTTTTTTGAGAACATACCTCCGGTGAAGGAAAAATTAAAAACACTTTGTGATGTGGGTCTTGGCTACATACGGCTTGGCCAGTCAGCAACAACCCTTTCCGGCGGCGAGGCACAGAGGATAAAGCTTGCAAAAGAACTTTCAAAAAGGGCAACAGGCAGGACAATCTATATACTGGATGAGCCGACAACAGGCCTGCATTTTGCAGATATCCAGAGGCTTTTGGATGTTTTGCAGGAACTGCGGGCAGCAGGGAATACCATTGTTATTATTGAGCATAATCTGGATGTATTAAAGACTGCTGATTATATAATTGACCTTGGTCCTGAGGGCGGAGATGAGGGAGGCAAGATTATTGCTGCTGGGACGCCGGAAGAGGTTGCAGAGGCAGATGGTTCTTATACGGGTCAATTTTTGAAAAAGGTTTTGCACGGCCGCTTAAAGGCTGCAGTGGGTTAATCCTATGATTTATGCAAAAGAAGTGAGAAAGGTTTTATGGATAACGCTCATATTGAATCTCTTTGGCGCTTTGGTAAAGATGTTTTATGGCTATACCACCGGCATAAACAGCATACAGGCTGACGGTTTCCATTCCATGTTTGACGGCACATCCAATATCATAGGTCTCATTGGTATGTGGATAGCTGCCCAACCTCCTGATGACAGGCACCACTATGGCCATAAAAAATTTGAAACCATGGCAACAGTGGGAATAGCGACCCTTCTGTTTCTGGCATGTATTCAGATTCTGCAAAGGTCTGTTGTAAATTTGTTGAATCCAAAGCCTTTGATTATTACAGACCTCAGTTTTGGCATAGTCATTATGACTATGGGAATTAATCTATTTGTTATTGTATACGAATACAGCAGAGGCAAGAGCCTCAGAAGCGATTTCCTGGTGGCAGATGCAAGGCATACTATGAGTGATTTTCTGGCATCTGCTATTGTCCTGAGCAGTCTCATAGGGATGCGTATGGGCTATGCTTATCTGGATTCCATCGCCTCTATTTTTATTGCTGTCATGATAGGTTATGTGGGATACAATATAATTAAGGAGGCGTCTGATGTATTAGCTGATGCCTCGCCGCTTCTGATAAGCGATGTGGCAAAGATAGAAGCCATTGCCATGACAGTGGAAGGTGTTAAAGAGTGCCACAAAATGAGGGTAAGGGGAAGGGCTGATGCCATCCATGTGGACTGTCATTTATTGGTGCAGCCGGAGATGAGTGTGTTGGATGCCCATGCAATTGCCTCCAGGGTAGAGAAAAGGATAAAGGCTGAAATGCCCCAGGTAGTTGATGTGGTGGTTCACCTTGAACCGTATAAGGCAGAGGAATCTCTCGAAACTGCTTAGGTATAGGCGAGGGAAAAGAATTAATACAAAAGAATTAAATAAATTGACGTAGGGCAGGGCTTCAGCCCTGCAAAATAAGCAAGCCTAAAGGTTTGCCCTACAAATTAATTATTGCGTTTGTATTAACAGGCTGTTGAAAAAGACATCAACAGCCTTGATTACACAGATTAGGAAAAACGATTACACAGATATTTCAATGGGTTTTAATCTGTGAAATCTAATCTTTTATCCGTGTAATCGGAGTTTGTTGAGTTTTTCAACAAACTATTAATACAAACCCGACATGAGGAAATGTGAAAAGACATCAAAGAGTCAAAGTGTCAGAGTTTAGGATTTATTACACGTCATTTTCTACACCCATCGGCAGGATATATCTGGCGGCTACAGAAAAAGGTATATACAGGGTGTCGTGGGGATATGGAAATGAAAAAGACTTTGTAAGAGAACTGCCAATGATTGCAATGCCTCAAAAGCATAGACAGAATCCCCCTCGTCCCTCCCTCTCCCCCTTAAAGGGGGAGAGGATAAAGGTGAGGGGGTTAAATTTTGTTGCCGCAGTTATTAAAGACGACGGATATTTTACGGGCTTTAAAAACGATATGTTAAAATATTTTTCAGGAGAGCCGGTATCATTTAAGAAATATGCCATATTTCCGGATGGCACAGATTTTCAGAAGAAGGTCTGGAAGGTTTTATCAGGCATACCTTACGGCAAGGTTTTGACCTATAAACAGGTTGCAGAAAAAATCGGCAAGCCCAAGGCCTCAAGGGCAGTTGGCGGGGCATGTGGCGCAAATGAGCTGCCGATTATTATATCCTGCCACAGGGTAGTGCCAAGCAGCGGCGGCCTTGGCGGCTTCAGCGGCGGATTAGTGCTGAAAAGACAGTTGTTGAAATTAGAGGGAGTAAAAATAAAATAGGCTATAGGTTTTTTTATGGGCTATAAATATTGGGGTAAAATACTTCTTTTCTTAATAGCAATCATGGGTTGCATAATAACCCCGGTTTTTGCTGTAGATGTCCCTGTTATCAGGTTTTTATTCTCCATTGGCAAGTTTTATCAGGATTCTCTCAATATGCCAATGGGCATATTCGTAGATAAGGAACGCGGCGAGATTTACGTGGCTGACAGCGGCAGAAACGAGGTGCTTATATTTGACCTAAAGGGCAATCCGCTTTTTAAGTTTGGCAAGTCCCAGGGTGTTTCAAGTCCCTTTGACATGGTTATTAAGAACGGCAATATCTATCTGGTTCAGGAGGGTAAGCCGTATATAGAGGTCTTTAGCTACAGGGGAGAGTCTATAGCACGGGTTGCGCCGCCAGAAGGGATGACTTTTTCTCCAGGCAGATTGTTTCTTGATGAAGATGGCAGTATCTATGTAATTAATAAAGAAAAAACCACCTGTCTGGTCTTTGATAAAAACGATAAATTTCTAAGGAGTATTGGCAGCGGGCTTATCTCTCTTGCAGGGGTTGCGGTCTCTAAAGACAGGGTTTATCTGATAACGCCCTTTGGCAACAGCGCAGTTCAGGTATATGATAAACAAGGAAATTTCATTATGGCATTTGAAGGGTTACAGGACAGAGGGGGAACGCTTGGCCTTCCTACTGCTGCAATGGTAGACAAGGACGGGCTGCTCTGGCTTGTGGATTCCCTAAGGGGGATAGTCATCTACGACCAGAAGGGCAATAAAGTGAGTCAATTTGATGAGTATGGCACGGCAAAGGGGCAATTGTTTTTTCCAATAGATATTGATTTTGACAGGGGAAGTATGGTATATATAATGGAAAAAGGGGCAAAAAGGTTAAGTGTGTTTAAAATAGGCAGGTAACTGTAGAAGAGGAGTTAAAATGATTCGCTATCATATAACCCGCACCCCAAACCGCAAACCGCGCATTTCACGCATCTTTTATATTACACACCTTCTATTTTTTCTAACCTTAATCTTTTCCTTTGCCTATGCAGGCGAGTATCATAATTCAACAAATAAAGGGGCGCCAGCAGAGACCCTTGCCTGTTCCCAGTGTCATAGTATGCACGGGAGCCAGGGGGGGGTATCTATGGTGTACGATGAGTCAACGCGCGGATATGGCGGGTCAGTAAACGCTGTATACTCAAAACTTTTAAGACAGTCTAACATCCTGAACCTCTGCCTGTTCTGTCACCACGATAATGAGGCCGCTATGGGCGCACCTGATGTATGGGATGGAGGTAATATAACCAATCAATCAGCAGGCCTCCTATGTTATAATATTGGTGGAAGTCCGCCATGCGCTGATTCTGCTAAAAACCATACTGTAGATGTTAATGTTACTGTTACTGTGCCTGGCACTATCAGCAGCCCGATAACCTTAAACGGTTTTACCTGTGTAAACTGCCATAACCCACACGGGACCACAAGCTACAGAAACCTGAGAGATAATGGTACTATCTACGCTCCTCCAGGCAGTAGTAGTATTACATATATGGCGGTCGGCGAAACAATCACATATTCTATGACGACTACTGCCACACGCGATAACACTAAATATGTCAATATGATAAATCTACCATCTCTTGGTCAAGGGTTAGATAAGTATAAAACCTCCAATGTGGTGTTTAAATTAGCGCCGACAACCAATACTGCAGGCATTCAGGGCTTTTGCAAGTCATGCCACACTGATTTTCATGGCGCCGGCGGAGATTCCAATATGGGAGGAGCTGAACCAACTAATCCATGGAAAAGACATCCAACCAGAGATACCAGTATTGGAACAGGGGCAACTAATTTACATGCAGACTCAGCTTGCTGGATAGCCGGGACTACAGCCGCGGGTTGCGCTGAGGCCTTTAACACCACGGGATGGAATCGTGTTATTGACCCCAATACTACAGACGAGAACAATGGCACAGCCGTTCCTTTCTGCCTTACCTGCCACAGGGCGCATGGGTCAACAAACCATTCTAATCTTATATTCGGGCCGCCTACAAGTGTTGGTGGCGCAGGAACCATGATGAGACAGACCTGCCAGCAGTGCCATAATCAGTAAAAAAACAGTTCCCTATCAGGTGTTAAGCAGGGGGTGAGGGGTAAAAATAATAGGGAGATATGGTTATGAAAGTGGCTGATTGACCCGGACTACGGGCTTGAATTAAGGGAAGATTTCATCCAAAAATTAGAAGCCTCTATCGCTTCCAAGTAAAGGGCCTCATTAAAAGATGTAAAGAAAAGGCTCCGGTTAGTTTAATGCATAAAGTTGAATTTACGCTTCAAGCTGAGGAAGATTTATCTCGTATTGATAAGACTATTGCCAAACGGATTGTTGAAAAAATAGAATGGTTTTGTCAAAATACAGAACATATAATCAAAGAACCATTAACAGGAAAATTGGATTCTTTCTCATAATGAGTGGGTAAATAATATTCCCTTCCCTTTGATGAGGGAGGCAAACAATTTCCCCTCCCCCTTGACGGGGGAGGGGTAGGGTGGGGGTGATTCTACGGTAGACAGGATAACAGCATTGGGGAAAGCCCTCAGGAAAAGACCTACAGATGCGGAACAACTGCTCTGGAGCCGCTTGAGAATGAAACAGATGGAAGGGTTGAAATTCAGGAGGCAACAGCCTGTAGACAATTACATAGTTGATTTTGTTTGCTTTGAAAACCGCATTATCATTGAAGTGGATGGCGGACAACATGCGGCGGAGAACAATAAGGACAGAGAAAGAGATACATACCTTCAACAATATGGGTTTAAGGTTTTGAGGTTCTGGAACAATGAGGTCTTACAAAATACAAACGCAGTGTTAGCGGTAATAAGGGAGAATTGCTTATCTCACCCCCCACCTTTATCCTCCCCCGCAAGGGTGGAGGAGTTAAAAAAATCAAGGGAGAGGAAAGTTACCCACTTGAAATGAGAAAGAGCCTTCTTTACGCTATTGAACATCTGAGTAAGGGTTATAAAAACTAACCGGCCTCAACCGAGACCGTAACTCAACCCTTCAGGGTTGAAGAAAAGGAGACATTATGAAACTAAAAAATCTTATTTGTATGGCGGCCTTTTTGGCCGTGCTGTTGCCGTCTTTTGTTCTGGCGCAGGGGGCTGTGGTAGCAAATGAGTTTATTAAGAGAATAACAGATAATTCTTCCCATGACGGTAATCCGCAAATTAATGAAATAGGGCAGATAATCTGGATTGGAAGCGAAGGTCATTTATTTTTGTCAGACGACACCGTTATAAAAAGATTATCTAACAATCCGCTTATTTGGTTTGGATGGTCTGGGGAGGACTCGCCTAAGATAAATAATATCGGCCAAGTAGTATGGAAAGAATTGAATGGTAATATTGTTGAGGTATTTCAATACAATGGTCAAACAACTATTGACATTTGCATAAGCAATAGGAATAAGCTAAACTGGTTCCATGAGACCCCATGGGACCCCAGCACAGCTTGAACAGCGCC
>MGRL01000011.1 GCA_001798165.1 Deltaproteobacteria bacterium RIFCSPHIGHO2_02_FULL_43_33
CTACATTAAACCTGTAACCGGGATAGATAAAAAGGTTTGTGCAGCCGCTCAAACTCGGTCTTTCCCATCCAAATCCCCCCATCCCCCCTTTGAAAAAGGGGGATGAAGGGGGATTAAAGGGGGACGAGGGGGGATTAACCATTGTTTCCAATGCCCGTGTAGCTGTTGAACCTACTGCAATGATTCGTCGTTTTTCCTGTTTTGCTCTTTTGACGGCTTCAAATGCGCCAGGATCAATATTGTAATATTCAGGCTCCATTTTGTGATCCGTTATATTGTCTGCCTTCACAGGTTTAAACGTGCCAAGACCTGTATGAAGGGTTATATAAAGAATCTCTACTCCAACATCTCGTATCTTAGCCAAAAGCTCTTCTGTGAAATGCAGTCCTGCAGTCGGAGCCGCAACAGCGCCCTTTTCCTTTGCAAATACAGTTTGGTATCTTTCCCTATCAAGTTCCGCATCCTGACCCCTGACCCATGACCCATGACCCCTCTTTATATACGGAGGCAGCGGCATATTGCCGACTTTTTCTATTATTTCATCAATATCAATCCCCGCATTCCCTTGGGGACAGATTTTAAATCTGTCCCCAAGAGGGTAGCGGTGAAGCTCAATAAGCCACTCGCCCTCAACCCCTTTTTCTATAATTGCAGCTTTTAGCCCATATTCAAAGGTTATTTCAGAGCCTTTGTTCAGGCCTCTAACTGGGTTTATAAGACAACTCCAGATTTGGGAAGTAGTGGGTGAAATTTCCGATTCTTGATTTCTTATTTCTAATTTCTGTATTAAGAGGACTTCAACGGCGCCGCCTGTTGTTTTCTTTCCAAAGAGTCGCGCAGGAATAACCTTTGTATTATTTAATACCAAAACATCGCCGGCCTTAAGATAATCCGTTAACTCAAAGAACTTCTTGTGTGATATGGTTCTCTCTTTCCTATTGAGAACCATGAGGCGGGATTCATCTCGTCTTTCGCATGGAAATTGGGCAATAAGGTCTTTTGGCAGGTGATAATTAAACTCCTGAAGTCTCACCCCGTTAGAAGTCCCGGCATCTAAAACGCCAGGCTGGTTGGTTCTTTTACTACTTTCTGCAGATAGACTTCTAAGAGGGCTCATCAGTATAATCGCTCTAATTTTGTGCCAGGATAAAAATGCTTCAATATATCACCATAGCTGTATCCCTTTTCTGCCATACCTTTGGCTCCCCACTGAGATAATCCTACGCCATGACCGGCGCCCTTGCCCTTAAATACAAATGAGCCGCCCGCAAGCTCAAGAGTAAACATAGTGCTTTTAAGCTTTTCATAACCGACAGCCTTTCTCAAATCCTCGCCGCTTATCTCAATATCTCCATTGCCGCCCCGCACGCGCAGCCTTGTTATCCTGTTGCTCGGAGTTTTATAGAGAGGTGTTATCTCTCTTAATTCATATACGGAATATCCCGCCCCTCTCAGCGCAGACTCAACAGACTGCTGGCTTATAATCAACACCCAGTAACAATTTGGAGAATCCTCGTCAAACTGGCTTTTTACACTCTTGAGATACGGAAAATCCTTTCCCCATACATTCTTTGCATCCTCTGTCACGCCGCCGCCGTTTGAATGATATACCGTAAGGGCAATCTCTCCATTATATTCAAGCGCCTCTCCCAGTGTCTCATGAACAGCCTGAAAAGAAAGTTCATCTTCAACCTGGCTGCCTGAATAGACCTGACCCGCAACCGTTCCTTCAAGATGATATAGCTCGCTCCCCTTTTTCTTTTTTTGATAGAGGGCGTATGTCCTTGCAATAACAGCCTGCGCCTTAACAGCCTCCATAGGCCATTTGGAAGAAATCTCATTATTTATAATGCCTGCCACATAAAGTTCTAACGGCAATTCATTCACAACCAAAAGCGCTTTCTGCTCTTTTACCCCCGCACCAAAATCTTTGGCAGAGGGGATTATTACTTCTATCTTTCCCCTGAATGGCCGGCCATTCAAATAAAGTGTTTCACCATTTGGGAAAAACGATGCAACAGAACCTGAAATCTTACTGCCATTGATAGTCAGAGCGCCGGTTTCATCCAATACAACAGACAGCGGATTATCTTTACTTGCCTGCGCATCAAGAGAAGAGCCTCCTGCCTCTGCCCTGCTAACCCCTCCTATCTTTAAATCTCTTACACCTTTTAATACCGCAACCCTTATCTTTTCTCCGCCCACCATAAGAAAGTCAGGAACATACCCGCCTCTTGCGCAAGAAGATAAAAAAAAGAAACAAAATATAAAGGTAGAAATGAGAAATGAGAAATAAGAATTAAGATAAACCGGTTTTCTTATATCTGATATCTGATTTCTCATTTCTGATTTCTGCTCCCTGTCTTCCTTCAAAACACCCTCCTGCCCAGATAAACCAAGAGCAACCCTGTCAGCATAGAAATTAACCCCATAATGCGGAGCGCCCTCCCTGATATCTCCTGCACAGAAAGCGCCCACTCTTTTACCTTTGCTGGAAATGCAAAATACGGCAGACCCTCTATTACCAGAACCAAACCCAATACGCTTAAGAAATAAGCCATAAAACCCCTTTAAATACATGATAGAGGTGAGAGGTGGGAAGCAACTACCTCAAACCTCATACCTCAATCCTCTTTTCTACAGTCTTTCTCCTATTCCCTCTCCAAATGTCTATCAACATATTGAGCGAGTATCTCCTGCATCCTCGCAGGCGGCGGCACTTCAAAAAAAAAGTTTATCACCACATGGGCTATTTCATGCGCCAAAACGCCGTCTGTTATGTCTGAAAGCGAAACATATACAGCCTTATTTTTATGGCTGTAAAAGGCTATGGGCGATTTTCCGAAGTTGCCCATACTGAGGTATTTCAGTTCCAATTCTTTGTATGCGGGATAGATATAAATCTTAAAATGAAGGTTTGGCGGGTGCATATCAAGAATCTGCTTAACCCTCTCAACAATCCTGTCAACCCTGTTCTTTGCCAGCAGAGGGTTCTTATCCTGGCCATCGCTGAAAAGCTGCAAGCCGCTGCCGATATTTCTGGTAAATTTAACAATGTCCGCATCATCCGAATAGTATATCGTTGCATATTGCGTTCCGTATGTCTTTGCCCATTCTTCTGCAAAACAGTTCACGGTAAAGAGTAAACAGTAAGCAGTAAGCGGTAAGCAGATTGCGGTTAACAGTTTACGGTTCACAGTTCTTTAAGGCAAACATTTATGAGGTTTTAAAATAACCTGCGCTCTCCTCTAACCTTCGCAGCCTTTCAGATATTTCATGCAAGAGGTGCGGAAGCTCTTGATTGGCAGATGGGTTTGCTGCAACAGCCTCTGTTTTTGAAACCAATTGAGAAATTTCACTTACCTCAGATTTCAGATTGCCGACCTTTTTATCCAATATGCCTGTCAGTATATTGATGCTGTTCTGTAATTCCGTAAATTGGTCTTTTTCTCTCAGCTTAAAGCGGTGAGTCAGGTCGCCCTTGCCAATCTCGCCTAAAACATTTTCAAAACGATAGAGCGGCCCGGCTATCTTATGAGACAAAAATATGAGGACAATTATGCCGATAATGCCGGTCACCCCGACTATTACAAGATTTGAAAAGAGGAGCATCGGCAGAAAAAAATCGTAGGTGCTGGCTATCTTAAGCTCTGCGCCAAGGTAGCCTGTCGTCAAAGTGCCTTTTGACAGATATAAAAAAAGCCCTATCGCCAAAACAGCCTCTATGACTATGATGATGAGAAACTTGATGGAAAAATCTATTTGAAACTTCTTTTTAATAAAATAATTTCTTCTTCTGAATGGCGGCCTATTACCCATATCAACCTCTCTCACCCCATCCCTTTGGAAGGGAAGGATATCTTTACGATTTCTGCTCATTGGCTGTGCGGCTCACGGTCAATCTCTTTCAAAAGCTGCGTATTGATATTTATTTTAGCAGAGCCTTTAACTTCTCTCAGCCATTCCTCCATAGCCGTCTGCCTTTTCTGCTCAAGGAGAAATGTTTTTATACGGCTGTATACAGTCTTAAGCAGCGGCATAGGGATTTTCTCCCTTTTTACAACATGCGCAACAAAATAATCCCCGTTGTCTTCATATATATTTACCTCTCCGATATTCATATCAAATGCCTTGAAAAGCGCCTCGGATTTAACATCTTCTATAAAGAGCGGTCCTATCGTTTCTTCACCGTCAAACCTTACCCCTTTCATCATCTTTTTCTTTATCTCTTCAGCAAACCCTTTATCTTTCACCTTCGCCAGCTTTATCACAGGCATATACTGCATCCTTTGATAATGTTTCTGAATCTCATCCTCTGTAACAAAAAGTTTGTCTCCCCATTCCCTGGTCTTTAACTCAACCAGCCCTCTTATCAAGGTCTGCTCCCAGAATGCCTTGATGGTTTCTATAAACCGTTCATCTTCTGTAAGCCCCTTATTTCTTGCCTCCTGCAACAAAAGTTTTTTGTCGATAATTGTATTGAGCTGCTCTTCCAGTGTCTGAGGCGTTATTTTGAAGTCAGGGTCTCTTTTTGACAGTAGAGAAATCTCTTTTTGAAATTCTTCCAGAAAGATGGGGGCATCATTTACAGATGCAACCGCCTCCTGATGCTGGCTGCTTCTGCTGCAGGCTGTAAAGAAAAATGGAAATAATAGGAAAAGGATAAAAAGAATATGATATTTTCTATTCATAAATATAATAGCCTCGTAAAGAAACCGCAAATAATATATTTTATCACGTACTATAGTAACGGCAATAAATAACTTGTCGTAGGGCAGGGCTTTAGCCGTGCATAAATAGGCAAATCTAAAGGTTTGCCCTTGTCTGCCGTCCCAACTGAACAGGCAGGCAAGTTTTATTGCTTTCAGTATAATTATGCTATCTGTAACCTATATGTACCCAAATCCCGATTTAGAAATTCCCTATTATTCCCTCTCCCTTGATGGGAGAGGGTGAGGGTGAACGGGTTCACCTTTAAGGTTACCCCTCCCCCTCGCCCCCTCCCGCAAGGGGAGGGGAGATTTGTTTTGAAAACAATTTTCTATCTCTGTTTTTGGGATGTAACTCTATCTATAGTATAAAAAGGGCGCATTGTCAAAAAAAAGATGCTTGTTGCTGCCCAAAAACAGGCTTTGCTTTTTGGGGGTTGCTGTTAAGCAATGTTGCTGTTTAAGCATTGACAAAACCGATTAAATAGCTAAACTATAAAATATGCTTGCATACAGCATTAAATGAGTTTTAATCTGTGAAATATAATCTTTTATCTGTGTAATCACAATTTGTTGAGTTTTTCAACAAACTGATAACGTAATAACACAAAAGGAGAGACTTTATGCCTCAGCGCAGCAAATTGTTTTTTACCCCCTTGAAAATCTTCTTTATGAAAAGGCTATACCATAGTTATAGGAGATATTCATGCCATAGCAGGTTTCTCATGGGGTTTATCGCCTTTCTTATCTTGTCTGAGCTCTTTTTACCTCAGATGGTATTTTCAGAAGATGCTCCGTCTGAACCTCCAGCCAATCCTAACCTGACACAAGGCATAACGGATTTCAGGGCAGAAAATTATGAAGAGGCATTGGCAAGTTTCCAAAAGGCCAGAAAAGAAGAACCATCCTCATCTATTGCCGCATATTATCTCGGCCTTACCTATAAACAGATACAAAACTACAAAGAGGCTACCTTCCATTTGACAGATGCCGTAAGCTTACGACCAGGCGTCAAAGAGGCCAGGCTTGACCTTGCAGAGGTATACTACAATATGGATTTGAATGAGGAGAGCCTTAAACAACTCAAGTTTGCGGAGGAACTTGACGTAAGGCCGGCCCATGTTGCGTTTTTAAAGGGTCTTGTCCTCATGAAGCTCAACAAAAACCAGGAGGCAGTAGATGAGTTTAAAAAGGCAAAGACTCTTGACCCATCGCTTACTCAGACCGCAAACCTTCAGCTCGGCGTTGCGCTCATAAAGGCAGGCCAGAGAGAAGAGGCAGGCCGGATATTCAAGGAGGTTATTGTCGCAGACCCAAACTCAGATATGGCGCAGTTTGCAAATCAATATCTCGAGGCCATGACGCGAAAGCCGGCAGAGGTCAAACCATTTAAAATTACCCTCAATGCGAAATGGGAGTATGATGACAATGTTATATTAAAACCATCTGACCAGACTGTTGCCGGCGGCATATCAGGCGAGCATGACACGCGGTATGTCGGTATTCTCAGGGCAGAATATACGCCGGCCGCCTCCGGACCGTTTAATGTCAAAACACAATATTCAGCTTACTCCAGCGACTACCAGAAACTCGGCTCATACGATGTTATGAGCCATACGCTCTCAATCATACCCGGCTATACAATGCAGGACAGCATGGTAAACCTGTTTTTAAGCTACAATTATACATGGGTGGATGATGACGAATATATGCGCACAGGGACAGCCTCTCCAACATACACATTCATGTTCTCGGATGGCCAGATGGGGCAGGCGGCCTTAAGATGGCAGGGCAAGGAGATCTTAAAACCGCCGTTTACAACGAACGAGGACAGGGACAGCCAGGACTTTGCAGCCTCTCTCGGCTGGTTCTATTTCTTTGCGGGAAACAGGGGCTTTGTAAACGCAAAATATGAGATAAACAGAGAAGATACGGACGGCATAAATTGGGAATATACGGGCAACAAGGGCAATCTCAATATCGTTGCCCCGCTTGCCGACAATTTAAAACTCAACCTGTCAGGCGAGACATATTATCAGCAGTTTGAATATGTCAACACAAACTTTCTCAAGAAGAGGCGCGACATAACCTATACAGGCTCAGCCATGCTCGCATACGAGCTTTTTAAAGACTGGGAAGTCCAGCTTCAATACACCTACACAAGAGACGATTCCAATTTGGCAATATACGACTATCATAAGAATGTAACGAGTGTGGGGATAGAGGCTAGGTTTTAAAAGATAGGTTGAGGTTGAGGTTAAGGTTAAGGAAAAACAAATAACTTGCCGTAGGGCAGGGCTTTAGCCCTGCGAAAGGTTGAGATTAAGGCGGTGAAATACAATTCATTTGAGGATATGGTAGTTTGGCAGAAGGCTTTAGATTTGTCTGTCAGGATATTTAAGCTTACTGAAAAACTACCAAGAAAAGAAGATTATGGCTTAACTTCACAGATAAGACGGTCGGCACTTTCGGTTCCAGGAAATATTGCAGAAGGATTTGGACGAAAACATACTAAAGATAAATTAAACTTCTATTATGATTCGCGCGGGTCATTAGCAGAGACAAAAAACCATTTAATTTACGGCAAGAGGGTTGATTATTTTACTCAAACAGAGCGTGCTGATTTGATGCAATTGAGTGATGATATATGGAAAGAGCTTAACATGCTCATAAGTTCATTACAGAAAAAATAGGTTGAGAAAAGATAGGTTGAGGTTGAGAGAAAAGCAGGTTGAGGAAATTCTAAACCTAAACCTTAGCCTTAACCTGTTTTTCAACCTCAACCTTAAACTGCTTTAATCCAAGGGGGTGTATCATGAAAAGGATAATCTTAACCGTAATCTTAACTTTTTTCTTAACCTTAACCTCAACCTTAACCTATGCAGCCGTCATCGGCAAGCTCACTGCCATTCAGGGCGATGTGGATGTTTTAAAGCCCGGCATGGAGCGGGCGGCGCCTGCTGTGCTGCAGCAGCCCCTTTCAGAAGGCGATATAATAAGGACAAAGTCAAACGGCAAAGCAGAAATAACCTTTGTTGATGACAGCGTTGTTCGGCTTGCCCCAAACAGCCGTTTGCAGATAACCGAATATCTCATGGAAGGCAACAAAAGAAAGAGCGGCGTAATGAACCTCTTTAGGGGAAAGATGCGCGCAGTTGTCTCAAAATCAAGGGGCTTTCTTGCGGCAGCCTTCGGAGAATCCGAAAAATTTGAGGTGCGCACTCCAACAGCAGTTGCAGGCGTCCGAGGCACAGACTTTTTTATCTCCTACCAGATGGGCGTTACTGCCATTGCAGTCAGAGAAGGAAGGGTTGACACCTTTAACCCTGCTATACCGGGCCAGATTGTGCGCGTAGCAGAAGGCATGGCCACAACAATTGCAGGAAATGCTCCGCCAAGCCAGCCAAGGCCTGCCTCTGATGTAGAGATGATACGATATATGAGGGATACAGATACAAGTGAAAAACCAAAGGAAGATGAAGATACCACCTTAACAACTGTCGCTGCTGTGGAAGGTGATGTGTTTGGCTACGAAGCGCCGGAAGGCACAGAGCCTCCGCCAACTGATGGAACGGCAACAGAGCCGACTGACTTGCTGCCAAGCTCAGAAACGCATACGGAACTTCTGAAAGATATTCAGCCGCCGGTCATTACAACATCAGGGCCGCCGCCCTATACAAAACTGTCAACAGCAGTCTTTGCCATTACCTTTAATGAGCCGGTAACCGCCACCTATACGATGGGAAGCTGGGGCGCAATATCAACTGCAACAACCTCAGATAGCTTTTCCATAGACACACTCCCAGGCGTAGAGGCCACATGGATGCTCACAGTTACAGCAACAGATGCGGCAGGCAATATATCTACTACAAGCTATTCATGGACAACGGATTATACTGCGCCGGCAGCTATCATAACACCTGTTTCTGCTTCTCCATTAGCAGGTACGGATTCCACAGTAAACATCAACCTCTCAAGCAATGAGTCTTCTACATATTCCTACAGTCTTGACAAGGGAGCAACATGGGTTTCAACCGGCTCGTCTTTAAATCTCTCTGGCGTGCCGGAGGGAGCTAATACAATTCAAATCACGGCAACCGACGCAGCAGGGAATACTTCCTCTCCTCCATCATTGTCTTTTGATTTGAGCAGATACAGCCTGAGTGGAACGGCTGTATTAACTTCAAGCGGCGTTCAAGATATTGGCACAGCGGCAGGCGAGATTGCAGGTGTGTCCAATCAGAACTGGGGTGGGTATAATATAACCCTGTCAGGCAATTGGTGGAAAGGAGGTTCATCAACATATACGCTGATTGCAGGCGGCACAAGCACTGATACCCTTGCATCAAATAACGGCGGCTACTGGATTGAAACAATCAGCAACGCAGTTGATAGCGGCGGCACTTTTTCAGGCACATCAAACCTTAAATAT
The DNA here is from genome assembly GCA_001798165.1 of Deltaproteobacteria bacterium RIFCSPHIGHO2_02_FULL_43_33. Taxonomy (GTDB): domain Bacteria; phylum Desulfobacterota; class GWC2-55-46; order UBA9637; family UBA9637; genus UBA10170. The sequence goes on from MGRL01000011.1 coordinate 9,142, forward strand.
CTCTCTTTTGACAGACTCGGCAAAGGCACAGGCGCTGTGAATGGCAGCTATAGCAGCGCATGGAGTACAACCTATTCAGGCACATACACAGAAACCCCGCTTGCATGGAGCGGGAAGATTGTCCCTGATGGAAATTCCGCGAGTCTTTACAGCACCAGTGGTATACCTGACAACTGGCTTAATATAGAAGGCAATAACGGTGGGCTTATGGGCGGCACAGTATCCCCATGGTCTGGCGCAAGTAATGTAACATATATGGGACAATACAGCATTACATCAGCGACTCCATATGGCCCGCCATATCTCTATCTCTGGACGCCTGAGATAAATAGTTACAATCCCACTAACCTGACTAACACCACCTTTGACGGAGGCGCATACAAGGGCTTTATCGGAGGCGTGTGGAAAAGCGACGGAACGATTGATGCAAAGGTCTACAGCCTCTACATAGACCCCAATGGAAATGCGGGCATATTGAAAGGCAGCCTTACAGGCGCTTATTATCCGCAACTCAATATGTTTGAGGCAGACGGGACATGGACGCCAATACCATTGGCAATAGGCCTTTCTGCGGCAGGGTTATATGACTCAACAGTAATCAGCAGCTCAAATCTCACCTATGGAGGGACATTCGGCTACTTTTCTACAGGCGGCTCAATATCGCCGGCAAACACTAACAACTTAAGCTTTAACGCATATACCTATCAAATAAGCGGCCAGAACTGGGGTGTATGGGAGAGGATACTGGGCGGTGGCTACTGTTATCCAAACTGTGTGTCGCAAACCACACCGCCAGACACATGGAGTTATGAACATAGCGAAACCCTTGCCACAGGCATCAAGTACTTAGCTACCGAGGGCACACAGTGGTCAAATGGCAAGCTTTCTGGCATAAACCTTGGCTATGGCGCTGACATAACAACCACTCCAATGACATGGATAAGCGTTGGCGAGACCATCGGCACATTTGACCCTTTCAAGTCTACATGGCAGGCAGTCCAGACAGGGGCATGGCTGGAGACAACAAAGTTCCTTACAATGGCTGGAAAGATTGGCTTGACTCCTGATACAGCAGCACTTGCAGCACTGAGCATTCCCTTTGCAGAGGTGGGAAAGGCGAATCTTTCAGGTAGTAACGGCGAACTTTCTGTAACTATGAATAATGTTTTATTCTTTGCCTCTAAGTTCACTGAGGCACCAAAAATATGGGCAACAAACGATGTCCAAGGCACATACTTATCAAATCCTACACAAGGTACATCCATCACTTTAAACAGTACAACCAGCGATTTCACTGTTAGCGTTACTAACCCTGCTACCTTTAATGTTCAGCAGTGGAATCCTGGCACAGGCAGCGGCGGCACCTGGACGGCAACTATCAACGGAGCAGGCACCCTCAACAACCCAACCAACGATCCAAATTATTATAATGGTCAGGTTACCATGACGGGCGCAGCAGCAGGGACAAATTCGGGCACGCCAGGAACTGATTGCACCGCCGGATCAAACTGCAACTTCTCCGGCACAGGGGCAGGGGTGGCGCAGTAGGGCAGTGTCAAAGTGGCAGAGTATCAGAGTAAAAACAGGTTGAGGTTGAGGTTGAGGTTTAGGTTGAGAAAGGTTTTTTCCTTAACCTCAGCCTTAACCTGATGGATAGCTGATGGCTCATAGTAAAAAACAGCAAAGGGGCAGAGAAAAATCTTTGCCCCTTTGCCATATCTGGACTTGTTGGAAATTATACGATTGATTTATAATGCGAACCATGTAAAATTTCAGGAGAGGGGGGATTCTTATGAAGATAAAAGAGCAGGCGATAAAAGACCTGGACGCACTAACAGTTTGTTGAAAAACTCAACAAACTCCGATTACACGGATAAAAGATTAGATTTCACAGATTAAAACCCATTGAAATATCTGTGTAATCGTTTTTCCTAATCTGTGTAATCAAGGCTGTTGATGCCTTTTTCAACAGCCTGCTAAAGCCTTCGGATATGCTTGTAGTCTATGACCTGATACTTTCGTTGAAAGGGAGGATGCCACGAAAGGTTATTACACCACCATCAACCTATAAAAAAGTAAGAGAGGTTTTAAAAGGCTGTAAAGGCTCAATGAGCGAGGATATTCTTCGTTTCAGAGAAGACCGGATATGAAGCTCTTTTTTGATACCTTTGCCCTTATCAAGTTTTTCCACGAGGAGGATGGGACTCAAGAAGTAACGAGACTGATAACAAGCGAGGAAAATGAAATCTGGGTTTCAGAACTCGTCAGGATAGAATTCATCAGCGCTTTGTCCAGAAGGATAAGAAACAACGAAATAACAGAAGATAAATTAAATGAGGCAATTTCAGGGTTCGACGAGCAGATTGCTTCTTTTAATATTGAACCTTTAGGTCATGCTATTATGACAGAAGCAGAATCATTGATGAGAAAATTCGCCAAGACTTATGGGATGAGAACATTGGATGCGCTCCATCTTGCCACTTTCAGTCTCATTTCTGGAAGTGATTGGCTTTTCGTGGCATCGGATAAAACTCTCTGTGCTATTGTGCAATCAATGGGATTTGAAACTATAAACCCGCAGTTGAATCGTAACAGATAGTACGGTCCCTGCCCACTCTACCAGAACCTTGAGTGGTGGCTCGTATAACGGCGCTGCAGCAGGAACAGCACAGTAGAAAGACAGGCTGAGTAAAGACAGGTCGAGGCTGAGGCTGAGGAAATTCTAAACCTAAACCTTAGCCTGATGTCAGAGTGTCAGTGGCAAAGAATTTCAAAGGCGACGCATTGCGGTCGCTTTTGTTGTATTGACACCCTGCGGATAGTTCTGGTAGGATTGGCACGATAAGCAGGAGATTCATTATTGGCTATCATCCATACTATCAGGGGAAAGGTGGTAAAAAAAGAATATGAATTCACCATTCCACACTTCTTTGAAGAGATGGCTGACGATAATCTCACTTTTGCAGATATTGAAAACGCTATTGCAAATGGACGGATACAGCGTAAATTTATCAGAGACCCAAGAGGGACGCGTTACGAGATTGAAGGAAAGGCAATGGATGGCAGAGAAATTGCGGTTATTTGCAGGATTAAAAGCACAGGGAAGCTTTTATTTATTACAACATATGCTCTGTGAGAAAGGGGAAGAATGAAGAAGAAAAAATATAATTATGGTGAATGTGAAATATGCAATACCCCTATAGAGGAAAGGCATATCAAGCAGGACCTCTGGATTAAAGGAAAGCTTGTTGTAATTGAAGGTGTGCCTGCCGGTGTATGCCCTCGGTGCGGGGAAAAGATCGTCAAAGCAGATGTTGGATTACGGATAGCAAAGCTGATAGAGGATTCTGACAGAATTTCAAAGGCTCCAAAAATATCAGTTCCTACAATTAAGTTTTCTGCAAAGAAAGCAGCAGCATGAAACTTGCCCGCCATAAAATGGGAAGACTGGTTTCCGGCACCTTCTCCGGCACAGCCGCAGGCGTGGCGCAGTAGTTGCCCATCCCCAATTAAAACACTTGGGGACAAGCTTATGGGCGCATCCCTGCTTAAAGATTGCAGAGACAAGTTTAAGGACGCCGATAAATCGGCAACTACATAGGCACAGGCGCAGGAACAGCAAAGTAGAGAGACAGCTCATAGCTGATAGCTCATAGTAAAAAACATAGTGTCAGAGTGCTTGCCCGTAAATGTTTATATTTGGGGCAAAGGTAAATATCTGAATGGTTGATGGTATGAAGAAGTCAGAAGGCGGTTGTCATTGAGGCGACCGCCTTTGTTTTTGACAAAGGCTAAATTGCAGCATATACTATTTGTAACTTGGATATGTTCCAGTTTCTTATAGAAATATGAGGATAAATAATGCAATTTGCATGGGATATTGAGAAAGAAAAGATAAATAAGAAAAAAACATAAGGTAACTTTTCTGGAAGCATGTTATATATTTGCAGATAAATACCTGTTGACACTTTTTGATGACGAACATTCGGAAAATGAGGATAAATGGATAACAATAGGGCAAACTCCGAATAATAGGATATTAGTCGTAGTTCATACATTGAGAAAAGTTGCGGACAAAGAGGTTGTAAGAATTATATCGGCAAGAAAGGCTACTAAAAAAGAAGCCCAGCAGTATTACGAAAGGAGGGATAAATAATGCGAAAAGAATATGATTTTTCAAAGGCGCAACAGGGTAAATTTTACAGGCCAATAGAAAAGTTGGAAATACCAATATACTTAGACAAAAAGGTTAAAAACTTTTTCAGCAAGAAGGCATTGGACAAAAATATTGAGCTTGATAAAGTAATCAATGAGTATTTTCGTGGAAACGAGAAGATAAAAGAATGCCCTTTCAGAGAATGACAGCATCGGCCTCACATTGTTATCTTTTTATGAGTTTTTTAAAGGCATCTTTGTTATCGGGAAGTTAGAAGAAGAAACATCCTCCCCCCTGCCCCCTCCAGAGGGGGAGATAAAAGATGCCCCTTCCAGAGGAGGAGATTAAAGATGCCCCATCCAGAAGGGGAGATAAAGAGTCAATGGGTCAGAGGTAGGGTGGGCTGCGCCCACCGATTGTTATTCCTCGTTCCCAAGCTTTGCTTGGTAACGCAATTGTTTATGAAGCTCCGGCTTCATGAAAAGCTGGAGCTTGGGAACGAGAAGAAATAGGGCAACCCTTTAGAGCCTGCCCCCTACTTGCCCGCTCTCGAAGTCTTTAGTCTTTAATCGGGGGATACGGGGTTGCATAATGCAATGCTAAAGCCCTGCCCTACAAGTAATAATATGTAGTGCGGAAATAATGGTGGCACAGTAGCGTAGAGCGGAGCGCAAGATAACCCCTGCAAGGGCTTATCTTGACACCTGCCTTGTGGTTTTGATAGTGTTTCGATAAACATAACAGGACGCATCTATGAAAAATACTGATTTTTGTAAATTGTCAAAAGCAGAAAGAGATAAAATGACATCAATTATCTCAGAGGTTCTTCGTAAAGATAATGAGGTTGTTTTTGCGTATCTCTACGGCTCTTTCATAATGGACGATTCCTTCAAGGATATTGACATCTTTGTTTATATAAGTGGCCGTGGAAATCCGTTTGCCTGTGCGGTCAGGTTGAAAGAAAGCATTTTAAATGCAGCTATCCATGCCGGGATTGAAAAATTTGCCGTTGACGACTTTGATGTAAGGATTATCAATGACTCGCCCTACGATTTTGCAATAGACCTTCTGTCTGAAGGCCGACTTATTGTTGATAAAGATCCGGAGCTTCGGACAAGCTACATAGAAGATATATCCGATGAATACAGGGTTAATTACTTCATCCTTGACGAGGTATACGGTGAAGGTAGATAAGGAGCGGGTTAAAAAGTATCTTTATGATATCCTTTCCAATACGCGGGAAATAGAAAATCTTCTGAAAGACTACGGCAGCGATGAAATACTGGGCAACAGGCACCTGCTGAAAAGTATAAAATACTCTCTTGTTGAAATATCCGAGGCGATGTCTCTCGTCCTCCAGCATATCCTTGCAAAACATTATGGAATTCCTGTTAAAGGCTACATAGACGCTATCAAAAAGGCGTCTGACGCCGGCTTGATAGACCATAAGCTCTCCTCATCATTAAAACCATTCTTTGATTTCCGAAATTCGCTTGTGCATAGATATTGGATTATAGACGACAAACTGCTTCTGAACAACTGTAAAACGGGCTATAAGGATTTTTTTGCTTTTATTGAAGCAATTGAGCAGTTTTTAGAGAAAGCGTAGTCATAATGATCCTGGGGAATTACAAGCATTGGCACATTAAAACACTGATGAATCGGCAAACTATAATTATTTGCCGGCATAGCGGCAGGCGTAGCACAATAGCTGGGTAAAGACGAACCCTAATCCTCTCCCTGAGGGAGAGGGAATTAAAGGTAGTAGGCTGGGCTGCGCCCACCGATAATCTACGAAATCATAAATATATTTGCTTTCAAAAAATAGGGCAACCCTTTAGAGCCTGCCCCGTACTTGCCTGCCCTCGAAGTCTTTAATCGGGGATACGGGGGTTGCATAATAATCGTGGCGGCAGGAGTTTCCTTCTGTCACAGATGAAAAATTTCGTTTTTAGCCTGTTGTCAACAAATAGATTTGTCCGCTTTTAGAGCAAATGAATTGTCCACTTTTAGATTGGCAGGAAAGGCACGTAGGGCG
>MGRL01000012.1 GCA_001798165.1 Deltaproteobacteria bacterium RIFCSPHIGHO2_02_FULL_43_33
CGTTGAACGATTATCCCTTCGCCCAGCAAATTTACAAGTTTTGCAATATACTGGCCATAGGCAATCGGTTCATGGAACGGCTCTGTAAATGTTGTGGAGGCAAGGATTGCAAAGTTTGTGTTGTTGGTCTTTTTTGTAGAAAAGCTGTGGCCGTTGACTGTGCAGAAATCTTTGTGTTTTTCTTTTACCACAACACCGTAAGGATTCATGCAGAATGTCCTTACCAAATCGTCAAACCGCTTGGAGTAAAATAAAAGTTTTGCCTCGTGCATCACATCTGTTATTGGCCTCATAATGGAGGCAGGAACCTCTACCCGGACACCGATATCAACAGGGTTATTGCCTGTGGAAAGGCCGAGCCTTTTCGACTCCTCACTCAACCAGTGAGAACCGCTCCTACCCGGAGCAAGGATTACAAAATCTCCCAGAAATTCTTTGCCATCGCCGGTCTTTATACCTGTGACTTTATCACCTTGTTTTAATATCTCAATAGCTTCGGCATTGAAGTGAATATCAACCCCCCCTTGCCCCGTGGGGACAGTCCGCCCCATGTGGATCAAATCTGTCCCCAGTGAGGGGGTTAGTGTCTGCCGTAAATTTTTGAGAAGCGAAAAACACCTATCTGTGCCAAGATGTCGTATCTTAAAAGGCACAAGCCTTAAGCCATTTCTCGCTGAAATTTCTTCCAGTCTTTTTATCTCTGCCTCATCTGTACCATGAAGCTCGTCAGGTGCGCCGTATTTTAAAAATATCTTATCAACATAATCTATGAGGGATTCAAGCTCACCTTCTCCAATATAATCAGTTAAAAAGCCGCCAACGGCTGTAGAGAGATTTAGCTTCCCGTCGCTAAACGTGCCTGCCCCGCCCCAGCCATGGAAAATATCGTGAGGTTTTCTGTCAGGCAGGTCATCCCCTTTTTCCAGAAGGATAATTTTTAGATTTTTTTTAGCCGAAATGAGCTCAAGCGCTGCAAATATACCGGCAGGCCCGCTGCCGACTATGATAACATCGTAGGTATTCATTATGGATTCTTGCTCTGTCCATAAAATAGCGATTAAAAACCTCGCTATTTTACAAACCTGCGATTTGCCTGCCATACTTCGTTATCGGCGCATTTTTGCTCCTCACCGTATTGGTGACATACGGCTCGTCGCAAAAATGGCCTCTGCCTCGTCTGGCAAGCAACTTGCAGGTTTCCCCAAAAATCAAAGTCTATTTTTGGGTCTGGGATGATTGCAGCAGTCTCTTACCTTTTTCGCTTCTTATAAGGCAGCGAAGGCTCTGCCGCCATCGGAACACTATCCTTTATCGCACTGTGTTTCTTCAGCACCTTGACTATTTCTGTGAGAAGCAGGATGTCTCCCTCATGGAATCCCTCCAGCAGCCCCAGGAGTTCCCAGAGATGCTTTCTCTGAGCAGTCCTGTAAGCCTCTTTGGGCAAAAGGTTAACCAACCTCAAGGTTGACTCATCCATAAGGAAGCGGTCGAGCGGTAACGAAAGGGCTTCGGCGATTTTTATAAGAACCCCAAGGGATGGAAGCTGTTCAGCGCGTTCTATCTTTCCTATATATGTGTAGTCCATGCCTATCATATCAGCCATGGCTTTCTGGGTAAGTCCCTGAGAATGCCTTAACTCACGTAATCTTTTCCCGATCTGCGCCTTTATCATCAGTGTTAAAAATATCCACTTTTTCATCTATTGTCAACCTATTAAATAAGTCAAGATATATTATCTCTTTTTTATTGACAATATAGATTATTTATCCTATTTTGAAGCAGGCAGTATGTATGAATAATGAAAACCGGTTTTATGGATAAGATAAAACCTTTAAGGTATTTGAGCAATGCAGACTTTTTTCCACTCTTATCAAATGGAGAAGTAAAACTATATCTACTTCTTCTGATAAATGCCTCTGCAGTTGATACGATAGAGAAGATAAGCCTGAAACAGATAAAAAAGGCCGAGGGGAAGATGCCTTCTCCATCGGAACTTAAAGCAATAATGACATCACTTGAGAGATATGGGCTTGCGGTCATGGAGCGAGTTACAGAATGGCCTACCGGTAAGTTGGTATTCAGGCTCAAGCGGCCTGTTAAGTGTGTTACAGGTGTCAATAAAAAAGGCAGAGGGAGGAAAAATGACAGAAAAACTAATATGTCCAAATTGTGAGAGGTTCTCATATACTACAGCCCCTTGTGAACCAACCCCATGCCCCTATTGTGGGTTCGTCTTTAGCGAGGCCGATAAAGGGGTAAAAAAAATGAGAAGGCGAATTTTGGTAATAGATGATGACTCTACTATTCGCGATATTCTTGCAGCTATACTTATCAAACAGGGCTATGAGATAGATATTGCCAAGAATGGTGTAGAAGGATTAATGCTGTTATATGATAAACGATATGACCTTATCATAAGCGATATAAATATGCCTATTATGGATGGGATAAAGTTCTACAGGAAACTCATTGAAAGAATGCCATCGATGAGACAAAGGGTGTTATTTATAACCGGCAATAAGGATAGAGAAACTGATATGTTTTTAAAAGAGATGGGGTTAAGGCATCTATTAAAACCTTTTACAACAAGCGGCCTTTTAGATGCTCTGAATGAGGCTGATGCTTTTAGGTCTAACGTTTAGGAGATATTATCATTATCAGCAATCAAATTGCATTTCTGTAAAATAGCGATTAAAAACCTCGCTATTTTACAAACCTGCGATTTGCCTGCCATACTTCGTTATCGGCGCATTTTTTCTCCTCACCGTATCGGTGAACATACGGCTCGTCGCAAAAATGGCCTCTGCCTCGTCTGGCAGGCAACTTGCAGGTTTCCCCAAAAATCAAAGTCTATTTTTGGGCATTTGTTACCAGCAAAACTTTCCATCCTTCTGAATAAGTTTGTCGTCAACATATATTGCCCCGCTGTTTCGCAAGTCCTTTATCATGTCCCAGTGTATGGCAGAGTCGTTTTTGCCGCCGGCTTCTTTATATGACCTGCCGACAGCGAGATGAACTGTGCCGCCGATTTTTTCATCAAACAAGATGTCCTTGGAAAAATGCTTAATGCCGTAATTTATGCCGATGCCCAGTTCTCCAAGATAACGCGCCCCCTTGTCTGTATCCAGCATTGCTATAAGAAATTTCTCATTCTTTCCTGCTGACGCATAGACAACCTTTCCCTTTTTAAATTTCAAGCGAATGCCCAAAACCTCTTTGCCCTGATATATTGCAGGGAGGTCGTAATAGATTTGCCCTTCAGCAGAGTTTTCTATCGGAGATAAAAACACCTCGCCATCCGGCATATTCCTTTCCCCATAGCAGGGGATCGCCTTCCTCCCCTTGATGCCTATGGTCAAATCAGTATCTTTGCCGACTATCCTCACAACCTTACCTTTATCTAAAATCTTCTTGAGTTTCATCTCCTCTTTTTTGACATTTTCCCAGTTGATATTGGTTGCGCTATAGAGGAAATCTTCATACTCGTCCAACGACATATCTGTTTCCTGGGCAAGGGCATTTGTCGGGAAGTTGCAGAGAACCCATCGTTTCTCGTTAACAATCACTTCACTTATGGACTTCAGAACCTTTGACCGTTCTGCAATCCTTTTTGAATCCACATTGGATAGCGCCCTTTTATTTACCGCAGCCCTTATATTCACAACGCAGTCAGCGCCTTTTGCCTCAAGGAACTTTGCCTTGGGGAAATCCAGAAGCTGTTCTTTTTCGGCCATGTTGTAAAAGATATTTGATATCTCCTCAAATGCAATATTAACGGCGGGATGGCCGCCTGCCTTTAAGATTTTTTTATAAACCTCTAAAACAAGCGGTTTTGCAAGCTCTGAAGATGAGTTTATAAGAACCCTTTCTCCTTTTTTTACTTTAAGGGAATAGTTGATAAGGATATCGGCAAGTTTTATTACACGCGGGTCAGACACAAAAACCTCCTTGCTATAGAAATTTTAGACAGATTTTAGCAGTAAACCCTGTTAGAAGTCCACTATTATACGAATCAAAGTTTATTTCTGGGCGAATATTTGCTATACAGAAGAGGCCTGAGTTTCAGGCAGGAGGCTTATAACGGGATAAAGATTTGAAAAAGCAAACTTGCCAAATTCTGTGTTGGAAAAATAACTATTTGGAGATAGATAGGTAATGATAGGGAAGGTTGTTATGAGAAACTACTTAACCTGCCGTCGTTTTTCTTCTATGTTGATATCAAGATGTTTTAATTGTTCAACAGTCTTTATAAGTTCCTGATTCTCATCAGCCAACTTTTTCACTTCTCGCAATAACCTTAACAAGTTTTGAACCTCATCTGTCTTGCCAGTTGGAGAAAGAGAGGCGTAAATTTCAAGCTCTTGAAACGCTTTGAAATAATCAGGGCTTGGATTTTTATAGTCTAAATAAAGCAAGGCGAGTTCAAGATGCACCTTTGTTGCAATAGAGATATCAACCTCTTTTTGGATAATTTCTTCTAATTTTGCAATGTCTTTGGAAAAATCCTCAGTCTTTAAAACAGGATGCATAAGATGCGATGGGGCGCAGCTGAATGTAATGAACCCCAACAGAAGTAATATGGGTAGGGTAAGCGCCCTATTTGATCTAACCATCAGTCACCTTTTTTTCAGGGCTGCCCTCTTGCGGGAACATGATAAGCTTATCATCCTGCGCTTGTTTGGGCCATTCCCTTCTCTTATCAACTACATATATACTGCCTGGGAGGGATTTGGCATATTCCTTTAATTCAGCCGCTATCTCACCAACCTCCGCAGGGTTTGTGAGTATGCGGTGACGGTTGGTAACAACTGCTATAGACACTCCCATAATAGGAAAGGTAATAGCCTGGCCTTGCCGGGTTTTTCCTGTTATATAGCCCTGCTTTCTATCCTCAGCATCGTAAAAGTCAGGAATCGTTTTATCAAATATCTCAATGATTGCAGCGCAGATTTTTGCGTATCTATCCGGCGTAGAAACGACTACAAAATCATCGCCCCCGATATGGCCGATAAAGTCTTCATATGTGCCATGTTCGGCAACTACGGATTCTATAATCTGCGCTGTGGCCTTTATCACCTCGCTCCCTTTTGCATATCCATACCGGTCATTATATGCCTTAAAATTATCCATATCAATAAGGCAAAATGCAATAGGCGTTGCGGCATTCAGCCGTTTTTTAAGAATATTTTCTATTGCCAGGCCGCCTGGAAGCCGTGTTAAAGGGCTCATGTCTAAATACATTTCTTCTAACCTTTTTAGCCTCTTTGTCATTTCACCAAAGGCATGAGACAATTCACCCAATTCATCTTGATTTGACATGCTGTGCGTATACTCAAACTTTCCCTCTGCCACATCTTTTGTTGCAAGCTCTAATTTGTGAATAGAGCCAGAGATATTTTTTGTGATTAATAGCGCTGCGCCGATACCAAAGATTATGCCGAGGGCGCACACCACTGCGGTGACCCAAAAGGCCGTTTCCCCAATTTTTGCAACCAGCATAGTTTTTTTGTTTTGCTCGCTGCGGGTTTCAAAAGACATATTCTTAATGAATTTAACCAGCTCTTCTTGTTTGTTTTTAATCCGACTGTCATAATTTTTTGAGAGTGAAGAAGCCGTTGAAAGATGCTTAACCCCCTTAATAAAGATATCATTATATTCAGTATGCATGGCGGCTAAAGTGTCAACAGGTATGTTTTTGATATCAGGGAGATTGCGAATCTGTTTAATAAGATTGTCAAACTCTTCGCTTCTTTTCCAAAATAATGTCAGCATATCCGGGCTTTTAAGAATAGCGTAACGACGGCCGTAAAGCTCCTGCGCAATTATATTGTCAATCAGCTTATCCGTAGCCTCTATGAGAGGCGCATCTGTGTTGAGGATGCTGTCATTAATCCTATGCAGCCTCTGAAGGCTTGAGAGTGTAAAAAGAGAGATTGCTATGAGAAGAATAGCAAGCGGCAGGTATCCGAGGAGCAGTTTCTTTCCTATATTCAGGCGAAGAAAACTGACGATAATTTTTTTGATTATAGAATGAATGCCCATGGTGCCTCAATAATATAAGCTATTGATTTATAAATCGATAGAGATTTTATTAAATTGAGAGCCACCTTGTTAAATTAACAGATTGTTGAAAAACTCAACAATCTCTGATTACACAGATAAAAGATTAGATTACACAGATTGAAACTCCTTGAAATATCTGTGTAATCATTTTTTATAATCTGTGTAATCAAGGCTGTTGATGACTTTTTCAACAGCCAATTAAAAGATAAAAGGGTCTGGCTCTTTTGTTGAAAAAGTTTATCAGAAAAGAGTGGAAAAGTCATCAAAGAAATTATAGCATAGACTTATACTTACACAACTGCTTCAACTCAAAAATACACTAAGTCCGTAAAAAATCAAGTCTATTTTTGGGTAAGTGCTTTTATTTGCACAAATTATATGTTAGACTTGCTAATAAATAAGGAGGTGTATGATATGAAGAAGATTTTCATTGCATTGCTATTGGTTTTTATCGGGATAGCAATAACTGCCTCATGGTCTTTTGCCGGAGGCCATAAGGTTATTGACGGCAAGGAATTGGAAACAATGATGTCAGACGGCAAGCCCATTGTAATTGTGGATGTGAGGGAACCTGAACTTTTTTCAGCAGGCCGCATAAAAGGGGCTATAAATATTCCCTATGATGATGCAAGACCCAGGATATTAAAGGAACTTTCCCCAAACGACCGCATTGTTTTTGTTTGCCACGGCGGGCCTATGGGTGATGAGCTTGGCAGCATACTTGTCAAGAATGGGTACAAAGATGTATACAATCTGAAAGGCGGCATGAGGAAGTGGAAAGGAGAAGTTGTTAAGTAATATACATGCAGATTATGGGCAATAGGCGAGAGGCTATAGGTAAAACCAATAACCCATAACCACTTCCCCTATTTTATAAAAAGAGAGGTAGTTTCCTATAATAATAAATATTGCAAAAAAACCCCTGCTGGAAAGGGTAATCCGCAGGAAAAGAAAGAAGTGGGAAAGGCGCGAAATAGATATCGGCGATCTGCTGAAGGCGATATTGAACTGGGCAAATGAATTTGTCCCGTCAGACTCCGGCACGATATTTCTGGATGACCCTATCTTAAAATTTAACGACCCCACCAATGGCAAACTTTATTTTATTGCATGTTTCGGGAGGAACTCCAAGGCCATTGTAGGAACCTCTATTCCGAGCAATGTGGGTATTGTCGGCAAGGTTTATACTTCCGGTAAACCGTATATAAGCGAGGATGTCAAGAGAGACAATTATTTTTATTCCGGGATAGACAAAAAGACAAAATTTCAAAGCAGGTCAATAGTATGCGCCCCGATAGATATAGAAGGGGCGCGCATAGGCGTTATTGAGCTGATAAACAGCAAAGAAAAGATTAATTATGAACGGAAAGACCTTACACTCCTGAAAATATTTGCCGGCTATACCTCAACCCTCATCCAAAATGCCCTTGATGCCAAGATGTTTGAGCACCTTTCACGGATTGATAACCTTACTGGCCTTTATAATGATCGATTCTTTTTTGAATCCATAGAGAGCGAATTAGCCAAAGCCCTTGCTGCCAATAAAGATTTAAGTTTGATATTTTTTGACTTAGACCACTTCAAAGAAGTAAATGACACATACGGACATCTGGCGGGAAGCAGGGTGTTAAAAGAGGTAGGCGGGTTGCTGGAAGAGATTTTTGGAAAAACAAAGGCGTTCCTTTCTAGATATGGAGGGGATGAATTTGTTATTATTCTTCCAAGTACAGATTTGAAAGGCGCCGGAGAATATAGCGAAATGGTTAGAAAAAAAATAGGCAGCAATGTGTTTATAAAAGAAGTAGCAGGTCCAAAAGAAAAGGCCTTAAATATTAAAGACGTCATAACATGCAGCTTAGGCGTCGCCTCTTTAAAAGGAAATATAATATCAAACAAGAAAATATCAAGGATAGCAACCGACCTTATTGGTCAGGCAGATGCAGCGATGTATAAAGCTAAGGAGCAAGGGAAAAACAAGGTTTGCTTTGCTAAAGGCAAGATATAGTCAGGAAGACAGTCTAAAAACCTAAAAGTAAAAAATATAGAACCAGTATGACAAAAGAAGCGCCTTCTATTTTAGAATCCATCAAATCCCGCCGAAGTATCAGAAAATTCACAGCCGAACCAAATGATGACGAAACAATCAACCAGATTCTTAGCGCAGGTATCTGGGCGCCATCCGGCAAGAATAACCAGCCGTGGAAATTTGCTGTCATAAAATCTGAGGCACTACGTAAATCTCTTGCCCCACTCACCCACTATACCAAGATAATTGAAAATGCGCCATGCTGTATTGCAGTATTTTTAGACCATAATCTTTCCTACGACAGGACAAAGGACTGCCAGGCAATCGGCGCCTGTATTCAAAATATGCTTTTAACAATACATGATATGGGGCTTGGCGCAGTATGGCTTGGAGAGATATTAAGGAATAAGGAAAAGGTAGCTGAATTATTAGAGGCGCCTCAAAACTTTGAGCTTATGGCTGTTGTTGCGCTTGGCCACCCGGCAGAAAAGGGAGGAAAGGGGAAGAGGAAGGGACTGGATGAGGTAGTGTTTTTGAGGAGATGAAATGATAATACAGAAGCGACAGCTGAACCATGCGGCGGCTATCAGCTGTCCGCACCAGTGTTTTGTTAGTGCTAAACATATTTAAGTTCTTTCTCTATTCTCTCCGATAGAAACATTTTAAGGAGAGATTGATATGGAACATCACGCTTATTAGCCAAAAGTTTCAATTCCTCAAGCATTGATTCAGGAAGACGTAACGATATTGTCCTTATCGAAGGCTTGAGGTTTGGCAGAACCATTCTTTTCGCTTTTTTCCAGTCTATATATTCCGTAGAATCAGCTTCGGACCAAAATTTCTGTTCCTCAGCTTCACTTTTAAATTTAGGGATTTTCTTTTTCATGATGTTTCGTATAGCCTCCTTTCTTTTCTATTCATATCTCTTGCCGAAATTACTCTAATAAGATTCTTTCTCAAGGTAAAGACTATAAATAAGTGCCGCCCTGCATCTGTATGACCAAGCGCAAAATAACGCGGCTCTTCCTGTGAATGTTTAACGTCTTGTGCAGCAATGAGCGGCTTATTGAAGAGTATCTGTTCACATTCTGTGACTGTAACTTTATGCCTCTCCCAGCTTTTTAAAATATTCCCTTCATCACATTCAAAACCTTCACATTTGGTTAAGCTCTGATAAATACCCATATAACTAAGTATATGACTATAATATACAATCCGCCAAGTTTTTTTCATGCCTTCCATAAGCTCGTAAAAAAATCAATCGGTATGCATTGAAAGGCCAAGAAACTACTTTGCTTTTAGCTGTAAATCCGTTATAACTATATTGTGAAGAACCGCACTGCTGTAAAAGTAGTTATCCTCGTTTTATTTCTGTTATCAATTGTTTTATTTGAAAGATATACAGGTCTTGAAAACTATCTTGACCCGGAAAGGTTGAGAACCTGGATTTTAGGTTTTGGCCTTTGGGGGCCGATTATCTATATCCTAATCTACAGCATTGTGCCAAGCATCCTGATCCCAGGCACCCCCCTTACTATTGCAGGAGGTATTCTTTTTGGGCCGGTTTATGGAAGCATATATACTGCCATCGGCGCAACTGTCGGGGCGTCTGTTGCGTTTCTCATAGCAAGATACCTGGCGCGGGAGTTCATTGTAAGGCTGTTAAAAAAGAATGAGAAATTGAACATACTTGATAAGGAAGTTGAAAGGCAAGGGTGGAAGATAGTCGCATTTACAAGGCTTATTCCCCTCTTCCCCTTCAATCTCTTAAATTATGCATTTGGCCTTACAAGCATCAGATTTGGTCATTATGTGCTGGCGTCTTTTATCTTTATGCTGCCGGCAATCATTGCCTTTGTCGTTTTTTCAAGCTCATTTTTGGACCTGCTGACAGGCAAGGCCTCAAACGAGTTTTTAATTGGTATAATCCTTATTGTTATCATTTCAATAATACCCATCGTGTATAGAAAGATCAAAGATTAGCCCGCCTCTTCTTTTATCACACCGTATCATTGCTAAACAGAAAACTCCTGCTATAATTTTGCTTATTCATGAGAATATCTGAATTCATGCTGCAAAACAGATTATGAAAAAACCTTTAGCCAGAAAAATACTGGAAAAACATATTGTCTCTGGTAAGTGGGAATCTGGAACCGAGATAGGCATCAGGATAGACCAGACGCTTACTCAGGATGCGACCGGCACACTTGCGTATCTGGAATTTGAGGCATTGGGCCTTGACCAGGTCAAGACAGAATTATCTGTCAGTTATGTTGATCACAATCTTTTACAGACAGATTTTAAAAATGCGGATGACCACAGATTTTTGCAGACTGTTGCCCTGAGATACGGCATATACTTTTCACCGCCTGGCAATGGTGTTTCCCATCAGGTTCACATGGAAAGATTCGGCACGCCAGGCAAGACCCTTCTCGGCTCTGACAGCCACACATCAACAGGAGGCGGTCTTGGCATGATAGCTATAGGCGCCGGCGGGCTTGATGTGGCAATGGCTATGGCAGGCGAGCTATTTTATTTTCAGACGCCGAAGATATTCGGCGTAAGACTTATTGGGATGTTTCCGCCATGGGTTTCTGGCAAAGATGTAATCCTTGAGATGCTCAGACGTCATACAGTAAAAGGCGGTCTTGGCAAGATAATTGAATATTTCGGTCCTGGTGTTAAGCATCTCTCTGCCACAGACAGGGCAACTATTGCAAACATGGGCGCGGAGCTCGGCGCAACGACAACCATCTTCCCCTCCGATGAAAGGGCAAAAGAATTTATGGTCAGACAGGGGAGGGGCGACCAGTGGATTCACCTTGACGCAGATGAAAATGCGCATTACGATGAAATAGACGAGATAGACCTGTCAAGGCTTGAGCCTCTCATTGCCTGCCCTGCATCGCCTGATAATGTTAAAAAGGTTTCGGATGTGGAAGGCATACCTGTTGCTCAGGTGATTATAGGTTCATCGGTAAACTCGTCATTCAGGGATTTGATGGTTGTGTGCGAGACATTGGAAGGCAAAAAGATTCATCCTGATGTAAGCCTTGAAATAAATCCAGGGAGCCGCCAGGTCATAGAAAATGTAATAAGGGAAGGCGGGGCATTATCGCTTACACATGCAGGGGCGAGGATACACCAGTCAGGATGTCTGGGGTGTATCGGCATGGGCCAGTCCCCTGCAACAGGCACAGTGTCTCTTCGCACATTTCCGAGAAACTTTCCCGGGAGGAGCGGAACAGAAAACGACCGGGTATATCTGTGCAGCCCTGAAACCGCCGTAGCTGCCGCCATATTTGGAAAGATTACAGACCCAAGGATGTTGGGAGATTACCCGGACATAGTTGAACCGGAGAAGTTTATATATAATGAAGAGCTGATTATAAAACCTCTGGCGATTGCTGAAAGAAAAAAAGTGGAGATTATCAGGGGGCCTAATATAAAACCGTTCCCGAATTTAGAGCCGCTGCCTGCTGAATATGAAGGAGAGATACTTTTAAAGGTTGGCGGTAATATAACAACAGATCATATTCTGTCTGGCGGAAATGATGTGCTGCCGCTCAGAAGCAATATACCTGCTATAAGCGAGCATGTTTATGAAAGGGTTGATAAGGCATTTTTCAAAAGATGCAAGGAAAAAGGCGGGGGCATAATTATCGGAGCTGAAAACTATGGACAGGGTTCGTCAAGGGAACATGCTGCCCTTGCACCGCGTTATCTCGGTGTCCAGATAAAGATTGCCAAAGGCTTTGCCCGCATCCACAGGTCTAACCTTATAAACTTTGGCATTGTGCCACTCTTATTCAGCGACCCGTTAGATTATGAAAGATTAAAGCAAGGCGACAGGTTGAGATTTCCCGACATCCGTAAAAGCATAGAACAAGGTAAAGATGAAATTTTAGCTATGTGCGGCAACAGAGAGATAAAGATCAGGCTGAAGGTTACGGACAGAGAACGTAAGTGTCTTTTGGGCGGCGGCTATCTGAATCTTGTGAAAAAGGATTTGGTAAGATAAGCAATATTGTTGCCATACCCCAAAAATCAAAGTCTATTTTTGGAACATATCTTTTCAGTGAAGCCGTATTTTAGTATGGCTATCTGAATATGGCTGAAGATAAAGGGGAAACGTTGTTTTGCTTGGCGATGAGAAGGAGGTGATGTCGTTTGATTGTCATATATCTATGAATAAAAGAAGGAATGGAAATTCGCTAAACTTACATTAAAACAAGGGAGGCTTAAATGAAAAAGATAATAGACAAAATGTTTAAAGGTATGAGGTTGCTCACAGCAGCCTTATTAACCTGTGGGGCGCTGCTCTTCAGTATATGCGTTCAGCCGGCTCATGCTGCTGTCGGCGACTTGGTCTATTCAATCACCTTCAGCGCTAATTGTGAATCTGGTGTTGGCGTGGGCATTGCATTTGACGGCGCTAATTTGTGGTATTCCTGCGCTGAGTATGGGACTGAGCAAAGCAAACTCGACCTCTTCAGGGCAGATCCAATTACCGGGGTCGTTACAGCTTCCTATAATATTGTGCCAAATGGCGGCCTGGGCGCTCTGTCGTATGACGCAACCCGCAATGCCTTATGGGCAGGCAGCGGGTTGGGCGGGCCTGGCGGAGGCGGAGAAGTCTATCGGATAGACATGGACAGCGCAAAGAATGTGGTAGGCTCTGCGCTTGTATTTGATGTGGACAGCATTGTCGGCAACTGTAGCCTTGATGATGGCTTGGCATTTGATGCAAAAGACATTGCTAACCCTACAGACGATGTCATCTATTATAGTAATGACTGCATGACAACGACTATATGGGCTTTTGACCTGGCAGGCAATTCAGTAGAATCCTTTCTATGGGGCGGCAGCACATGTATAATCAATGGTTTTACTACAGGATATAACAGCGGTCTTGCCGTAGGCGGACAACTGTTGTATGAAGGCTCTAATGGGTGCAGCCACGTATGGGTGGTAGACAAGGCAACTAAAGCTTTCTCATTTGGCTTTTCTACCGTTGTCGCGGGAGACCCCAACTTTAGAGATGAAGACCTGGAATGCGACACGAGCACTTTTTCCGCACTGGGCAAACATGTCATGTGGTCCAAGGAGGCATACAGTCCGATGCGCGCCCACGCCTTTGAAATTGAATTTGGTTCGTGTGGTGTAGGCGGTGTGCCGCCTATAACAGAGGGGCGTATGACCGGCGGCGGAAGTGTCTTTACCGTCGATGGCATGAGGGTAACGCATGGGTTTGAGCTTCACTGCGATGCAAGCCAAGGACCTAACAATCTTGAGGTTAACTGGGGCAAAGGCAACAACTTCCATTTAGAAAATCTCACTTCAGCTTTTTGCAGCGATGATTTAGCTATTTCTCCCAAGCCGCCTGCCGCAGACTTTGACACCTATCAGGGCAGCGGTACCGGCCGGTATAATGGCGTATCTGGAGCTACGGCAAAATGGACTTTTACTGATGCCGGAGAGCCTGGTAAGAATGATATGATTAAGCTCACTATTACTGATGGATCAGGCAGCACAGTGCTTGCAGTCTCTAACAGCCTGAACAATGGCAATCATCAGGCACATCAAGAATAAGTTGCAAAACAAAGAATTATCAAGAGGAAGAAAACATCGCCAAGCAAAACACTTACCAACAAGGGGTTGCCTGCTTCAATAGCTTAGGCAACCCCTTAATATAAGCTGCTATAGCGGACTGAATAAAAAGCGTAAAATGTAGTTTTGTATCCTGTTTAGGGGGATATGAGATATGACAAAAAGCAGCGCCCTTGTCATTGTGGATGTTCAGAATGATTTCTGCCCTGGCGGCGCTTTGCCTGTGCCTGAAGGCGATAAGGTTGTTCCTGTATTAAACAAATATATTCAGAGGTTTCAAAAGGCAGGCCTGCCCATCTATGCGTCCAGAGACTGGCATCCGGAAAAGACCAAACACTTTAAGGCATTTGGGGGGCTGTGGCCGCCTCATTGTGTTCAGGGAACAAAAGGTGCGGCGTTTCATCCTGACCTTAAACTCCCTAAAGACACAATAATCCTTACCAAAGGTGAAGACCCAAATGAGGACAGTTATTCATGCTTTCAGGCCCATGACTCTGAAGGCAAACCTTTCATTCAAAATTTAAAGGTGCAATGGATTAAACACCTTTATGTAGGCGGCCTTGCAACGGATTATTGTGTAAAGGCTACGGTGCTTGATGGATTGAAGCATGGCTTTCAGGTCACAGTTCTCACCGATGCTGTCAGGGGAGTTGATGTAAAGACAGGTGATTCAGCGGCTGCATTGAAAGAGATGAGAACAGCAGGCGCAGAAGAGACCACATTAGAAGACTTGAAGCTATAATCCCAGCAACTGTTTCTAAAGATGGCCGATAGGAAAATTGCCCCTATCGGCCTTTTTTATAAACAGAAATTAGCACTCTCGGAGGTTGAGTGCTAATTTTTCCCTTGACAATTAAAACAACGGTGCATATACTGAATAGCAAAACATACTAAAAAGGAGGGAGTTTGTATGAAAATTAAACCGCTTCACGACAGGATTCTGGTGAAGAGACTGGAAGAGGATGAAAAGACAAAGGGAGGAATAATAATCCCTGACAGCGCCAAAGAAAAGCCTATAGAGGGCGAGATTATTGCAGTTGGCGCCGGGAAGGTAGGGGATGATGGCAAGAGGATACCTCTGGATGTTAAGGTTGGGGACAGGGTGCTTTACAGCAAGTACGGCGGAACAGAGGTAAAAATTGAAGGCGAAGAACATCTTATTATGAGAGAAGAGGATGTTCTTGGAATAATAGTAAAATAATTTAACAAAGGCAGGCAAGAGGCAATAGGCAATAGGCGAGAGGCGAGAGGCAATAGGAAAACCTATAGCCCATTGCCCAGAGCCTATAACCTGAATAAAAAGGAGGAGTAAAATGGCTGCAAAAGAATTGGTCTTTGGTCAAAAGGCGAGAAATTCAATATTGAATGGCGTCAACATACTGGCTGACGCAGTAAAGGTTACACTTGGGCCACGGGGAAGGAACGTTGTGATTGAGAAATCCTTTGGCGCACCGATAATCACAAAAGATGGAGTTACGGTTGCAAAAGAAATAGAGCTTGAAAACAAGTTTGAAAACATGGGCGCTCAGATGGTGAAAGAGGTTGCATCCAAGACAAGTGATGTTGCAGGCGACGGAACAACAACCGCAACAGTCCTTGCGCAGGCAATCTACAGAGAAGGCGCCAAACTTGTCGCTGCAGGCCACAATCCAATGGATTTAAAGAGGGGTATTGACAAATCTGTTGAGGCGGCGGTTACGGAGCTGAAAAAAATATCAAATCCGACAAAGGGCAAAAAAGAGATTGCACAGGTAGGCACTATATCTGCCAATGGCGACAGCACAATCGGCGACATCATTGCAGAGGCAATGGACAAGGTCGGCAAGGAAGGGGTAATAACCGTTGAAGAGGCAAAGGGCATGGAGACAACCCTTGAGGTTGTTGAAGGTATGCAGTTTGACAGAGGCTATCTTTCGCCATACTTTGTAACAGATGCCGAAAGGATGGAATGTGTCATTGAAGACGCATTTATTTTAATGCATGAAAAAAAGATTAGCAATATGAGGGATATGCTTCCAATCCTTGAAAAGATTGCAAAGATGGGCAGGCCGTTCCTTATTATCTCAGAGGATGTAGAGGGCGAGGCGCTTGCAACCCTGGTTGTCAATAAGCTCCGCGGAACGCTTCACTGCTGCGCAGTAAAGGCCCCCGGCTTTGGCGACAGGAGAAAGGCTATGCTGGAGGATATCGCAATCCTTACAGGCGGCAAACTCATTGCAGAGGAACTCGGCATAAAACTTGAGACCGTTGATATTAAGGACCTCGGCAAGGCAAAGCGGATAGTGATTGACAAGGACAATACAACTATTATTGACGGCGCCGGCAAAAAGGCTGATATAGAGGGCCGCGTAAAGCAGATAAGGGCGCAGATTGAAGAAACAACATCGGATTATGACAAGGAAAAACTCCAGGAAAGACTTGCAAAGCTTGTCGGCGGTGTTGCTGTAATAAATGTCGGTGCTGCAACCGAGGTGGAGATGAAAGAAAAGAAGGCGAGGGTTGAAGATGCTCTCCACGCAACAAGGGCTGCTGTCGAAGAGGGGATTGTCCCAGGCGGCGGCGTGACATATTTGAGGGTCTCACCTGCAGTAGAAAAGCTCAAACTTGAAGGCGACCAGCAGTTTGGCGTTAATATTGTAAAAAAAGCGCTTGAAGAACCGATAAGGCAGATTGCAGCCAATGCAGGCGCAGAGGGTTCAATAGTTGTTGAAAGGGTAAAGAAAGAGAGCGGCGCATTCGGTTTTAATGCCGCGACTGAAGTCTATGAAGACCTGTTGAAGGCAGGTGTTATTGATCCAACAAAGGTTACAAGATATGCGCTCCAGAATGCTGCATCCATTGCAGGACTTATGCTGACAACAGAGGCGCTTATTGCTGAAAAACCAAGGGAAGAAAAGGGCGGCGGTATGCCGGGCGGAATGCACCCGGGCATGGGCGGCATGGAAGGCATGATGTAAACCCAAAAAATGCAGTTGCATTTTTTGGCGAACGCGTTGAATTCGCAATGAAAGGGTGTCCTGCAACAAGGACACCCTTTTTATTTTGTGGATAAATAAATACTTGTAAGAAATGTCAAATTTCAAAGGTCAAAGGTCAAATAAAATCTAAAATCCCAATGTCAAAAAAATTAAGTTTGGATTTTGGAATTTGAGCTTGATTTGATATTTGGATTTTGACATTGGGATTTATTTGATATAAAACAACTCATATGCACGCCAGGGACATCCCAAAGGTCATAAAAATATTGAAACAAGTCAATGCATCATTTACTATCCCTGCCGTCACTCAAATCTCCAACAAATCCCGCAGCCCGTTTATGGTATTGATTTCGTGTATCTTAAGCCTGCGCACAAAAGACAGCACTACTGCGGGGGCTTCTAAAAGGCTTTTTGATCTTGCAACAACACCTAAGACCATGATGAACCTGCCCCTCAGGACAATTGAAAAGGCTATCTATCCTGTCGGCTTTTATCGCAACAAGGCAAAGGTTATTAAAAACATCTGCAAGCAGTTGGTAGAAGAATATCATTCAAAAACGCCGGATATAATTGATGAGCTTTTAAAGTTTAAAGGCGTTGGAAGGAAGACAGCAAATCTTGTTGTAACAATTGGATATGGAAAACCCGGTATATGCGTTGACACCCATGTCCATAGGATAACCAACCGTTGGGGTTATGTGAAAACAAAAACGCCGGAAGAGACAGAATTTGCATTAAGAAAAAAGCTTCTCAAAAGATACTGGATAATAATAAATGATTTACTCGTCACCTTTGGCCAGAATATATGCAAACCTATTTCGCCATTGTGCAGTAAGTGCAGGCTTTATCAATATTGTGATAGGGTTGGGGTTGTGAAAAGCAGATAATGTTTCTTGATATTCAGGGATAACAGCAAGAAACAAAGAGCAAGAAATAATTGACAATATATTGAGTTAATTGTATAAATAATGGCGCACCTATTTACGGATAGAGATAGAAATAAAGAAAATAAGTATCTGACTGCTCTATCTGATTTCTGAATTATGGAGAGGTGGCCGAGCGGCCGAAGGCAGCTGCCTGCTAAGCAGTTGTAGGGATAAAACTCTACCGGGGGTTCGAATCCCCCCCTCTCCGCCATATATAACCTTACAAAAAACCTCACCTTTGTTTTCAGAATATCTTTTTGACCTTTTCACCAATATATGGTTTTCCTGTTGTTTTTTTACATGATTTTATGATAAAAATTTGAGCTATGGAAATAGCCATAGAGCAGAAGAGACAAGAAGATGGCTCAGAAGAGAAAAGACATATCCTTGGCAAACCTATAGTCTATCAGCTTGGGATATGGGGTAGTGGCTATTTACCAAAAAGGTTTTCATACTGGTTTGCAAAAAGGATAGCTGATATAAGCTACCTTTTTTATAAAAAGGCAAAGCAGAATGTAACCAATAACCTGCAAAAGGTTTTTCCTGATTTGTCTAAAAAAGAGATTGCCTCTCTGGTTTTAAGCACATTTAGAAATTATTCTACATACCTTGTTGATTATGGAAGATTTAGGTCTCTTAAGAGAGATTCCCTGTTCGAGGTAATGCCTAAAATAGAAGGAACCGAGAATATAAAAAGCGCATTGGAAAGAGGGAATGGTATTATCATGCTTACCGCCCATCTGGGAAACTGGGAGCTTGGCGCTATCTTCTTCGGCAGACAGGATATAAAGATAAATGTAGTAACGTTTAGCGATGGTATTCATAGGATAGATGATATAAAGGAGGAGTATAGAAGGCAGCACAATATAAATACCATTATTCTTGGCGAGTCGCCGTTTGCTACAGTTGAACTGCTTAATGCCCTGCAGAGAAACGAAGTTGTAGCCATGTTAGTAGACAGATATGAAAAGGGTAACGACAGCATTGACACCACGTTTTTAGGCAGGACATATCATTTCCCAAATGGCCCGCTTGTGCTTGCAAAGATGACAGGCGCTGCCCTTATCCCTGGTTTTGTGGTAAAGGACGGAGAATCATACTATGCTGTAGCTGAAAGCCCTTTATTTATTGAAGATGATAAAGATATTAAACAGTGTGCTCAAAAAATCACTTCTATATTTGAACAGTATATCAAGCAGTATCCTGACCAGTGGTATAATTTTATAGCAATCTGACCTACTTTTCGGAGGTTTGCTTAATGACTGCCTATGAAGCCATTCCCTATAGCTATGCAGAACATTCTGCTGAGAGGTATACCCTTTCAGGGACATATACACCGCCAATTACAACAGGGCTTCCCAAGAGGATAGACTCCATATGCCCCGAATGCCTCATGGTTATTCCAGCCATTGAATATGTAGAAGAAGGAAAGGTTATGGTCAAAAAGGAATGCCCGAAACATGGGCTTTTCAAAGATATAATCTTTTCTGACGCAAAACTATTTTTGCAGATGGAGAAGTGGCACTTTGGCGACGGCCGCGGTTTCTTGAACCCAAATGTCACAGGTGCAACAAAATGTCCGAGCCAGTGCGGAATATGTAATATGCATACGACCCATACCTCTCTTGCAAATGTTGATATAATTGGACGATGTAATTTATCTTGCTCCGTATGCTTTGCTGATTCAAATACAAGCCCTTATCAGCCTGAATACGAAGACATTTTAAAAATGATGCAGAATCTGCGGGACAGGAGGCCTGTCCCTGCAGAGGCTGTTCAATTTATGGGCGGCGAGCCCACAATACACCCGAGATTTCTGGATATTGTAAAGGCTGCAAACAAGATGGGTTTCAGCCATATACAGACAGCAAGCAACGGTATTAAATTTGCCGAGCCTGATTTTGCCATGAAGGCAAGGGAGGCAGGCTTGCAGTATATATATCTTCAGATGGATGGCGTGGATGACGATGTTTTTAAAAAGATAAGGGGCAGGGCATTGTTAAAAACCAAGCTAACAGTAATTGAATCTGCAAGAAAGGCCGGACTGAGGATAATATTCGTTCCGACAGTTATCAAAGGCATAAACGACCATCAAATAGGCCCTCTTATACAACTGGCATTTGAAAATCTGGATGTGCTCACCGGTATTGCAGTCCAGCCGGTTGTTTTTACCGGCAGGTTTGCTGAAGAAGAGAGGTTGAACAAAAGATTTACCCTTGCAGATATGATACACGCTGTAGGGAGGCAAACGGGCTTTACAAAGGCATACGAAGATTGGTTTCCCTTAAGCGCTGTCACACCTTTTATAAAACTGGGAGAGGCATTGTCCGGCCATGCAATTACCAATCACACATGCCACCACCACTGTGTAATGGGCACACTCCTCTTTGTTGATAAATATAAGAATGCTGTGCCTGGCACACAGTTCTTGGATTTCTATAATCTGCTGAAAGAGATGGATGAGCTTTCAAAAACTGCTAAAAAGAGGTGGTTTAAATGCTTTTCAGAAGTAAAGGCATTAAGGCTTGCAAAAAATATTTTAACTCTAAAAAAGCGCCTGCAGGTCTTACATTTCAAAAATTCCTCAAGACACTTGATGGCTATTCAGATAAAAATTACTCATGGTCTTCTGAATATAAGAGCCATACCTATAAGACATTCTTTATCGTAGGTATGCATTTCATGGATAATTACAATTATAATCTTGAAAGAATTAGACGCTGTGCGGTGCATTATTCTGCCCCCAATGGTCTGTTGTATCCATTTTGCACCTACAATGCAGGCTATACATTCAGAAACAAGGTTGAAAAGGCCTTTGCCATAAAAAAGCAGAAATGAGGAAAATGAGGAAAAGAAAGTGTTTTTTATATTTCTTATTGCTGTATTTTTTCTTGCCTGTTTTTCCAACGTATGCTGACAACAACGGCACGGAAGGCAACTTAACTGCGCTGTTGGGTAGGCCTCTTCAATCTCAAGAAATAAGAGAGGTTGTAAATAAGATAAAGGATGTTCAGAAGGGGATAGATGCTATAAGCGCCGTTGCATATCAGAGGAAGAAAACCCCATTGCTTGCAAAGGAGATTGCAACAGAAGGAACGATAATCTTAAAAAGACCCAACCTGCTGCATTGGGAGGTAAAAAGCCCTGAAAGGATTACCATCATTGTTGACGGCAAGATAATGTGGATATATCATCCTGATTCACAAGAGGCGCAAAAATATATACTCTCAGAGCAGTTTATCGCAAGGCAGGTAATGGAATTTTTTTCATCCGCTATGGATATGTCTCTTGAGGAGATGGGCAAGCGGTTTGATGTTGCAGTGTATAATCCAAACACCAGTTTTGTATTTGAGATGAGGCCGAAATCCAGCATGGCTGCAAAATATCTTACTGCCGTATACATCTGGTATAAGAATGGAGAAGGTGTGCCGTATAAATTTGAGGTGCTGGGTAAAAATGGGAATACGACAATCATGGAACTCAGAGATGTTGTAGTAAACCCTTCTTTGAAAGAAAGCCTCTTTTACTTTGATGTTCCAGCGGAAGCAATCATCACCAATAGAGAAAATGAAGGCATGGGCTACTAATTTAAGACCCTATATTTTTAAGGGGGCAGCGCTTCTGCTGCTTATGGCGCTTTTCTATCTCTATATTCCTTATCAAGGCATTGATGATATTAAATTGTTTATTGGCAATTTTGGGGCGGCAGCCCCTCTTGCCTTTATCATTATCTGCACAATCAAACCGGTAATATTTTTTCTTCCATCTCTGGGGCTTACAATCGTAGCAGGCACGCTCTTTGGGCCATGGTATGGCGCTATCTATGTTGCTGTTGGCGGGGCAGGGTCAACTGTTGTTGGTTTTTATGCGACCAGATGGTTTGGCAGAAAATGGGTTGAGCAATTTCTGAAAAAACGCAAGAAGATGCTGGCCATGGATGAAAAGATGGAAAATGCAGGCTTCAAAACAACCCTCATGCTCAGGCTGTTTAACCTTCCATGGGATATTGTAAGTTATTCGGCAGGTCTCTCAAAGATAAGGTTTAAGGATTTTTACACTGCAAGCCTTATTGCCCTCATACCTACCAGTTTTCTATATGCATATTTTGGCAGCGCCATTTTAAATCCATTAGGCCCGGGATTTATCATATCGCTCTCTCTTATAATTGTCTTAGGAGGCATCCCTTATATTTCCAAAAAGTGGAATACCTATGGTTCGCGAGAATAAAAAAATAGGCGTTATTGCCCTTCCTGTGGAGAGGCTTCATATTGAGCTTACCAGCTTCTGCAATTTTTCCTGTGAGTTTTGCCCAGATTCCAGGATGCAGAGAAAACGCGGCTTCATGGATTTTGATATGCTGAAAGATATCCTGAGTGAAGTTAAAGAAGAAGGCATAGCAAAATCCGTATTCTTTCATGTTATGGGAGAACCCCTGCTCTATCCAAAGTTATTCGATGCTATCAGTTATGCAAAGGGGAAGGACATATCAACATGTGTAACAACAAACGGGGGACTCCTTACTACTGAATATCTGAATAATATGGTTCAAGCCGGGTTATCAACGATAATTCTTTCTCTCCAGACGCCGGATAAAGATTCTTTTAGATTAAGAGGCGTCAACAGCATCAGCTTTGACGAATATAGTGAAAGGATAAAGGCAATAGCGCAGGAGGTTATAAAAAACAGGTCTATTAACCTGAGAATAGATTTTTTGTCGTCTCCTTTGCGAAGATTGATTATACCGATAGCTAAAGAGGTTAGCATTTCAGATACCTCTGCAAAATTAAGGGCGCATTTAAAGTTATGGGCAGAAAAGATATTAAAAAACACTCCCCTTGAGAACTGTCTGCCAGATGTGGTAAAACAAATCAAAAAAGCAAAGAGCTTCAAGGAAAACAGCATCCTTATAACCGATAATCTCTCTTTTCATACGCGTATCGTTGGCGACTGGGCAACGCATTTTAATAATAAGATTGTAAAGGCAAGATTTGGATATTGCCCCGGGATCCAAGAAAATTTTGGCATACTTTGGGATGGGGGCTATACCTTCTGCTGTACTGACTTTGACGGCAGGACATCAACACATAATTATAAGGATACGCCTATTAAGGATTACCTATCTCATGAGATGGTGCAGGGTATTGTAAAGGGATTTAATCGGTTTAAGGTGATACATCCCTATTGCAGGCAGTGTCTTGGGGACAGGAGCATATTAAACACTTTTGTAAAGCAGATAGGGTCTATCGTATATTTTAAATGGTTTAGAAAATATGAATAATAAAAACACAACAGGAGGAGAGAAAACATGGCAATTAAACTGAGGATGCGTTACTTTTTGGCGGTTATCTGCCTGGCAGCGATGAGCTGCAGTCATACAGGCGGAGTTGCAAAATCGGCAAAGGACAGTACGGCAAAAGAACCTGCCGGAGGCTCTCACGAAGAAAGGACATATCGGGCTGCAAAAGTCAAGATTAATAAATACCAGGCTGTATTCATTGAAAGCCCGTCTGTAGATACTACTGCCAGCCGTAATGAAAAGGTGGATGATTTTTTGAAGCAACTGCAAGGAACGACAAGCGCCTCTCTGCAACAGGCTTTGCATGGGAGCGGGCACTTTACGACAGTTACTACCGTAAAAAAAGATGCGGTGTCAAATGGCAAGTATCTTATTTGCCGTTCTGATGTTATGGTGCATTTTGGAAGCACTGCTGCCCGTATGTTGGTTGGCATGGGCGCAGGGAGAAGCAAATTGGTTGTAGTCACTTCTTTAGAGGATCCGGAAACCGGCGAAGTTATTGTCAAATATACCGGTTGGGGCGGAGCTGTTGGGGGATTTGGCTTCCAGATATTGGGGAAGATGCAGGCTGATGTAACAACCATTGCCCAGTATTTTGGAAACCTTGTAAGGACGCTGCCGAAGGCATGAAGAAACTTCTCTTAATATCACCGCTTGCAACTAAAAGCCTCCTCGGCGGCGACTTTTATTTTCGTCTGCCGACATTAGGTCTCTTAAAGGTTGCTGCCCTTACGCCGCCTGAC
This sequence comes from Deltaproteobacteria bacterium RIFCSPHIGHO2_02_FULL_43_33, assembly GCA_001798165.1. Taxonomy (GTDB): domain Bacteria; phylum Desulfobacterota; class GWC2-55-46; order UBA9637; family UBA9637; genus UBA10170. Next base: position 23,643 of record MGRL01000012.1, read on the forward strand.
TGGGAGCTTAAGATTAGCGACGAGAAGGTAGAGCCTCTTGACTTAAATGAGTCAGCAGACCTTGTCGGCATCACTGCCATGACCCCTGCTGTAAGTCGGGCATATCAAATTGCCGACCATTATCGGGCAAAGGGCATAAAGGTTGTAATGGGAGGGATGCATGCATCAAAGCTTCCCCAAGAGGCGCTTAAGCACTGTGATAGTGTTGTCGTAGGCGAGGCAGAAGGGCTGTGGACAAATGTTTTAGAGGATTTTAAAAAGGGCGAATTAAAATCTATTTATAAGCACACTACATTTCCATCCTTGGCAAATTTGCCGATACCAAACTGGAATATCTATAGAGATAAGAAATATCTGCCGGTCCACTTTGTGGAAACAACAAGGGGATGCCCCCATGACTGTGAATTTTGTTCGGTAACAAACTCCTTTGGCGGCAAATTCAGGAACAGGCCTGTTGATGAAGTTGAGAGGGAGATACAAAACCTTAAGCCATTTGACGGCAGGTTCACTCTTAAAAATGTAGTTTTTTTTGTTGACGACAATATTATCAGCAATAAAACCTATGCAAAGGAGTTTTTAAGGCGCATCATTCCGTATAATCTGAAATGGCTTGGCCAAACCTCTGTAAATATTGTAAAAGATGATGAGATATTGGATTTATGCAGGAAGAGCGGCTGCATGGGGCTTCTTATCGGGTTTGAATCGCTTTCCCATGACAATCTCTCTCGGATGGGGAAGGGCTTTAACAAGCCTGATAATTATTTTGATGTTATTAAGAAGGTGCATGATTACGGTATAGGCATAAATGGTTCGTTTGTCTTTGGTTTTGACCATGATGATGAGGGTGTTTTTGAACGGACAGTAGAGTTCACTATTAAGGCAAAGCTTGAGATTGGCTATTTTTCCATACTTACGCCATATCCCGGCACAATGCTGTATGACCAATTTAATTCCGAAGGAAGGATAATAGACCGCGACTGGTCAAGGTATAACACGAATAATGTCGTATTTAAACCAAAATGCATGTCGCCGGAAAAACTGCTTTACGGCTATTATGATGCGCTCAAATCTTTTCATTCCTATTCTTCCATTTATAAGAGGCTTTGGGGGACGACAGCAAAGTGGAATTTCTTCCTGCCGATGAATCTTGGTTTCAGGCAGACAATAAAAAAGACGGTAAAGCATGGGTTTGCCCCGTTAGAAAATCGTTCAAAGGATATAGCTATTGCGTGAAGCAGAAAAGAGGCAATAGATTTATTTTCCTCTATACCCACAAGACTTTTTAGCATACTTAAGGAGGGGTTTGCAAAATTATTCTCTTGCTTATAGTTTTTAATAAGGTTTTTCAAGGGAAGTGTACTTATGAATGCGCAGAAATATGGAGATGTTGAACGCCTGAGCATAGAAACAGAAGCTATCGCCTTACAAAGAACTTTTTACTTCGCTCGTCGAAATCTATGACCGTTATATATCCTGCTTTGGATTCAATACTACCCTCAAAGGTATAGTCAAAACGTTCTCCATCCTTGGTATCTCTCATCCTTATAAGCAGCCTATGGTTTCCCGGCTTCAGCACAAATTTCTCATAGATAAATGATGCGCCGTCATTTTTCCATCCGCCAGGCATGTAGTTATTCGCCAGTTTTTTGTCATTATCTACATACATCTCGATATATACCGGATGCCTCTCCCTGCTGCAAGCGCCAAGCTTTGAAAGGCTCATTTGTGCCATGCCTGTTTCTTTCAATTGCTCACTGTATTTTTTAGCCTCTTCTGCCAGCATGGCAGCCTCGTCACATTCCACTATTCTCTTACCGGCGTGCTTAATGCTTAATTTAAGTAATGAGTCGTTAGGGTTTGAGAAGAGGTAGCCTGCATCAGAAAAAAGAAAGACAAAAACTGCCGGGATTGACAATATAATTGATGAGAAAACTAAGCGGGCTTTGCTCACAGTGATTGCTTTGGGCAAAAATTCTTTCTGCCTTTTATTTTTAATATCCTCCTGAAATGCCCTAATCTTGCCCAAAAGGTCTTCTGTCTGCAATGCGGAATGCCAAAATATCCGTATTCTTGATTTGTCTACTGCGTGTCTTAATATTGGAAGCCTGTATCCAAGTAAACGTTCCTCAAGCCATTTATTCCCAAACCGATAGTGGCAGTCGCCGACCTGACAGCCGCATACAAACACGCCGTCTGCGCCTGTGTTCAAGGCATGCTCAATCCATGAAGGATTAATCATGCCTGCGCAAGGAAGAGTTACAGCTATTATATTGGGCATATCTTTTATGGCGGATGTGGCGGGGTTAATAATCTTATGGAGGTCTGCACTGTAGGAACAGATGAAACCTAAAAGAACAGGCTCCTTGCTTGGCTTAACCCTTGCTATCTTTTCGGTTATTTCAGTTAGAATCCCTTTCTCCGTCTTATCAGGAAAATTTACAGCATTAAAATTGCAAGAGCCGACGCATATGCCGCAGCTGGCGCATCTTTTGGGTATAACAACGGCTTCCAGGTCATAGGGCTTGCCATTTGTCTGTTTACCGTTTCGCAGGGGCATCATATGGATAGCCTCGTAAGGGCAGTCCTCAAAGCACTGGCTGCATCCTGTGCAATTATCTTTGATAATCTCCGCTGGCGCCGGTTTTTCCGGCCTGATAAGCCATGGAAGGATAGTGAGAATCAAGGCGCTGCCAGCTATTATAACCCAGGACAGCCATGTTGGCATTGCATTGAGCATCGGGTAAAAAAAGAGGTAAAACCAATCTATCCCTATTTTAGAGATAGTCTTATTTGCATCCGCAGACAATAAGCTGGTTACAGGTTTTAAGACAGCCAATCCTATGATTATGCATACTATTATTGCTGCAATTATTTTTGGGGGGTTGATAATGGGCTTGGATATCCTCATTACATGAATCCATAGGGCAATGAACAGCAGTATAGGCACCATGATGTGTATAAACAGGGCTACAAAGAAAAATAAATTGGTAATAAGGCTATTGTTTGAGAATGACATGGAGAGGGATTCGCCAAATATAGGGAGGTAATCAAGAAACCGGGCTGTTACATCAGCTATCATCTGGGCCCTTTGATCCCAAACCATCCAATAACCCACAACCCCTGTTACCCATAGAGCGCCCAGCAGGATAATGCCGGAAACCCATGCGATCCAACGCCAGCGGCGGTATCTGTCTGTAAGGTATACATGGAGAAGATGCAGTATTGCGGCAACTACCATGCCATCCGCAGCATAGCGGTGAATGCTTCGTATTATGCCGCCGAGATACCATTGTTCTTCTGTAATGTATTTGATTGATTTGTAAGGCGCGCCAATTTCATAAAAGATAAAAAGATATACGCCGCTTATGAGGAGGAGCCACAAGCAGAATAGAGCTATTGCGCCGAGATAATGAAATGGATTGTAGCGGGGCGTAAATATCCTATCAGCTATATCCTCTGCTGCCAGAACACCTTTTCTTCCGTACAAAAGCAAATTTTGATACACTTTAACAACTCTCCATTAAGATATTGTAAAGATATTGAATTGGTTTAAGTATGATTTTAGTCATATTGTAATATTTACGCCATTTTTAAACTAAACCAGAGGGTCTAAACCCAGAGGGTCGGTAATGTCAATCTTTATGTGTAATTTTATTTAGGGCTATACTCTCCATAGGATCAATTCTC
>MGRL01000013.1 GCA_001798165.1 Deltaproteobacteria bacterium RIFCSPHIGHO2_02_FULL_43_33
TTGAAATTTAGGAAACCATACAATAGGACAATTCATGTGCTATAAAAAGGACAGTTTATGTGTTGCTGACAATTATATACATTTACCTTGACAATTTTAAGGTTGGGCTATAAAATTTTAGTATATAATAAATCCTCAAAAGGAGGGGGTATGATAACAAAGAGTTTATTAAAAGGCATATTACTATTTATTAGCATAATATCGTTTGCGCTTGTTGGGGCTGCGAGTGCGGGTGAAAAAAAGGACGCAAAGATTTCAAAACAAGAGGCGCAGCAGCTGGCTCTGGAGCATCAGACAAATGGCAGTAATTTTGACGATGCCGGTAAGCTCAAAGAGGCGATAGAAGAATATCAGAAATCGCTGGAATATGTTTCTGATGATGCCAACACACTTTTTAACCTTGGTGTTGTTTATTTAAAGGCGAACAAGGCAGAGGATGCTGCGGCAACATTTGAAAAGCTGATTAAGGTATCCAGGGACGATGTGGAGGGGTATAATCTTCTTGGCATTGCATACAGAGGCTGCGGAAAGGAAAAAGAGGCAAAGACGGCATGGGAAAAATCCCTTAAAATAAATCCGGACCAGCCGAAGGTAAAAGAAATGATAAATGATAAAGTTGCTGCAACACAACAGCAATAATATAGCATATACTTTTGAAAAAAATCCCCATGGCTGCGAGAACAGTGATGGGGATTTTTTTATATGAAGGGAAGGTAAAAATATAGATGTTAAATGACGTAAAGCCCGAGAATGCCAACTGGCGGCACTACTTTGGCGGTCTGGCATTTTTAATGATTATTCTTCAATTGTTGACCGGTCTTTTCCTTATCTTTTTTTATGAACCGACTCTGACGGATGCATATAAAACCGTTCAGAGGATATCAAATCAAATTTATGGCGGCGGCCTGATTCGCAATCTTCATCGTTGGGTGCCTGCGCTCTTATTTATAGCAATACTGGTTCATACCATACGGTGCTTTTTGAGAATGGATTTTGTGAATCAACAGAAGAGGGTTTTGTGGCTTACAGGTGTTTTACTTCTTCTGCCCATACTCTTTCTTATCATTACAGGCTTGATAATCCCGTGGGAGTGGAAGGGATATTGGTTTCTGGAGATGATTCCGAACTATTTTGGAACGCTTCCGGTTATTGGTGATTCATTAAAATTGTTTTTTTTAGATTCATATACCGTCCCCAGATATTATGTCCTGCACATACTGATATTTCCAATGATTACATTTATATTGGTTGACTATCACATGCTTACGAAACTGCGGAAGCGGGGAATTTTCCGCTATCTCTTAAAGCATGCAATCGTTGTGCTGCCATTTTTAATACTCTTGGCTTATCTTGCAATAACTATTCAAATCCCTTCTGCTGACCCGGAAGAAGTGCCTTTGCCGTTGGATGGGGCAAATATTATCGTGCCGGAATGGTATTTCCTAATAATACTTCTCCCATTTATGTATCTTAAGAACAGTCCTTTGATTCCATTTATATCTATCATTGGTCCGCTTGTTGTGCTGTTTGTTGTTGCATTTATGCCATATTATCTAAAAGGAAGGGAAGTAAAGGAAGAAGATTCCACAACAGAGATTCAGCAGCAGGCTATAGGTTGGCGTAAGCTAATAATGGGTAGTATTGTAAAAAAAGTAGCAACAGGCATTGTCGTTACATTAATAACATTTTGCATAGTTGGCCTTATCTATTTGGGTAGTTATAATTCCCCAACATTTGGCTGTAACTCTTGCCATAATCTATCAAAGGGCGAAAGATTGGGCGCGCCACCCCAGTTCTTCAATGACCGTTCAAAGCTTCCCTTATTAAATGATAATGAGTGGATGATGAAGCATTGGTATTACCCAAATGAGGTTTGGTAATTTGACAAAGAGCAATATCACCATAGCTGCCTTCCTTATTTTTATTGTTTTTATCGGGCTGTATCTGCTTATGATGGGTAATGATAAAAAGGCAGTCAGAGACACAGTTGATTTGTATATAAAGGCTATACAGGATAGGAAATTTGAACTTGCCTATGATTTGAATGCTGCATCTCAAAAGCAGAAACTATTTATTATAAAAGGCAGTAATGGAAATAGGGGGGACATTTTAAAGAAGGCATATGAGGAGCAGAAGGTATTGTTTGATTCTGTGCATCTGATATTTGACCCAAATATCGTCTGGGCTGAAAAGTCCGCCTTTATACAGGATATGAAATATAAGATAGGTACGGTTACGATGGAACGAAATATTGACAACCCGACAGCATTCTATCGTAAGAGGATAGATGCTGTTGTTGAGGTTGAGATTGAATATAAAAAAAAGGATACTGCCCCGCTTTTTAAGGATGAGAGCGTAAAAAAGGCGACTTATCTTATTAAGATGATACATATCCGCAACATTACAAAGGCTGTAAAGATTATGCCGGTTGACGATAAATGGTTGTTCAAGGGGATTGTCATTAAAGAAGGGGTTGTAGAACACTGGTCACGCTGAGTATGAGCTTCCTTTGGATTCGGTTCAGGTTGGCTATATTCACTATATGCGGCCCATATTTCTTAGGCTGCCTATAACAAATATTATTATCCCGGCAATTATCATAAAGATATAAAAGTTCTGAGTTGCAAGCCCTGCCTTCATAGAAAACATAATATTTAACATTCCGAGAAAGAAGAGAACACCTCCAAAAATCCTTAAGCCTACCCCTCGTTTGGGTGGAGTATTATATTTGTTTTCTGGCATAACTATCTCCTCATTATTATAACTTAGAGTTTACGCCGTTAGAGCAGAATGCCTCGTCCTTTAGGACTGGGTCTCTAACTATGTTTACATAACATAATCTAAAGAAGATAGAAAGTCAAACCTTGACAAAATTAGTGATTTTGTCAATGCTGCACTTGCCGGTTTCCCCAAAAATCAAAGTCTATTTCCGGGATTGCCGAAGCGCTTGCTTAAAAGATATATGTGAGCTAAAATTAAAACAAGAGGTATTTATGAAGGATAGATTGATATTATATTTGTCTGTGATAGTAGTTTTTTTGTGTGTAAATCAAGTTGCGGCGTCTGATTTATCCATCGGCCGAATGAGGGTGGCTCTATGGCCTGAGTATGACGATCAGGGTGTCTTGGTTATATACGACGGTAGATTCAAGAATGAAAACCTATTTCCAGCAGAGACCACCTTCATAGTGCCAAAAAATGCTATGATAAGCGATGCATGCAGCCTCTCTCCAAAAGGTCAGCACTTTTGTCAGCTCTATAAACAAAAAAATGTTGGTGAAATAGATGAGGTAAGGCTTAAACTGCCGTATCCAAACTTTTATCTCAGTTTTCATATAAATCCGTTCAAGGATAAAAAGGAAAATAAAAATTTTACATATACTGTTCGTATGAACCATACAGCAGACAAACTGGAGGTTGATATACAGAGGCCATTAAGGTCTGAAGCCTTCAAAATAATCCCACAGTCAACTGAGGTATCTGAGAAAAAGGGGTTTGAGCATTATGGCTATGTATTTGAAAATGTATCAAAGGGCAAGGTAATAGATTTTAAAATTGAATATATAAAAAAGGACAGCAAGCCATCTATAGATATAAAGTATTCGCCAATGGCAGGGCCCAAGGCGTGGGTGGCACCATACGAAACCCCACATCGGTTTTCTATTATTTTATGCATTGCGGGAACTTTGGGGCTTCTGCTGGTCATCGGTATGTCATGGTTTGTGTTGAAGAGGAAGCGATGAATAAGGAAATCAGAAGTCAGGAGCCAGGAGTCAAGAGAAAGGGAGAAAGGGAGAAGGGGAGAAACGGAGAAAACTACTCCCCGATTCGTTTTTTATTTGTATTGTTGCTTACTGCTTACTGTCTACTGCCTACGTCTTCTTATGCCCTGACTGTTCAGGAGGTTGCAGAAGACCTTGCCTGTCCATGCGAATGCCCACTTGTGTTAGAGGACTGCAACATGAGCTGCGGTCTTGACTGGAAGGACCAGATAGGTCAGATGATAAGCCAGGGTAAAACAAAGGAAGAGATTATAAAATATTTTATAGATAAATACGGCGATGATGCAAAGATAACCCCTATGCAGAGGATAAGAGGCAAATTCTTTAAGTATACAAGGGCATTTGATACGATAGATTGGGTGATTTTCTGGACTGTTGCCGGTATTTGGTTGGCCAGCCTTTTTATTGGTGTATATCTCATAACCCGAAGGTTTTTGGCAAAGAAGGGGGCGATGTGAGGCAGTTTGTAATTGCGTTACTCATTTTTGCCTCTCTACTCCTTGGAATGGCAGTTGCAGCCTTTTTTATATTTGTGGACACTCAGCCAATGAGCAGATTTGAGTATCTTAATGCAATGGGCAGGATTACGCTTTTTAAATTTACCGGAATGCCAAAGCTTGATGAAGCTGAGACAAAATTTCTCTACAGCAATTCATGCACAAGAAGATGTCATGGTAAGGAGGTTGTTGAAAGGACAAAGCATACGCCGCGTGAATGGGAATCTATAGTAAAGAGAATGCGGTTTGTTAACGGAGCAGAATTGACTGATTATGAGGATATTGCAATTACAAGATATCTTCAGAAAAACTATTTAAGCAATGTCCCTACAATCCTTTCTTATGAGGCAAATCGTTTTTTAAAGAGCTATCTCTGGAAAAGCGATTTCGGCGAAAGCGACCTTTATGTAGATGTAATATATACGCCGTTGGAGTATTTTAAATTGGTTGGCAATATTGGTGATGCAGAAAAATACGAAGTGGATGATTATGTGGTTTTTTTAGTCTATCTGAATACACATCAGAACAAGTTGCCGAAGCTTCCTATGGAGAAGTTAGCTGTATTGAGAGATAGAGATGGTAGGAGTTTTGGGCCTATTGACTGGAAGCTGACCTATGAAAGTGGAGATATGCACCATATGGAAGGTGTTTTGAGATTTAAGAAGATTAAGCAAGAGAAAGGTTTTATGGAGATTAGTCTCATGAATCTTCCGGGTCAGAAAGAAAGAATTTTTAGATGGGAAGTGCCTGTGCCGGAGTTTAATGGAAAGTAAAATGGAAATGGGATTCAGGGACAAGGAGTCAATTACGAATTACGATTTACGAATTACGAATTTAAAATCTAAACTTGTCCCTGAATGTCTTTATCAGGGAATCGTAAATCTTAAATCTCAAACCTTTTTACTGCTTGCTGCGTACTTTTTACTGCTTGCTGTCTTGCCATGTTGCGGGCGAAAAGATGAAGAAGACAGTATCAGAAAAACCTTGCCAAAAGAAGGGGAGATTGCTTCTGCATTTTCTCTGCAACTTTTGAGCGGCAAACAGTTTAGACTGGGTGATATAAAGGAAAGGCCTATGGTAATAAACTTCTGGGCATCATGGTGTCATCCGTGCAGACAAGAGGCGCCTGCCTTGCAAAAGGTCTATGCACTATATAAGGATAAGGGAGTTGTATTTATAGGCATTGCCATACAAGACACAGAAACAAAGGCAAAGGCATATGTAAAAGAATTCGGCATTACATTCCCTGTTGGTCTTGACAGTACAGGCGCTATTGCTGAGGCTTATAAGATATACGGCATACCCAAAACATTTATAATAGGTAAGGACGGAAGGCTTTCTTATATACATATGGGCGAAATTACTGAGGATGACTTGATAAAGGGGATAGAGAAGGTGGTGAGATAATGAAGTCAGGAGTCAGAAGTCAGGAGCCAGGAGTCAAGAGAAAGGGAGAAAGGGAGAAACGGAGAAATGGAGAAAACTACTCCCCGATTCCCCGATTCTCCGATTCCCCGATGCATTTTTTATTTGCATTGCTGCTTACTGGCTTACTGCTTATTGTCTTAACAGGTTGCAGCGGCCCCAAAGACAAGCAGCCTACAGCCAAGGTTGGGACATCTGCCCCTTCGTTCAGCTTAAACCTTATAAACGGAGGTTCTGTAACACTGGATAGTTTTAAGGGCAAGCCCCTGGTTATAACCTTTATGGCATCGTGGTGTCCTTGCTCCAATGAGAGCGCGCCTGTATTTAAAGAGGCGTATAGCAAGTACAATCCAAAGGGTGTGGAATTCCTGATGATAGGCATCCAGGATTCAGAATCCAAGTTTAAGAAGTTCGTGGATAAGAAACAGTTTACTTTTCCTGCTGGTTTTGACAAAGGAGATAAAATAGCAAGACTTTACGGCGTTAATGCCCCGCCGACTACCTTCTTTATTAGCAGGGATAGCAAGATAGCCAAGGCATTCTACGGCAAGCTTATTGAAATAGATAAGCTGTCGGCATGGGTTGACGAGATAGCAAAAGACAGGCCATAGACAATAGGTCATAGGTGATAGGAAAGCCCTGAAACTTATAGCCCCTTGCCCATAACCTATAGCCTGTATTTAACAATATGGAATCCGGACACCATCACGAAATAGTCGGTTTACTTCCCCATGATATTGGTTTTCTTGTATCCTTTATCGGCGCCTTTTCTTCCTTTTTCTCTATCTGGCAGTTTTGCATAGCTCAGATAAGCCCATTTTTTATGGCGTTTATTATCGGCGTTTATTTCACTGAAGATAGCAGCGCCATAAAAAAAGCTATCATGAGCATTCTTATTACATCCCTTGGATATATAGCAGGTTTTAGTATCGTATTTGCAATGCTTGGTCTGTCTACTGCTGACATAGGGGGGTATTTTCTCTATAATATAAAAGTTTTCAGGATATTATCCGGTATCGTTATCTTCTTGTCAGGGGCTATCATGGCAGATAAGGGACTTGATAAAAACATTCTTCCATTCTTGCCAAAACATATCTTTTGGCTCCTTGCGCCTTTTCTTGGCGCCTCATTTGCCTTTGTTTATTCTCCCTGCATCCCGCCTGTTCTGTCTCAGGTCTTAAATTATGCCAGTATACCGGAAAACGCAGAAAAAGGCTTCTGGCTTCTTATGGTATATGGTATTGGCTTAAGCGCTGCATTTATTACTGTTGGTATGCCGCTTTCTCTATTTGTTGGGTGGTTGGCTTATCAAAGAGAGCGGCCCCGTCTTTTTATTACCATAAGCGCCCTTTCTTTGATAATGTTGGGGATAATGGCCATTACAGGCCTCATGGTATATTACAAAGCCTTTTTGCTTAGTTTTTTTGTCTCAGATTAAGGCATTATTTTTTACTTGACAAAAAAATATTACCATTCTATATTTGAGCCAAACTTTAACAATGGACTGATTTTAAATATTAAATAATCTCTTGGCAGGGGAGGTGAAATGATGAATGTTGGCCTTTTTTGATTTTGGCTTTTTATTAAATACAAAAATAATTAAGGAGGTGAAAAAAATGAAAGCAGTAAAAAGGTGTAGTTTTGTATTTGCAATAATAGGGCTTATTGCATGGCTTATCATGCCTGCTATGGTTTCTGCTGCTGAGAGAGACTGGCATATTACAGAAACGACTCCGAATGATGCCCCGCTTCAGGATTATATGTTGATGTATAATGCAGGCGGAACAGACGGTTCAGTTGCAGTGTTTGGGGTTCCCAGCATGAGGACATACAGGCATATCCTCGTGGGAGTTGACCTTCATGAACCCGTATTCAGCGCTCCGACTAATGAGGGTACTAAGAACCTTAAACCGGACGGCAAATATCTCTATGTCAATGACAAGGCAGCCAATACCATCGGTGTCATCAATCTGCAGGTAGGCTCTCTTGAAAGGATTATTACTTTGCCATTCCCATTTGGTATACACCATATAACCCTCGGGCCGAATGGAAAGACCTTGTATGCTTCAGGCGAGTTGACCGGCAAAATGGCAAAGGTTGATATTGCCACAGGCAAGGCCCAGATTATTGACTGGGGCCCTGCGCCAAGCGCACCTGATTATCTGGATATAAACAAGAAGGGCGAGGGTTATCCGACATATAATGCAAACAGAAAGCAGTATTTATTTTCCGGCAACTACTATCATTCCACTGTCGGTGTTTTTGAGCTGAATCCCTTTAAGCTTATAAAAGAGATTCCGGTCGGGAAGAACCCGCATGGAACAGACGCAGAGCCAAAGGGAAGGTATATACAGGTGGCAGATAAGCTTTCTGCTACCATCAGCATCATTGATATTGATAAGCTGGCAGTTAAAAAGGTTCTGCCAGTCGGCGCTGGTCCGCTTCACAATGTCTTTGACACCAAGGGCAATGCCTATACCAGCTGCTTTGTTGCAGACTCAGTTGTTAAGACAAACCTTGATAAGCTTGAGGTTGTTGATGAATATCCAATCCATTACAGGATAGGGCATATTGCTGTAAGCGCGGATGATAAGTTTGTGTTTGCGCTGAATAAGTTCTCTACAGGTCTTTTCAGTCCAACAGGCATCAGGTGGCCGGTTAACCACGAAATGCTGGATGTGGATGAGAAGAGCCCAACATACGGCAAGAGCTTAAAGATTATCCCGGTTGACGGCGAGCCGCATAATGCCAAGCTCATATTTGCCAATCTGGTAAAGGATTGGACAATGGGTCAGGCAGAGAAGGGCGGCCTTGTTGATAAGCAATTAATGGAGCTGAGGCCAGTACATCTAGGCGGAGCAAAGATATCTTACCTTCCACTGGATACGCAGAAACCCGGCATCGTTCAGAAGGGTGATGTGAAAGAGATACATGTAAAGGCATTCAGCTATGGTTATGTCCCGAGACAGCTAAGGGTGAACAAGGGCGACAAGGTAAGGATTATTGTAACCAATATTGATAAGGCCGCTGGTATCACCAAGAACCCTGATGTTATCATGGGCTTTACGATATACGGACCCTATGCAACAAGGACAATGCTCCATATCCCAAGAGGCGTATCTCTTATGACCGAGTTTGTGGCAGATATTGCAGGCGAGTATGAGATATACTGCGAGACATTCTGCGGCCCGCTCCACCTTGAGATGAGGGCAGCATTCTTTGTTGACGGCCCAAAAGGCCAGTCTAACCTTGCAACAGGCGATTATGATGAGGCAGCAGAGCAGAATCAGTTAGGTCTGCAGCCAGGTCAGATTGAGGGCGGAAACAAGGGAAGAGTCAGCAACCTGGATCAGATATGATAGTATGTGTATGATTTAACTTTTAGTTATGTCCCCCCTGATGCAACATCAGGGGGGACATAGTTTTTTAGGAGAAAGAGATTTGTCATGAAAACTACGAGAAAATTAACCTTCCTTATCATAGCAATAATGTTTGCTGTTATCTCTCTATTAGAATCAGGATGCAATTCAGGCAGCATGACATCCAAACCCAAAGAATCTCCGGAAGAGGTAGTGAAAAAATTCTATGCCTATGTTCAAGAAGGCGGCACTACTACGCTCGGAGAGGCATATAAGCTTTGCAGTTCAAAGTACTACAAGCTTCCAGAAGATAGGTTTAAGGATATAGTATCCAAATACTCAAAAGATATGAAGGTCAATATTATAGGCAGTAAGATAGCAAAGGATAAGGCTGTTGTTAAGATTGAATGTAAGGTGCCATCATCGTTTGGAGGAGATTTTGTTCAGGAAAGCGACGTAAATCTTGATTTAGATGAAAAGACCAATAGCTGGAAAATAGACTTTACAGGCGAGACGCATGTAGACCAGGGAAGAGAATCTTCCGATTCTGCAGGAAAGCAACCTTCGGGGGAAGCGCATACTGCACACTAACCATACCGATAGAAGCCCTATGCTCTATCTTAGCTGTTTAATTTAATTAATTCTCATTTCAACTCTAACCCTGTGGCAGGTCATAGGGTTTCCTAATGGAGTAAACAATGTCTACTAAGATTGCCGATTGGCTTGAGGAACGGGCAGGTTTTAAGACATGGTTGAAAAAGAAGATAGAACTCCCCATACCGAAGCATGTTAACTTTTTTTATTGTTTTGGCGGCATTTCCCTTACCATAATCCTTCTCCAGAGTGTAACAGGTATCTTTATGACATTTTTTTATACACCCAAGCCTGAGGAGGCATTTAACAGCGTCCTCTATATGAGTAATAATATTCCGATGGGCTGGCTGATGCGCAATATGCACCGTTGGGGCGCCACACTTCTGGTGGCCACACTCCTCACCCATATGCTCAGTGTTTTTTACCATAAGGCATATCAAAGGCCGCGTGAGTTAAATTGGTTGTCTGGCTTCACTTTATTCTTAATTGTTCTTTTATTCAGCATTACCGGTACCATCCTTCCCTGGAATTGGAGGGGATATTGGGTTCTGGTAATATGGACAGATTATGTAGGCACCTGGCCGATTATAGGCGATATGCTTAAGGAACCGCTTCTGGAATCTTTTTCTGTGAGCCGTAGCTTTGTCACACATATATTGATTTTGCCTGTTATTATAGCAGCCCTCTTGGTATTTCACTTTAAGATGGTAAAGCGGCATGGGATATCAGGGCCGCTATAAATTCTAACGGCCTTAAACCTGAATATTTGAGAGGATTGGCTTCCAGTCTTGTGTCTTTAATATACTGCTGGATGCGCTGCTCTTTATAACTTTAGATTTGAAAGAAAATAAGGGGGTTGAGAGATGAAGAGAAGAACAAGGATTTTTAATCTTTCACGACAGACAATTTTTCCGTATTTGTTAGTTATTAGTTTTATGACAGGGTCTTCTATCGTTTCCTTTGCCGCAGGTAATATAAAGACTCTCAATGTCCCGTCAGACTATAAGACTATTCAAAGTGCTATAGATGCTTCATCAAGCGGGGATACTATCAAGGTTTCTCCAGGTAAATACAAGGAAAATATTATACTGAAAGAAGGGATAATTATTCAGGGGTCAGGGGCAGATGCGGCCATTATTGACGGCGGAGGTAAGGGGAATGTGGTTGAAGGGGCAAAGGGGGCTGTTCTTGAAGGTTTTACCATTACCAACAGCGGGAAGCGGGGGACGACCGGAGATGTTATGGACGTGGGCGTATCTGCAAAACATTCCCCAATGACTATAGCCAATTGCAGGATTACAGGTAATAATGCCGGCATCAGAACATATTTTGCACCATCAAATATCGTTAATAATATTATTGCAGACAACAGGGTCTACGGGCTCTACATACTTTACAGCGACTCATCTATAAAGAATAATATCATCTATAATAATGGCAGTTATGGCATATATAATTCTTATTCCAATCCAGAGGTTATCAATAACACCATATTTAAAAACTTTGACGGCATCTACAGCGAGATCTCAAAGGTTGTTGTAAGGAGTAATATAATTGTGAATAATAAATCTGGAGGCATCCGTTGGGCAGAATCTCCGGATGCTCAGAAAGGGACAGGGTTTATGAAAGGGGTAGAGCCTATTCTCTCATATAACCTCGTATGGGGGAATAAGACAAATTATGTTAACACCTCTCCCGGCAATGGAGATATATCTAAAGACCCGATGTTCTTAGATTTGGCAAAAGGCAATGCGCATCTTAAGAATAATTCTCCTGTAATCAATGCCGGCAGTGAAGATACTACAGCTAATGACCCTGATACTACGAGGAATGATATAGGCGCATATGGTGGACCGCTGGCGCAGAACCAGATTACAGTATCTCCCAAAAATGTTTCGTACGTCTCTCTTAAGATAAAGACTGAAACCCTTGAAGAGCCTGATTATGGCAGTCAGGCAACATGGAGCGGCGAGGAGGGGAAGAAGTCAGGGAAAGGACTTTTCCAGAGCTGGTGTGTATCCTGTCACGGCGCATTGGGAAAAGGTGACGGGCAATTAGCCGATACCCTCGGTGAAGGTATAAGGCCGAGGGATTTATCAAATGCTGAGCTTTTGTCTGCCCGTTCCGACGAATTCCTCTTTAAGGTAATAAAAAACGGCGGCCCTGCGGTTGGATTTTCAGATGCAATGATGTCCTTCGGTTCAACGATGGGTGATGAAGAGATTAAAAATATAATTGCCTATATCAGAAGAGATATATGTAAGTGTCAGTATAAGGGAGAGGCGGGGAAATAATACAGAACTATTTACGAATTACGAATTATGATTTAAAATCTCAAATTGTAAATCTAAAATCGTAAATCTAATCATGGAGCTATCATGTCATCAGATAAGCAAAACGAAACTACGATAACAGACCCCCGCTATGCACCTCCCTATCCGCAAGCGTTTCATAGATTTTGGCCGCGACATGCTATTAAGGGCAACGTAGTGGTTATCATAACAGTTGCTATTATAGCAGGGCTGGCATACAAGTACCAACTCCCTGCCCCTCCTGACCTGGCCGGCAATACGACATTGCCTGATGATGGTATGTATATACCAGGGCCAGAGTGGTATTTTCTATTTTTGCTTCAGCCATTCTGGTATCTGAAGGGCGCGTTGGCAAAGTGGCAGTTTTTAGGCACTTTCATAGCCCCAGGTTTAGTTTTTGCTTTTGCCTTCTTAGTGCCGTTCATTTTTAAGAAGAAGAGATCAATATCTGGAATTATTTCAAGGATATTGAGTTTACTGCCTCCGTTAATAGTATTTTCTTTAATAATTTTAGGTATCGTCTACAGTGGTTATCCTGCAAAACTGCATGGCTGTATAGCCTGCCATAATCCATCCACAGGGGTAAGGCAGAATCTGCCTCCTATGGATGTTGCAGATTTTTATAAAAACAACAGACAGCGTCAGATAGAGGTAGGAAAATACCGCGCCAGCAAGACAGGAACAGAAGGGGAATCAGTCACAGGCCAGGAGGTGGAGACCTACAAAGATGCCAACTGGCAGATGCGGCATATCTATGAGCCGACCTTTACATGGTGAGAGTTTATGATGCTGTGTATAGAACCTAAGTGCATTGAGCCTGAAAAATGTTACACCTATGAACCTGCGAAGTAATAACTTAGCGCTGCTTAGTCTTATTAATCTTGTCTTATTTCCAATTGCAGCATCTGCTGTTTATGGCAACATAATAGAGTATTCAATCCCAACCCCTTCCAGCAATTCTGTTGATATTGCTGTAGATGCAGCAGACAATCTCTGGTTTATTGAGCAGAATAGCAGTAAGATTGGCAAGTTTATTCCATCCACACAAGCCTATGAGGAATTTGATATACCCTATAAAGGCAGCCCCGCAAGCATTGTAATAGATGCTCATTCTCTCATATGGTTAACATTAGCCGGTGATAATAGTATTGTCAATTTCTCTCCTGCTACCAAGAAATTTAAGAGGTATCCTATACCAACGTCAAATGCCGGCCCTTTTGGTATAGCCGTTGATGAGGGAGCTGTGATATGGTTTACCGAGCGAAATGGTAATAAAGTAGGCATGTTAAATGTCCGCGATGAGACAATAAAGGAATACCGTATTTCAACCGATAATAGCCAGCCGTCAGGGATAGCTGTTGATGGAACCGGTATTGTCTGGTTTGTGGAGTCTGCCGGCAATAGGCTTGCAAGTCTTGACCTTAAAGGCAGGAAGATTACTGAATATGATATACCTATGCAATTTTCCAATCCCTCGGATATTGCCATTGATAAAGACGGCAATATCTGGTTTGTGGAGGTAAACGGTAATAAGATTGCAATGTTTAACCAAAGATTAAAGAAATTTAATGAGGCGATAATTCCAAGGCTTGCAACTGTTCCATCAAATATCGCCATAGATAAAGCCGGCCGTATATGGTTTACTGAGAACAGGGGTAATAGGATTGGAGTTTTTGACCCTATTCCGGCAACATTTGTGGAATACGATATTCCGACTAACAGAAGCCTTCCTCTGGGTATTGCAATAGACAGTCATGGTATAGTGTGGTTTACAGAAACAGACAGGGATGCGAACAAGATTGGCCGATTAGATCCATCTGCTATTGCTAATACTGATGAAGCTAAAACACCTTCAGTTGGAGCTGAGAGCAAGAGTAATTCCATAAAAATAATAGCAATAATAATCTTTATGTTGTCTATAGGTTTTTTTGTGCGGTATATTTACAGAAAAAGAGAGAAGGGGCAGGGATGAGGCAGGAATTAGAAATCGGAAATCATAAATCAAAGATGGGGAATAATATTTTTCTCGTTCCTCATTTTTTGTTTCTCTCGTTAGTTCTTGCATTCAGCATAGCCATAGCCCAAGAATCGGCAATAAAACTTTATCCTACTCCGTCTCAGCGGAGTTTCCCTTCGGCAATAGCGACGGATGCAAAAGGTCATATATGGTTTGCGGCATTGAATGCAAATAAGATAATTGTGTTAGAGCAAGAAACCTCTGTATTTTCTGAATATGATATACCTACAACCAAGAGTTACCCGACTGATATAGCAGTAGATTCAAGCGGCGCTATCTGGTTTGCAGAGCAGGACGGAAATCAGATAGGCAGATTTGACCCTAAAACAAAGACCTTTAAAGAGTATGAGATACCCACAGACAGCAGCCAGCCTATAAGACTTGCCCTGGATAACTCAGGCAATGTCTGGTTTACAGAATTTTCAGCAAATAAGATAGGTAAGCTTGATATAAAGCGAGGCAATATTGTGGAATATCCCATTCCAACCCAATTAAGTCAGCCCATGGGGATTGTCGTGGATAAGAAATCGATGGTATGGTTCATAGAAACACAGGCAAATAAGCTCGCAAAGTTTTCTCCTGATACAGGAAAATTTAAAGAATATGCTATGCCGAGCGCATTTTGTGTTCCCAATGAGATTGCTGTTGATAAGGGCGGGAATATATGGTTCAGTGCGAGAAAGGACAGGCGGCTTGTAAGGTTTAACCCTGCGGCAGAAAAGTTCAAAGAATTTAATATCCCGAGCAAAGGTGTGCCCGAAGGTATAGCTGTTGATAGAAAAGGGAATATCTGGTTTTGTGATAAACGAGGCGGCAAGGTTGGGATGCTGAACCAAGTCAAAGGTGAAATTATTGAGTTTAATCTGGGAAGCGGTGCGCAGCCGTTTGATATTGCTATTGATGCTTCAAACAATATATGGTTTACGGAGATAGGAATGAACAATATTGGCAGACTGGATGTAAAAAGTGCAATAGTAAAGGATTATCAGGCTGATTTATCAGTAAAATTGAGCGTTGATGAGAGAAAGATATTTGAGCAAAAAAAGCCTTGACAAACTACTATGGTTGGGATATATCAACCACAGGAATAATATATAAGGAGGTTTTTGTAAATGAGCGTAAGGAAGATGCATTGTTTGATGGGAGTATTTGTTGCTGCTGTTATTTTAGCGGGCCTTACGGCAAATAGCAGTTATGCTGGTAGTGATGAAGGTAAGAATATAGTTAATGCAAAGAATTGTGGAACCTGCCACCAATTGCAGGGCCCTGCCACGGAAAAGACATTTGAGGAACAACTAAAGAAAAAAGGCCCTGAGCTGTGGTATTCAGGGAGTAAGTTTAAGAAAGAATGGCTGGAAGGATGGTTGGCAAATCCAACTAACATCAGGCTTTTAAAATATAATTCTATTACAGAAAAGAATAGTGAAAAACATCCTGTCCTTTCCAAGAAAGAAGCTGATGAGGTTGCAGAATATCTTATGACACTTACTGCAAAAGAGGTGACGGCATCTGGAATAACTGAAGCTGTAACTCCACAGGGAAAGAACCTCTTCATAAAGAGATATGGCTGCGTAGGCTGTCATTCCATAAAGGCAGGAGCGAAAAAGGTCGGCGGTGTGAGCGGTCCAGACCTCTCTGAGGCAGGGAAAAGGCTTAAGGGAGACTGGGTATATGCATATCTTAAAGAGCCGAAGGTCTTTAAGCCGGTAAAGAGGATGCCTGTCTTTGTCGGTATAATAAACGATAATGAAATGAAAATCTTGGCTGGGTTTGTAGCGGGCCAGAAATAAATTTTCTGAGAAAGGAGCAGAATAATGGTAATGGTAAAAAAGATATTATTGATTGCAGCCTTTTTAATATGTATATCAGCTTTTATTGGCAAAGGAACAGCCTTTGCTGTGAGCGCGGAAGAAAATTATAAGTTTTATTGCACTCAGTGTCATGGTATGGATGGCAAGGGTGATGGTGCTAATTCAAAACCTAAGTCTGTTGGTATAGACTTGCCTGAAATGTCTGTTACGCCGAGAAATCATACAAGCCCTGAAGATATGAATAAACTGACAGATACCGATATAGAAAATGCAATTAGCGGCGGCGGTGGAGCAGTCAGCAAGTCAACTATCATGCCTGCATTTGGCAAGACCCTTACAGAGGCTGAGATAAAGGACTTGCTTGCTCATTTGAGAAAGCTTTGCAAGTGTAAGGGTAAATAAGAGGAGATAATTTTTTAGCAATAATAATTTAAAATTAAAGAGGAGGTGAAAAAAATGAATGGAAAATGGTTCGTGTTGTTGGTAGTAGCATTGTTCGCCTTTGTTCCGGCAGCAATGGCAGTGGAAAAGAGATGTACCGCAGCAGGGGAAAAGGTTGAGTGCCCAACCCAGGCCAAAGAATCTCTTGAAAAGGCCCTTGCAGACTTTGATAAGGAAGCAATGGATATGTTAAGGGGAAGGGCCGGTGCAACTTACGGTATTACAGGTTTTGACTACCTGACAGGCGTTGGCAAGAGGTCTTCTGGGAGTAAAGCAGGGGCAGCTACCCTTGAGCAGGGTGACAGCGGTTACGGTAAGTCAACTGGCAAGACCGAGATGTGGGATAGGGTAAAGAAGCCTGTATCTGGAGAACAGATTTATAATCAGTGGACAAATAACTGGTCTCCCAGTTTTAAGACAAGCCTGGTCCCAGGGGCAAATCCAAATGAAGGCAAGCAGTGGTATTATGTGTACTGCGTTGGTTGCCATGGGTGGCTTCTCCATGGAGATGGGCCAAATGCAGCGTATCTTGACCCATATCCGAGAAACCTTACTGCAGGTCAGGCCTATATGAATAAGAAGACCAATGTGGAGCTATTCACTGCAATCAAAGGTGGCGGCACTTCAGTGGAACTTTCAGAGTGTATGCCTGCATGGGGCAATCTTTTACAGGATCAGGATATATGGAATGTGATAGCCTGGGTCAGGGCAAATGCAGACGCTAAGAAGCCGAGCAGTTTAGCGGAATATCTAAACCCAAAATCTTCTTTTAACCCAAAGTCGGCAGCAAATGCTGTAACACCGTTAAATGCTGCCCAGAGCGCAGAATTTAAGGAGGCGCAGGAGCTTGTTGAATCAATGCTTGCCGGCCGCGGTGGAGATTTAAAGGGTGGTACCGGTGAAGTTGTGGAAGGCGGTTTGAGAAAGAAGGCAGAAGAAGAAGCAAAGACAATGAAGAAATAAGTAAAATGCAAGGAATACATCTCACGGGGCACGGCTGATTAGAAGGGTCGTGCCCTGTGTTTTTTTATATATATAGTTAGAAGTTTCACCATTGAAGAGACTCACCTGTGTGCCTTTTTATTACTTTCTATAGTATGAACTTCTAACGGGGTTCAGCTGCTTATGAAGAAAAGCATAATAATTATACTCTTTATTGCTGCATTAGTTTTTATCGGCATAGCTGCCTCAGGGAAAAGTGTTATAAAAGCGCTTAAGGCGGAAGGGTATATTAAATATACTGCTGCTGAGGCAGTGGAGCTGGCGCATAGAAAATGCGTGCAGTGCCACAGTATAGACAAGACAGCAAAGTATTGCATGAGGTGCGGTCCGCCGTTTATCGTGGTTGTGCATAATATGAAGACATTTATAGCACAGCAGGAAGATAAGCTTGACGGGCTTGAGGATATAAAGGATGGTGAGGCAGTAGCGATTACCCAGGTCTGGAATGCGCTTGTTGGGAATTGGGAAGATACATGGCGCAAGGAAGACCTCAAAAAACTCTTGAACAACGATACTGCCTTGATTAAGCTTGTAGATGTGCCGGTTAGCGAGCGTGAGATAGAAACGGCGCTCAAGGGTAAGACCGCCGGCGGTTCAGACATGACAATAATGAAGCCTGCGAAATAAATCAAAAGACAGGCAAGAGGCAAGAGGCAAGAGGCAACCCCATTGCCTATCGCCCATAGCCTATAGCCTAATTTAGGATGGTAGCAAATGATAGAGGTTGAAAATCTAACAAAATACTACGGCGATTATCATGCATTGAAGGGGGTAACATTCTCAGTAAAGAAAGGAGATATCCTCGGTTTTCTTGGCCCTAACGGCGCCGGAAAGACTACTACGATGAGGATACTCACCTGCTTCTTTCCTCCAACAAGCGGTAAGGCAAGTGTGGCTGGTTTTGATGTATTTGAAGAGCCTCTGGAGGTAAGAAAGAGGATCGGCTATCTGCCGGAGAATGTGCCTCTCTACAAGGATATGACTGTTGAAGATTACCTTATATTTGCTGCCGGCATAAAAGGGGTTGAGGGTAAAAAGATAAAAGGCGCTGTTGCCAAGGTAATGGATGAGTGTGTATTGACAGATGTTTCTTATAAATTTATCGCTGAGCTTTCAAAAGGTTATCGTCAGAGGGTTGGTCTTGCCCAGGCATTGGTTAACGAACCTGAGGTTCTGATACTGGATGAGCCGACCATCGGCCTTGACCCAAAACAGATTATAGAGATAAGAAAGCTGATTAAAAACCTCGCGGGACGGCGGACGGTAATTCTTTCAACCCACATACTTCCTGAAGTCAGCATGACCTGCCAGAAGGTTGTTATAATAAATGACGGCAGGGTGGTGGCAGTAGATACGCCGCAAAATCTGACATCACGGGTTCAGGGCGCAAGCCGTTTCATAATAAGGATTGAAGGCCCTTCGCATGAGGTAATAAAAACACTTGAGGCAATTCAAGGCGTTTCTAAGGTTATAAGAAGAGATAGCCATGCTGCCAATGGTATTGGTGAATATACAATTGAGTCGCTGAAGGAAAGGGATATTAGAAGGGATATAGCGCCGGTCATTGTAAATAAAGGATGGGCGCTCATTGAACTCAGGCCGCAAGAGATGAGTCTTGAGGATATATTTGTGAAGCTGGTAACGAAAGAATAAAAGCCGTGATTCGTGACCGTGAACCGTGTCGTAAAAAAGTTTTTAACGGACACGGATAACGGACACGGACAACGGTCTTTTGGAGATTTTAATGCGCAATTTTTACCTTATATTTAAAAAAGAATTCAAATCATATTTTTCATCTCCTATAGCGTATGTAGTCATTACCATGTTTCTTATACTGAGCGGCTATTTTTTCTACAACACCTTTGCATTATTTTCTACGATAAGTTTTAATGCAACTATTGATCCTGCGCTGGCAAAACAGGTTGGCCTTCTTAATATAACCGAGAGTGTTGCAAGGCCGCTTTTTGGCAATATCAGCGTTATCCTTCTCCTTATGGTGCCGCTTCTCACCATGAGGCTTTTTTCAGAAGAGAAGAAGTCAGGCACTATAGAACTTTTGCTCACCTATCCTGTCACTGATATGGAGGTGCTCCTTGGCAAATTCCTTGCCTGTATGGCTGTTTTCACAATCATGATTGCGCTGACCGTCCTTTATCCCATCTTAATAATTGCATTTGGCCAGCCGGAAGCAGGCCCTATTATAACAGGCTATATAGGGTTGTTTTTTGTAGGGGCTTCATTTGTAAGCCTCGGTATATTTGCTTCATCTTTGACAGAGAATCAGATAATAGCTGCTACAGTAGCCTTTGGCCTGCTCCTGCTTTTCTGGATGATAAGTTTCTCTGCTTCGCTGGCCGGCCCAATCGTTGGGGATATACTATCGTATATATCCATGACAACGCACCTTGAGGGTTTTGCAAAAGGCGTCATAGATACAGAAGATGTTGTATATTATTTAATATTTATAACCCTGTTCCTGTTTCTGACATTAAGGATTCTTGAGTCAAAAAAGTGGAGAGGATAAAAGAAAGTTGGAGGCATGAGGTTTGAGGCAAAGGTATTGTCCTCCAACCTCCAACCTCAGACTTTTTAAGGGGAACCTATGAAAAGGTTTATACCAATTCTTGGACTTTTGCTATTGGCAATCGGAGGGGTTTCCTATGCCATTGCAGGCGCTATGCAGACATACATGGCAGTCCTTATATGGGTAGGGCTTCTCTGTATGTTATTGTCTTTTTACATAAGTTTTTCTGATATAAAAAATACCCTGTCTAAAAGGTCTACAAAATACGGGGCAAATACTGCTTTAATGATTCTGGTGTTTTCTGTGGTGCTTCTTTTGACAGTTTTTATGTCAGCTAAGTACAAGACCAGATGGGATATGACATCAACAAAAAGATATACCCTTTCTGACCAGACACTGAAATTATTAGGCTCTCTGAAGAAGGATATAGAGGTGATTGCATTTTATAGGAGTGATGAGCGTACAAGGCAGGCAATGCACGACCTCTTATCAGAATATAAACATAACTCCTCTCGTTTCAAGTATAGTTTTGTAGACCCGGATAAAGACCCGCTTATTGCCGCAAAATATAATGTGACATCCTACAGAACGACACTTATAAAGAGCGGCAATAAGGAAGAGGTGGTTGGTTTTGAGAGCGAAGAGAAGCTTACCAATGCCATATTAAAGGTCTCAAGGGATGAGGTAAAAACAGTCTATTTTCTGAAAGGCCACGGAGAGAATAATATATTAGATACGCAGAACATCGGTTATAAGGCTGTAAAAGAGGCGATAGAGAAAGAGAATTATCTTGTTAAAGAGATTATTTTATTATCAGCAGATGATATGCCGACTGACGCCTCTCTTCTTATTGTGAGCGGCCCCAAGAAAGAGCTGTTGCCTGATGAGCTTAAAAAGCTGACTGCATATATAAATCGCGGCGGTAATGTGCTATTTATGCTTGACCCCGGCACTGTCCCTGGTATTGTCTCATATTTAAAGGAGTATGGCTTCAAGATAGGGGATGACATCATCATTGACACGTTTTCCCAGGTTTATGGCGCCAGTTATCTGACCCCTGTTATTACCGAGTATGACAAAGATCATCCGATAACAAAGGAGTTTAATGTTATGACGGTTTTTCCAACTACAAGGTCAGTAGGGGTAGAAAATGATCCTGCAAAGGGTAGATACGAGCTGGCAAAAACAGGCGAGAGAAGCTGGGCAGAGACAGATAAAAAGGCCTTTAAAGAAGGGAAGGTTAAATATGATGAAGGAAAGGATAAGAAAGGGCCTGTTTCAGTTGCGAGTGTTACTGCTGTTGAGATAGGCGGCAGCGGACATAGCGGTCATAATGATCACAATAAAGATACTGAAGGCACAAAGAAGTATGCCAAAATAGTTGTTTTCGGTAACTCAAATTTTGCAAATAATCAATTTATAAACATCGAAGGCAACAAAGACCTCTTTCTTAACACTATAAACTGGCTTGCCGAAGAGTCTGACATGATATCCATCAGAAAGAAAGAGATTGGAAATACCCCTGTCATACTGACAGCCACCCAAGGCAGGCTAATCTTCTGGCTTCCGGTAATCATACTGCCCTCTTTTGTCCTGGTTAGTGGCGTTGGGATGTTGACCCGCAGGAGGCTTAAAAAATAAATGAGGTTTTTCAAGAAGACCGTATTTTGGTTTATCATTCTGGCTGTGATTGGGGGTTTATTTTATCTTGTAGACAGGCAAGTTGAAGAAAAAAAGGTTGTAGAGGAGACTAAAAAGAAGCTATTTGCATTTGAACCAAAAGATGTTATAGAACTTCAATTACATGGTGCAAAAGACAATATTCTTTTGAGAAAAATCGGCAATGAATGGGTATTGGAGAAGCCTTTAAACGTAGCAACAGATAAGGATGCGATACAAAAACTCCTTGATGCGGTCATTAATGCAAAGCTTGATACCACACTCTTTGAAACCAAGTCTGAAGAAAAGCTGAAGGAAATGGGCATAGATGGGCCAGACAGTCTGACCGTTGTATTCAAGACCTCTTCAGGTTTAGAAAAGACCGTTGTTTTTGGCGATAGAAATCCTACCATGAATCTGGGTTTTGCAGTTTTGAAGGATGACCCGCGCATATTCAGATTAACTGCTGATATTAAGGCAGAGGCAGATAAAACAGTTTATGACCTGAGGGATAAGACAGTAGTATATTTTGAGCCGCTAAAGATTAAGGGTTTTGAAATACTGTGGGTGGATAAAGAATCGCTTACCATTGACCACCCTGCTGAAGGTAAATGGCATATTATTAAGCCGAGAGAAGTGGTAGCAAGCGCAGTAAAGGTAACAGAAATTCTTTATAAGTTGAGAGATTCAAAGATAAAGACGTTTGTAGATGAGTCTCCAAAGGATTTGGCTGTTTATGGTCTTTTGAAGCCGCGGTTAAGAATTCATATAACCGATGAAAAGGGTAAAAAGATAGCTCTCCTTATCGGTGACAAGAATAGAAAACAGCGGGGTATATTTGCAAAGAGGGGCGATGCTCAGAATATTTTTTCTTTGGAAGAGGATTTAATAATCGATATGCCAAAGACCGTTGCAGAATTAGAGGAAACAGAAATTGAACAAACAACAAAGAAATAAGGGCTATGGGTGTTGGGCTATGGGCAATAGGATTAGAGATTTTAATATTCAAATTATAAACTTTAAATTTAAAATTTTGAGTTTAGAATTTAGAATTTCTTCAAATATAGCTGTTTGCCTCTTGTCTGTTTTTATTGCCTATTGCCTATTGCCTATTGCCTGTCATATTTCTTTTGCAGAAGAACTCAAGCCCGTAAAAATCGGCGTTGTCGGCCCAGAAACAGGCGATGATGCAGAGACAGGCCTTATGACCCTTGCCGGTGTTGAACTGGCAGCCAAAGAGCTAAATGATGCCGGCGGTATAGATGGCAAGAAGATAGAGGTTGTACATTATGATAATAAGAGCGAATCTCAGTTGACGCAGGTGGTTGTTCAGAAACTGGTAAAAGAGGATGTTATTGCGATAATTGCGGCGCCAACAGGTTGGTCAACATTCGGCCCTGTCTGGCTGGCAAATGCAGCAAAGGTGATATTTATGTCAGCAGGGAGTAAAAGACATATAGGGAGGAGCGGGCCTTTTATATTCCGCAACTCTCTGTCAGATGATATTGGCACAGAAAGAGCTATTCAATATGCCGTTGACAAATTGAAATATAATAAATTTGTCATTATTACATCAATGAGAGACGATGAAACTTCTTTACAGATTGGCGGATTGTTCAGGGGAGCAATCATAAAAAAGGGCGCCAGGATTGTGAGTGAAACCCACCTATTTATGGGCGCTACAATGGAAGAGGCAATAGCTCAATTAAAGAAAGATGCGAAAGGAGCTATTGATGCCGTAATATTCGCAGGCGACGATGCTGCAGCAGTTGATGTCTTGCAAGAACTGAGAAGGCAGGGTATAAAGGCGCCTCTCATTGGCGGCGATATACTCTTTACAGATGAGTTCTTGAAAAATGGTGATGAGCTTACGGTTGGGACTATTATATATGCAGGATTTTTTCCAGCAGATAACTCGCCTGTTGTTTCACGGTTTGTTTCGGAATATAAGAAAAGAACAGGCAAGGAGCCGGGCGTATATCCAGCGGTTGCGTATGACTCGTTCATGCTTATTGCGAATGCAATAAAGCAGGCAAAATCAACTGAGCCTGTCAAGGTAAGGGATAGTTTATCTAAGATTAAAGATTTTCAGGGTGTGACCGGCAAGATTACTATGGATACCAACGGAGAGGCAATGAAACAGCCGTATATCCTTCATGTTGTAAAAAAGGAAAAGGGTGTTGGGTTTGAGCCTGTTGGCGGAGAGTAGGAAAGTCTAAATCAGACAAAAATCAGACAAAAAACTCCTTGACAAGATTTTTAAAAATTGTTAATAAAACCGAACATCATATATACAATACAGTATCTATATCTATCTCGTGAAGTAATAAACAACCAAGAAAAATATCACAGCCAGATTCACGACAAGCCCTATAAATATCAGATAGTCAGCCGGTGTTGGTTTCCAATCTTTGAGCATAGCGCCATTATAAAATTTGAAATACATATTGTCAAACTAAAGTTCACCCCGTTAGAAAGTCTCGGCAATACTATTATAATCGAATTAGAAACGATGGGGTCTCTCAATAAAACTTTCTAATGGGGTAAAGGCGAGGTTAATATGCAAGAAGAAAAACCAAGTAAAGCCGGTCCAATCCTGTTCACCGCAATTGTAATAATTACCTTAATATTCTTTTATTGGTTTCTCACCAAGCAGTAAAAATAGCAATCAGGAGGAGAGGATTTATGAAAACTGTTGTCAGTTTCATTGTTGCCCTGGCAGTGAGTCTAATATTTTTTATAGTGCTTGATGCCGTACTTTTCAAGGTTCAGGGATTATCGCTGATATTCAAAGGCTGAAAGCAACGTTGCCCTTTATGGGTAACGATTTACGTTGGGGATAAACCCCAATGCTCAAATAACAATATAAGGAGCAGATCATTATGAGATTATCTTCTGTTGTTTTCAAGAGGACTCTCTCCCCCAAAAGAGTCTTAACTGCCCTATTTTTCCTTATCTTCCTCGTTTACCCGCCCTTTTTAGGAACCACAAAATTATCACCTGTTAACATAGACACAGCATATGCCTCTGAACAGGCTGTCCATGTTGAAAAGACCTCTGGCCCAGAAGCCAAGGCAGAGGCAAATAAAGAGGAATATCCGCCTGCGCCAAAACTTACTGAAAAAGATTATCCTCAGGTGAAGCATATAAACGGCAGGATTATGGCATGGCTTGTGGCTCAGCTTCATCTCTGGTTTGCGGCATTTGTCCTTGCTGTTCCGATATTTGTCTTTGTGATAGAGGCCATAGGCATGGCTACTAAAGATGAACGGTATGACAAAATGGCCTATGAGTTTATTAAGGTAAGTTTGACGGCATATTCCATAACCGCTGTATTCGGCGGTCTTCTCTTATTTACATTGATAATATTCTACCCTGATTTCATCAGATATATGGCAAAGATATTCAGCCCCACTATGCTTGCGTATGCCTTCCTTTTCTTTGCAGAGAGCGCATGCCTTTATATATATTATTACGGTTGGCATGCAATGGAGAAAGGGACTGCAAAATGGATTCACCTTACGGTGGGGTGGCTGCTGAACGTGGTAGGTACCGTGTTGATGTTCCTTGCCAATGCGTGGGTCACCTTCATGATGTCTCCGCATGGCGTTGATGCCAACGGCGTATTTGAAGGTAATATATGGCATGTCATACACAACCACCTCTGGAATCCAATCAATCTTCACAGAACCATAGCAAACGTGGCTTACGGCGGCTCTGTTGTGGGAGCGTATGCGGCGTATAAGTTCTTAAGCGCCAGAACATCTGAAGAAAAGGCCCACTATGACTGGATGGGTTACACGGCAAACTTTATAGCAATATCGGCGCTGCTCCCCCTTCCGTTTGCAGGCTACTGGCTTACCGCAGAGATTTACGCATACAGCCAGCAGATGGGAATAACACTCATGGGCGGCGTATTTGCGTGGCTCTTTATCATTCAGGCGGTTTTAATCGGCGCGCTTTTCCTTTCGGCCAACTATTATCTCTGGTGCGGCATGGAGAGAAGCAAAGGCGCAGAACGATACACCAAGTATATTAAATATATTGCCTTTGTCATTGTCGCCTGCTTCCTTGTATGGTTTA
Organism: Deltaproteobacteria bacterium RIFCSPHIGHO2_02_FULL_43_33; assembly: GCA_001798165.1. Lineage (GTDB taxonomy): Bacteria > Desulfobacterota > GWC2-55-46 > UBA9637 > UBA9637 > UBA10170. The sequence goes on from MGRL01000013.1 coordinate 25,507, forward strand.
CGCCGCACACGCTGATTATGACGCCAGGCGAATTAAAAGCCTTGGGAGGGCCGTATCATAAATATCTTGGCCCATTGGGCATCATGCCTGCCAAAAATACGGCTGTCAATATCATGCTGATATTTACATTCTTAAGCTTTCTCTTGTATCGCCGCTGCAATAAGATTGCCACAGTTTCATGGGCGCCTATCGGCAATGCCGTCCAGATAGCCATATTTGTTGCGGCTATAATCAATATTTCCATACTTGGTGTCTATTACGGCTATTTCACAAATACAGTGTACAAAGTTGCATCCTCTGTTCCTCAGGTTATATCCACACTGACAGTTATTATTTCCTGTCTTATCATAGATGTGCTTATGTTCAAAGGCGCAAAAGAGGTTGCGCCGCTTCAATGGGGAAAGATGCCGGACAGAAGCCAGTATGCCCTGTTCCTTCTTGCGGTATCATTCACATGGCTTATGGGGCTTATGGGCTTTATCCGTTCAGCCATAAGGCAGCACTGGCATGTCTATACCGTATTCAGGGATAATTCCCCCGATGCCTTTACACCAACCATCGGTTATGCAACCAAGGTTGTGTCTGTGGGCGTTATTATATTCATGGCCATTGTCATATTTATATTCTGGCTGGCCCATATAAGCGGTAAAAAGAGCGCTTCAGAGGCGCATCATTGAATTAACTGTCGTGAACCGTGACCTTGTTCCGTGTCCGTGGTTTTGTAGTTACGGTCACGGATAACTGACACGGGTAACGGTATTATTAGGGGGGTTTGAAATGAAAACCTTTTTGAAGGTAACAATATTCAGTCTGGCAGTGATAATCTTCTATGCCTTTTATGCCGGCAGCATGATTCCGCAGGTTAAACCTGCGCCTCCTCCTGCAGAGGCAAAGTTAGACATGGGCAGTCTGACGATGGAGCAGTTTATACAAATGGGAGATGAAATCTTCCATGGCAAAGGAACATGCGAGCTTTGTCACAATCCTGTCGGGGGTCGGGCGCCTTTGCTGGATCAGGCCGGCAAGGTAGCAGAGGAAAGGCTAAAAGACTCTCGCTACAAGGGCAAGGCAAAAACAGGCGAAGAATATATTCGCGAGTCAATGGTTGAGCCAGGCGCCTTTGTTGTTGCCGGTTTTGGTGTGAAAGGAACAAATGATACCCAGAGTCCAATGCCGGTTGTTACTTCAGGCGCTATAGGGCTTAAAGAATTTGAGGTTGACGCTGTTATAGCATATCTTCAGCAAAAGGCAGGCGTTACCGTAACAGTGCAATTGCCAAAAGAGGCTCCGTCAGCAGCGGCAAAAGAAGAGGCTCATGCAGTAGCCCCTGCCAAGACCGCTGAAGAGGTTGTTGCAAAGTATGGCTGCGGCGCTTGCCATAAAATAGCAGGTCAGCAGGGCGCGCTTGGCCCTGACCTTACAAAGATAGGGGCAAAGAAGAATAGAGATTATTTAAGAAGGGCTGTATTAAATCCTAATGCAGATATTGCGCCTGGCTTCCCAGCAGGCATGATGCCGCCGGATTTTGGAGCCAAGATGCTGGCTGGGGAGATTGAGCTCTTGGTTGACTATATGGCGAAATCAAAATAGAACAGAATCAGGAGTCAGAATTCAGAAGCCAGAATAAAAAACTTTATCTTTGATTTTTATTTTATTCTGGCTTCTGGCTGCTGTATTCTGGATTCTACTTTAACAGGAGATAAAACATGAAAATACCCAGACTGCTATTGTTTGTAATCCTTGTAGCCATCAGCTACTTTATTTTTAAGGCGCCGGGACTCTTTATCAAACAGCCCATACCATCCAGTCTTATTCTGATGTATATGTTCTTTGCTGTGGTTACAATCCTCCTCTGGATGACCTCTACAGAAGAGGGGATGCAGGGGCTTGTCGGTCCGATAAAAAGAATGATTGAAGACCCCAACAAAAAGACATTAAGGAACATTGTATTTGTTATTGTTCCGATTGTGGCAGGGTTAATAACATACTCACAGATGAGGCCTACTTATGAGGCGCCTACGGAACTCAGGTCTATCCATCCTGCGCCGCCGTCAACCGTTAAAGTTTTTGGCAAGACATTTAATCTTATGACCCTTGAAAACCCCTATAGAAAGCTCGAAAAAGAAGACCCTGCAAAATTTACCCAATTAGTTAAAGAAGGCGGAGAGGTATATTTTAAAAATTGTTTCTATTGTCATGGCGACAAGTTGGACGGCAGAGGCCATTATGCGCATGGTTTTAACCCATTGCCTGCAAACTTTACTGATATAGGAACCATAGCCCAATTGCAGGAGTCATTCCTTTTCTGGAGGATTTCAACAGGCGGGCCAGGACTTCCCAAGGAAGGAGCGCCGTGGATATCCTCCATGCCTATCTGGGAAAATTTTATTACAGAGGACGAGGTCTGGAAGGTAATACTCTTTCTGTATAATTATACAGGATATGTGCCGAGGTCTTGGGCGAAGTAGATAAACTGCTTAATTGCGAATTGTTTAGAATTTTAAAACCAAAAATTTCAGATTTGCGATTTTGGATTGAGAATTTTTAATCCCATAAAGCTGTTTTTTAAAGCCGGCTGATTTTGAGAGATGCGATACTATGACCCGAATAAACCACTTTGTTATTTCGCCCTTCATTTTTCTCCTTCTTTTTTATAGCCACGCGCAAGCTGCTACGATTTACCATCTCCACAAAGAACGATCTGATATAAGAGAAATACTTCAGCTTTCAGAAGCTATACCTGATGCAAGAATTAACGCACTCCAATCTCCTCAATTAAAGAATCAACCACCTGGGGAATATCTCATTAAGGCCTTTGATACCCAAGCAGGCGTATCTAATTTTCCCGGCGTCATTCCGGCAGGTTCAACTATGACTTTTTCCCTCTGGATGAAAAAGACCGCGGATTTCGGCGCCATGCATCCTCTGGCCAAGCTCTACCTTAATGATGCAACAGGAACCGTCTTGTGTTCCGCTTCTGCTCCTTCGCCATTGACTACAACACTTTTCAATCATAAGTTTACCTGCACTACACCCGTGGATATTGCCATAACCTTACAAGACCGTTTCTATCTCTGGGTTGGCGTGAACATGACTATCGGGCTTGGCGCAAACAGGGTAAAGGCTGAACTTGATATTGAGGGAACAGCAGATGGAAACTACGACTCCTATATCGGCATTTCTCGGCACATAGTTACAGGCATTTCTCCAACATCAGGGTCAGTAGGCACAACCGTTACGATTACCGGATTAAATTTCGGCGACACCCAGGGGACAAGCATGGTTACCTTTAACGGTAAGCAGGCAACCGTCAGCAGTTGGAGTGATACGACCATTGCAACCTCTGTGCCGTCCGGCGTAAGCCTGAGCACAGGGCTTGTTACAGTTACCATCAACGGCATAACCGGCAATGGATTGCCTTTTAGTGTGCCGTTAAGGTCAGGCTACATCACCACCGTGGCTGGAAACGGCAGTCAAACATTTAGCGGGGATGGCGGACCAGCCCCTTACGCCGGCATATCGCCAGTAGATGTAGCTGTGGATAGTGAGGAAAATCTATATATTGCAGGCGATTCACGTATACGAAAGGTAGATACTTATGGGACGATAACCACAATAGCAGGAACCGGTGAAAGCGGTTTTAGCGGCGACGGAGGCCCGGCTATTTATGCAAAACTCAACGCTTCAGGATTGGCATTGGACAGTGCAGGGAATCTATACATTGCAGGCGATAATCGTGTCCGAAAGATAAGCATAAATGGAATCATCACCACGGTCGCTGGCAATGGAACTTACGGTTTCAGCGGCGATGGCGGACCTGCAACCAGCGCGAGGCTTTATTATCCTTCTGATGTTGCAGTGGATAGTCAGGGGAATCTATTTATTGCCGACTACGGAAACAACCGTATCCGGAAGGTAAGCCTTGATGGTATCATGACAACAGTAGCAGGCAATGGCGGCAGCGGCTTTAGTGGAGATGGCGGTTCGGCAATCAGCGCACAGGTCAATCCTGTTGATGTGGCAGTTGATACTCAAGGAAACTTATACATCGCCGATTGGAACAATAACCGTATACGGAAAGTAGATGCGGACGGTATCATTACTACCGTTGTTGGCGATGAAACACTAACTGTACTTTATCAACCAGCCGGGATAGCCCTTGATGTATATGGAAATATCTATATCGCGGATTATGGCCATGAACGTGTAAAAAAATTTACTATAGGCGGAGGAATTACGACAGTGGCGGGTAACGGTATTCACAGTTCATACGGAGACGGCGGACGAGCAACAAGCGCGGCAATTGTTGAGCCGCATGGGGTTGCACTCGATGGAGATGGCAACCTCTTCATTGCTGACTGGGGTTGTAGGATTCGTAAAGTAGGCGCAACGATTACACCCGTGATTAATAGTCTTTTCCCTACATCGGGGGCAGTTGGAACATCTGTAACAATCAGCGGGTCTCGTTTCGGAACAACACAGGGGACAAGCACCGCCACATTCAATGGTATTGCAGCCACGTCAACAAGCTGGAACGATACAAGCATTGTTACTTCGGTTCCAACCGGCGCAAGCACCGGCCCTGTGGTAGTAACAGTCGGAGGCATGTCCAGCAATGGCGTAACCTTTACTGTAACCCCTAAGATAACAAGCCTTTCTCCATCTTCAGGGCAGATTGGCAACGTGGTGAGCATCAATGGTTACAATTTTGGCGCAAGCCAGGGAACGAGCAGTGTCACATTCAATAGTATTGCAGCCGCGCCCTTAACATGGAGTAACACAACCATTACCGTTCCCGTGCCAATAGGCGCAAGCACCGGCCCTATCGTAGTAACGGTTAATGGAATGAGCAGCAACGAATTTTTATTTACTGTTACCGTTCCCATGTCGCCTGAAATCACAAGCCTTTCACCGGCATCCGGCCCTGCGAACAGCACGATAACCATAAACGGCACAAACTTTGGCACAACAAAGGGAGGAAGCACAGTAACCTTAAACGGAGCGCCGCTTAGCACAACAACCTGGAGTGATACGAGCATAACAGCGCTCATACCCATGGAGGCAGCCACGGGCCCTGTTATTGTTACCGTAAACGGCCTTTCCAGCAGCAGTGTAACATTTACCATTCTCACAGATACTCTCGCCATCACCTATCCGAATAACGGTTCCGTGATAAACAGACCTGATACTGTAATCATAGGACGGCTGCCTAATATAACAGGTGACGTTGGTATCACGGTCAACGGTAAAATAGCCATGATAAATGGACAAGATTTTGCTGTTAACAGCGTAAATCTCTCCATAGGAGAAAATACCATCACCGCAACCATGACAGACGCAAACGGCAACACCTCCTCAACGAGCATCACCGTATACACCGAAACTCAGGACGCCTATGTAAAGCTCTCATCAACTCTGGAATCAAGTCTTGCGCCTATGTCAACACAGCTTACCCTTGATACAGCGCTTCCGTCGCCAATAACAGAAACACTCTTGTCAATTGACGGACCTGCATCAACGTCTGCCACACCAACGACATTTCCTTATACCGCAACGCTTGATATCCCCGGCATCTACCTTGCAACAGCTACTGGGCGAACCGCTGACGGCTACTCTTATGAGGACAGATTTGCTTTAAATGCATTGGATACCGTCACCATGGATGCTCTGCTTAAAGCCAAGTGGACATCTGCGATAGATGCCCTAAGTAATAAGGACACAACAAAGGCTTTAACCTACATACTATCTACAAGTAGGCCATCGTATCAGGAGATGTTTACTGCATTGATAAACCAGTTGCCGTCTATTATAGCAACTCAAACAGAGTTTAATCTTGTTTCCGTAACAGACGATGTTGCGAAATATGAACTCATAACCTTAGAAAATGGTGAAACATATTCTTATGAAGTAATCTTAAGAAAGGATGAAAATGGTCAATGGCTGATAGAAGGATTTTAGATGTCCTACCTTACAAACTATAGGAGCATGAAACCATGAAAACCGTATTGGTCGTATCTGTTTTGTTTTTAACTTTAACTCTAACCTCAACCCCATCCCACGCCTTCTGGTGGATGGGCTATCACAAGCCGGAATTCCATGGAAAAGTCATAGATGCGGAGACCAAAGAGCCGATTGAAGGAGCTGTGGTGGTAGCGGTGTATGAGAAAAAGTCCATAGGTATAGCCGAATCATATTCAGTTGTTATAAATGTGAAAGAAGTTTTAACAGACAAGAACGGCGAGTTTCACATTCCATCGTATACGACAATCCTACAGCCATTATCGTGGGAATATGATGTTGACTTTATTATCTTCAAACCCGGTTACGGCAGTTTCCCGGATGGGAGGATACAACCGCCAAAGGGTATGCAAACTCACAAAGCAACGCCAACCAGCTTTGAAGATTTTTTTTCGAGTGATTTTGGCATGGAGAAAGAGCTTTGGTGGAGTGAACCATACAAAATAGGTGCAGAGTATAAAAAGATTAAAGTCACCTTCGGCATTGTTGAACTGCCGAAACTCAAGACTTGGAAGGAGAGGAGTGATGCTAAGGCTATCTCACCAACTTTTTATGAAAAAGAGTGGCCACTTTTACATGAAATGATTAAAAAAGAAGATAAATGGTTAAAAAACAATAGAGGATGGAGAAGGTAAGAAGGTAAAAACATATGAAAAAGCTACATGGATTTATTTTATTCGTTATATTGTGTCTTGCATTTCCTTTTGTGGCAGATGCTCTGGAAACAGACACCCACAAAGCAATCAACAAATATATTGCACGAAACACCCTGAATGGTTTTTCACTTGATTCTTATTTGAAAAATCAATTAGGCTTTGCAAATGGAATCGAAGAAGAATTTAAATCAACAGAAACAAAGAAAGCTTGGGATTGGGTCCAATTCGGCGGCGAATTTGAAGACATTCCCGCTTGGTATCTTCAATACATTCGTTCTTTAAACCACTTTCACAACCCCATTACAGAAGAGGGATTTAAGGGTAATTGTCTGCAAAGTTCATTGTGCGTATCATCCACTGTATGGGCGCTTATGCCGTTGGGAACGCAAAGCTCCCTTACTGGAAACTACTCATGGTATGATGTGAGGGCATACTATTACACAGCGCTAACCGGAAAAGACTACAGCGGCAATATCATTGCCGCAGACAAAACACAACGGGATGCTTATTTTGCTCAAACCTTCAGAGGTCTTGGTCAGTTGATGCATCTTATTCAGGATGCGTCAGTGCCGTCACATACGAGAAATGATTTTCATTTTATTAAAAACTATGAAGATTATGCGAAATCATTCGTAGAACGCTTTGGAGTATCAACTCCGAATAACGCCGATTTTTATAATGGAACTATCAGCGCCATCACCTCCTTCATAGACACCAACCAATACACCGGCAGCAACCCTGTCGATGTCATAGGCAACACCATTGGCCTCTCAGAATACACCAATGCAAATTTCTTTAGTGAGGACACGATCTTTTCTTTCTCTTTTCCCTACCCCTCATGGTCAAATGTGGTTGAATATCCTCAAGACATGGGCAATGGAAAGAAAAGAACATATCTTAAAAAACTTGGGCAAGGGGAAGTCGTTGGTGATAAAACCGGCTATGGTGAACACATTGAACATCTTGCAGCAGGCAGATGGTTCTACAAATATCTTCCAGAGTTTATTAAGGGCTCAGGATTAACCCTTGATGACAACGTATACAATAACTACGCCTCCCTTCTCCTCCCCCGCGCCGTAGGCTACTCAGCAGGTTTCTTAAACTACTTCTTCAGAGGGAATTTCAAGATTACCAATGCCTCATACACCTCCACAAGCGTAACAATGCAGATAAAGAACAAGACCTATATAAACCCTTCCGAGCCTGCCAATTCAGCTATAGAGACCATGGGGCCTGGTAGTTTGATGGTGAGCTACAGCTATAAAGACAGCCAGAAGAATACTATTTATGGACTTTCAAGCTCTGTAAATGTTGATAATGTGCCGTCCGGATGCAACTCATATCTCAATATTACATTTCCCCTGAATGGTTCTATTCCCTCTGATGCCTCTGATGTATCATTTATTCTTATCTACCGAGGTGTATTGGGTAGTGAAAGTGATGCAATAGCGGCCAAAAAAGCACCTATTGTGGGCAGCACCAGAATAGCATACTATCATCAGCCGGGCGGCTTCGGCAGCGGGAATAATCCTTCATACATATACTCAATAGACCCGGATGGGCAGAATATTACGCAAATAACCAATGACTCGTATGGCTACACAGGGGATTTTAGCCCTGCATTATCCCCTGACGGCACCAAATTGGCCTTTTCAGCGACAGACGGTTATAAGAGAGATATAATAGTTGTAGACCTGACTTCTACTAATGCCTATCCAGGCAATATCATCCGCATCCTGGACAGCACACCATCAGGGAGTTCCTATAGCTATGATGAATCAAGCCCTTCATGGTCTCCTGATGGCACAGAGATAACGGCAACGAGGTGGCAAGGGAGCTCTACAGATAGAGAAATAATAATATTTAATGTTGATACAGGTGAGTGGAGGCAGATAACCTCAAGCGCTGTAGTAGAACAGATTGGAAAACTGGAATGGTCGCCGACAGAGTCAAGAATAGTCTACAGCGCAACCACTTCAGAATCAGGAAGCTCAAGAGATGACATATTCGTCATCAATACAGACGGAAGCAACAAGATAAACCTTACAAATGACAACTATGCCGATACATCCCCCTCATGGTCGCCTGACGGAGCGCAGATACTCTTTAGTTCCAAAAGGGATGGGGGAAGCATTTATGATTTGTGGGTAATGGATGCTGACGGAAAAAATCCCAGACATATTACCGATTATACACAGAGTATCTACTCTTCTGCTTGGTCTCCTGACGGCGAACAGATTGTATTTAGCATAGGGACAGGGTATTCTGATCTCTACATTATAGATAGTGACGGAACATGCCCCTATGCATTGACAAATGATAATTATTATAGTTATACTGCCCTAAACGGCTCTCCCAGTTGGGGGAGAAAGTAGATGGAAAATTTAGATTTTAAAATCGTAAATCATAAAAGGATGGTCAAATGCCTATGAGAAAAAAGCTGTTATCCTTAATTGTTTTAAGCATCATGTTGATTCCAATTTCAGTGTTTGCTGCCCAGGGCAATAAAGAAAATGGAAAGACAATATACGACAAAAAATGCTGGTGGTGCCACGGCGAGAATGGGGCCGGCGATGGTCCGGCAGGCAAATTTTTAAACCCTCCGCCAAGGGATCTGACAGCAGGCTGGTATAAATTCAAGACAACGCCGTTTGACGAGATAACCCCTGCAGATGAAGACATATTCAGGATGATAAGCGGCGGTATGAATCACATCTCTCTCTGGAAAGGGATGTCAGGCACATCCATGCCTAACTGGGACGATGTGCTCAATGACCAGGAAAGATGGGACCTCGTTGCCTATATTAAGACATTCAGTGGGTTTGAGCAGCCGGCAAAAGGGCCGATTGATTATAAAGGCCGGATAAAATCATCCAAGGAAAGTGTTGAAAAGGGGAGAGAGACTTTTAAGAAGATGTGCGCTGAATGTCACGGCGAAGAGGGAATGGGCGACGGCACAAAGAAATTAAAAGATGACCTTGGTTTTAGGACCTGGCCGAGAAACCTGACAAAACCATGGACATTCAGGGTTGATAATGATCCGAAAGAAATCTATACTCGTATCAGCAATGGAATACCAGGCACCCAGATGCCGTCTTTTGCAGACCCATCCAGCAAAAAGACGCTTTCTGATGAAGAAAGGTGGAATGTTGCACATTATGTGGCATCCATTGGAAATGATGTTAAGAGGCCAAAAGATGATACGGTTCTCAAGGCTGTGAGGCTTATGGGAGAACTTCCTGAGAAGGTTGATGACCCAAAATGGAATGAGGCAGAAGCAACAAGCTTCTGGTTTATCCCTCAGATAATTGCAAAAGAGAGATTCTTCACGCCCTCATTAGACAGCATAACAGCAAAGGCATTCTATAACGATAAAGAGATTTCAATACTACTTGAGTGGGATGACAGGACAAAGAGTATTCCAGGCGATGAAAAGGCTAAGGAGATAGCAGAGGGAGATGTGCTTGAGGATAGCGTGGGAATTCAGCTTCCTGTAATAATACCCGAAGAGATGGAAAAGCCGTACTTCGGCATGGGCGACAGCGCTAAACCTGTTAATATATGGCAGTGGAAGAGCGGGAAAAAAGATTCCCCAGAGATTGTAAAGCTCCTGAATAGCAATGGCTTCCAGAAGATTGAGCAAAGGGATGCGGCAAAGGCAGGATTAAAGGCATCCGGCGCGTATAATAACGGAACATGGCGGGTTGTCATGAAAAGGCCGCTTGCCACAGAAGAAAAAGGCAAGGATATACAATTTGCAGAAGGCAAGTATACGCCGGTTGCATTTGCCGCATGGGATGGGAGCAATGGAGAATCAGGTTCCAAGCATGTAATGACCACATGGGCATGGCTGCTCTTAAAGCCTGCAACGCCGAAGTCAACATATTTTATCCCTATTATTGTTGCCTTGCTGGTATTTGGCGGTGAGATTTTATTGGTAAGAAAGAAATAATAGTCTTGCTTAATGGGAAGTTTTTCAGGCGAAGGCACGTTTAGCGTGTCGAAGTCTGTAATAGGAAAAGTCACCCTCACACCAAAATCTTTGCTGTGAGGGTAAAGGTATAGGATGCCATATTTTAAATCTTTTTGCTGCAATATCAGATGAACCTCAGTCTAAGCTTTTACTTCTCAATATAGCACCGACCTGCTTTTTTGTATAAAAGAAGTAATCAAAAAATAATGCGCAAGGAGGTGGAGGATGTTTAAACGGATTCCTGCATATTTACTTGGATGTGTTATGGCTTTTTACCCCTTTTCTGGTATCTCAGCCCATACCGGCGCTGACGAAAGGCAAGAACTTATAATTGAGACCTCAGCAAAAAAATCTTCAGCCCCCATCATTGATAAAACCACAACAAATCGTATTCAGAAGACATATGGTAAATTCCCGGTCCATTTTATCCGAAATACTGGCCAGATAGATAAAAAGGTTAAGTTCTACGAAAGGGGCAGCGGCCACTCTATCTTTTTTGCTAAAGAAGGCGTATATCTGATGTTTCAAGCCCCAAATCCTGATTTTCAAATTCCAAAAAATAGACACGCAATCACAGCCTCGAAAGCCAAAACTCTAACCCCCGAACTTCTCAAACTTGTTCCTGTCGGCGCTAATAAAAATCCAGAAATAGTTGCTGACGATAAGCAGAAAGGCAAGGCCAACTACTTTATTGGCAATGACCCAAATAAATGGAGTACCAGTATTCCAGCATATAAGTCCATTATCTATAAAGAATTATATAAAGGTATAGATATGAAATTTTATGGAAACAACCAGCAGATGGAATATGATATTATTGTCAAGCCAAATGCAAACCCATCTCAAGTAAGGCTTTCTTATGAAGGAATTGAATCTTTAAATATTACTGGGGATGGAGACCTGGAGGTAGGCCTTAAGCAAGGTAAGCTAATCCATAAAAGGCCGTATATTTATCAGGAGGTAAATGGCAAAAGGGTGCAAGTAAGCGGGAAATTCAAGGTTTTTCAGCCATTGCATACTGTTAATGGTTCACTTCTATTTTCCTACGGCTTTCAAGTTGCCTCATACAATAAAAAATATCCACTTATCATAGACCCTGTGCTTAGCTATTCTACCTATCTTGGAGGCAGTGACAGCGATATGGGCCAGGGTATTACAGTTGATGGCTCCGGGAATGTTTATATAACAGGTACCACCTCTTCAATTGATTTTCCTGTTACAGGTATCTCTCCAAAAATCACAGGAGGGAGCGACGTCTTTGTTACAAAGATAAACGCAGCTGGTAATACCATCGAATATTCTACATATATTGGGGGCAACATGTCTGATGATGGGCGG